>JAYYWX010000154.1:0-11577 GCA_036341255.1 Actinomycetota bacterium | reverse complement strand
GACGGCATCGGTGTCGAGGGCGACTGCGAGTGCCCGGTCGGGTGGAACTGCAAGCACGCGGTGGCCGTGCTCCTCGAAGCGGTCGAGCCGGCCCCGGTCCTAGCGTCGAGCTCGGTGCCCCGGGTGCCGCCCACCCGCACCGCGCCGGCAGCCGTCCCACCGACCCACTACCTCTACGCGCCACCGGCGGCCCCGCCCCCGCCCAGCTGGGAGCAGGTGCTCGACGCGGCGCTCGCTGCCGCTCCACGTCCCGACGCCGGTGAGCCGCTGCCACTGGCCCTCCAGGTCGAGGTCCGAGCGCCCGATCCCGCGCTGGCCAGCCACGCCTTCCCGCTCCCACCCACCCTGCTCGTGCGCCCACTGAAGCGTGGTGCGAAGCAGAACTGGATCAAGAGCGGCGCCGGCTGGAACGACGTCCCCACGCTGCAGCACTCCGGCCGCCACGACCGCGAGCAGGTCGCCGTGCTCGCGGCCATCCGCCAGCTGCGTGCGGTCGCCGCCTACTACTCCCGGGCCGCCGACGGTGTCGACCTCGCCGACCTGGGCGCCTCGGTCTGGCCGCTGCTGCGCCAGGCACCGGAGCTCGGTCTGCCCCTGGTCACCGTCCCGCCCCTGCACGAGGTCCACCTGCTCGACGGTGCCGCGCTCGACCTGGACGTGCGATCGACCGAGGACGGGACCCAGGTCGAGGCGGTGCTGCGCGGGCACGACCGACCCCCGGGCAGTCGGCTCCGGGTGATGGGCGAGCCCGGCCACGGCGTCCTGCTGCTGGAGCCGGTCGACGAGGGCAAGGGACGGTGGACCGCGCACGTCGGTCCGCTGGCCGGCGCGGTCGACCCGGTCGTGCGCCGTCTCGTGGACCGTGCCGAGCCGGTGCAGGTGCCCGCCGAGGCGCGGGAGCGCTTCGAGTCGACGTACCTCCCCGCGCTGCGGCGGGCCTCGGCGCTGGTCTCGAGCGATGAGTCGGTGCGCCTGCCCGACCTGCCCGTCCCTCGCGCCGTGGCGACGGTGACCTGGCGCGCGGCCGACCGGGTGGGGCTCTCCTGGCGCTGGCGGTACGCCGTGGGCGACTCCGTCCGCGAGTGCGGGCTCGGCTCCGACGACGACCTCGACGGTGTGCGCGACCAGGCCGCCGAGCGGGCGCTGCTGCGCGACGTCGCGACCGACGAGCACGGTCGGCGCCTGCTCCGATCACCGGGTGGCGTGCTGCTGCCCGACGTGCTGCTCGGCACGGGGGACGTGCTCACCTTCGTCGGCCACCTGCTGCCCGCGCTGGAGGCAGCCGACGGCGTGGTCGTCGAGGAGCACGGCGACCGACCCGACTACCGCGAGGCGGTGGCGGACCCGCAGATCAGCTTCGAGGTCGTGCCCGCGGGGGACGGTGAGGAGAACGAGGCCACCGACTGGCTCGACCTGCACGTCGTCATCGACGTCGACGGCGAGCAGCTGCCGCTGCCCGACGTGCTGGAGGCCCTCACCCTCGAACACGAGGTGGTCTTCCTCCCCAGCGGGCGCTACGTGCGCACCGACCACCCGGCGCTGGCCCGACTGGCCGAGACCGTCCGCGCCGCCGGTGAGGTCACCCGGGGGGAGAACGGTCGGCTCCGGGTCGCGTCCTACGACTACGGCACGTGGGGCGAGCTCGCCGCGCTCGGCGTCGTCGACCAGCAGGCCGCCCAGTGGGTCCGCTCCGCCCAGGTGCTCACGGACCTGACCGAGCTGCCGGAGGTCGAGCCCACCGGGTTGACCTCGCAGCTGCGTCCCTACCAGCTCGACGGGTTCCGCTGGCTGGCGTTCCTGTGGGAGAGCGGCCTGGGTGGCGTGCTGGCCGACGACATGGGGCTGGGCAAGACCCTGCAGACGTTGGCGCTCATCGCGCACGCGACCGACCGCGGCTCCGGCCCCTTCCTCGTGGTGGCGCCGACCAGCGTCGTGCCCGGCTGGGTGTCCGAGGCGGCCAGGCACACCCCGGGGCTGCGGGTCCGTGCCGTGCAGGGCACTGCCAAGCGCCGCGGCACGACGATCCTCGAGGAGGCCGACGGCGTGGACGTGCTGGTGACGTCGTACACGCTGCTGCGGCTGGAGGGCGAGGACTACACCAAGGTCCCGTGGGGTGGCCTCGTGCTCGACGAGGCCCACCAGGTCAAGAACCACCGGGGGCAGACCTACAAGGCGGTGCGGATGCTCGACGCGCCGTTCCGCCTGGGGCTGACCGGCACCCCGTTCGAGAACCGCCTGATGGAGCTGTGGTCGCTGCTCTCCATCGTCACCCCGGGGCTCTACCCGTGGCCCAAGCAGTTCCAGGACCAGGTCGTCGGACCGGTCGAGAAGCGCGGGGACGACAAGGCGCTGGCCCGCTTCCGCCGGCGCATCCGCCCCTTCATGCTGCGACGCACCAAGTCGCTGGTGGCCGCCGACCTGCCGCCCAAGCAGGAGCAGGTCCTCGACGTGACCCTGTCGCCCAAGCACCGCCGCATCTACGACACCCACCTGCAGCGCGAGCGGCAGGAGGTGCTCGGCCTGGTGACCGACTTCGAGCGCAACCGGATCGCGATCTTCGGCGCGCTCACCCGGCTGCGCCAGCTCAGCCTCGACGCCGCGCTGGTCGACCCCGCCCAGGACGCCGTCGGCTCGGCCAAGCTCGACGTCCTCGTCGAGCACCTCCACGAGCTCGCCGCCGAGGGTCACCGGGCGCTGGTCTTCAGCCAGTTCACCGGCTATCTATCCCGGGTGCGCGATCGGCTCGCCCGCGAGGGCATCGGTGCGACGTACCTCGACGGCAGCACCCGCGACCGGGGCGCGGTGATCGAGGAGTTCCGCCGGGGCGACGCACCCGTCTTCCTCATCAGCCTCAAGGCCGGCGGCGTCGGACTCACCCTGACCGAGGCCGACTACGTCTTCGTCCTCGACCCCTGGTGGAACCCCGCCGTCGAAGCGCAGGCCGTCGACCGGGCGCACCGCATCGGGCAGGAGAGACCGGTGATGGTCTACCGCCTCGTCGCCACCGACACCATCGAGGAGAAGGTGATGGAGCTGAAGGCGCGCAAGGCCGAGCTGTTCGCCCAGGTCGTCGACGGTGACGGAGCCCTCTCGGGTGCGGTGACCGCCGAGGACGTCAAGGCGCTCTTCGAGGCCTGAGGCGCCACCTCAGCCCGCGGCGATGTTCATCACCCAGATCACGCCGAAGCGGTCCTGCACCTGGCCGAACTCATCGCCCCACGGCTTCACCGACAGGAGTCATCGCTGCTTGGCGCTCATCCCCTCCGCGACACCGATCAGCGCGAACGCCGCGATCACCGCGACGATGAACCCGAGCACGTTGAGCTCCCAGATGTTGCCGGTGCCGAGCAGGCTGGCGACCACGCCGCCGATGAGCGCGCCCGCCACGCCGAGACCGAGCGTGCCGAGGAGTCCGAGGCGCTGGCGCCCGGGCTTGAAGAGCCGCGCGAGCGCACCGATGATCAGGCCGACGACGAGGAGTCCGAGGAGCTGCATGTCCTCGACGCTACGTCCCGGTCCGGCCACCCGACCTCACCCGGGGGATGATGTGCCCGTGATGTCGGCGTGAGGTGCGGCTACTTCGAGTCGGGCGTGTGCCGGTCGTGCACCCAGCTCCCCGTCCCGTACGCCGAGCAGCTGGTCGCCACGGAGGCGGCCACCCGCGCGGCGCTGGCCGACGTGCCCGTGGACCCGACCGCCCCCGGGTGGGAGGACGCGGCGGCCAGCCGCGAGGAGGGGTTCCGGAACAAGGCCAAGATGGTCGTCGGGGGCACCGTCGAGGAGCCCACGCTCGGCATCCTCGACCCCCGTGGGCACGGCGTGGACCTGCGCCACTGCGGCCTGCACGAGCCCGGCCTCCACGCGGCGCTGCCGGTGCTGGCCGACCACGTGCGGCGCGCCCGGCTGACGCCGTACGACGTGCCGGGCAGGAGGGGCGAGCTCAAGCACCTGCTGGTGACGACCTCTCCGGACGGCGAGTTGATGGTGCGCTGGGTGCTGCGCTCGACCGAGGCGCTGCCGCGGCTGCGCAAGCACCTGCCGTGGCTGCTGGATCAGCTGCCGGTATCGGTCGCCTCGGCCAACATCCAGCCCGAGCACAAGGCGGTGCTCGAGGGGCCCGAGGAGGTGCTGCTCACCGAGCAGGCGACCCTGCCGATGCGCCTCGACGTGCCCGGGCACCCGGTGGTGCTGCAGCTGCGCCCGCAGTCGTTCTTCCAGACCAACACCGCGGTCGCCACCGAGCTCTACGCCACCGCCAGGCGCTGGGTGGGCGACCTCGAGCCGCGCCGGGTCTGGGACCTCTACAGCGGCGTCGGCGGCTTCGCGCTGCACCTCGCCACCGGGCCCGGCACCGACCTCGAGCGGCACGTCACCGGCGTCGAGATCAGCGAGGAGGCGGTGGTGGGTGCGCGCCGAGCGGCCCGACTGGCCGACCTGCGCGCCGACTTCGTCGCCGGCGACGCCGTCGCCTGGGCCACGACCTTCGACGAGCCGCGCCCCGACCTGCTCGTGGTCAACCCACCACGCCGCGGCCTCGGGCCCGACCTCGCCGGCTGGGTCGAGGCGTCCGGGGTCCCCTCGGTGCTCTACTCCAGCTGCCACAGCGGCTCACTGGCCCGCGACCTGGCCGCGATGCCGTCGTACTCGCTCCAGCGGGCCCGGGTGCTCGACATGTTCCCCCAGACCACCCACCACGAGGTGCTGGTCCTGCTGACGCGTGGGTAGCGTCACGCGCATGGACCAGCGCACCCTCGGACGCACCCACCGCACCGTCTCGGCCATCGGCCTCGGCACCTGGCAGCTCGGCGCCGACTGGGGCGAGGTCAGCGAGGAGCAGGCGCTCGACGTGCTGGCCGCCGCGGTCGACGCCGGCGTCACGCTGCTCGACACCGCCGACGTCTACGGCGACGGCCGCAGCGAGAAGTTCATCGGGCGGTTCCTGCGCGACCACGACGGGCTGACCGTCGCCACCAAGATGGGCCGCCGCGTCGACCAGGTGCCGCAGAACTACCGCCTCGACCACTTCCGCGAGTGGACCGACCGCTCGCGCCGCAACCTCGGCGTGGACACCGTGGACCTCGTCCAGCTGCACTGCCCGCCCAGCGCCACGATCACCGACGACGCCACCTGGGACGCCCTCGACACCCTCGTCGACGACGACGCGATCGCCGCCTACGGGGTCTCGGTCGAGACCTGCGACCAGGCCCTCGCCGCCATCGCCCGGCCCGGCTGCGCCAGCGTGCAGATCATCCTCAACGCCTTCCGCCTCAAGCCGCTCGACGAGGTGCTGCCCGCCGCCCGCAGGGCCGGCGTCGGCATCCTCGCCCGGGTGCCGCTGGCCTCGGGCCTGCTGTCGGGGAAGTACGACGAGTCGACCACCTTCGCCGAGGACGACCACCGCCACTACAACCGCGACGGCAGCGCGTTCGACGTCGGCGAGACCTTCGCCGGCGTCGACTACGAGACCGGCGTCGCGGCGGCCCGCGAGTTCACGGCGCTGGTGCGCGAGCACGGCCCCGAGGGCGCCACGCCCGCCCAGGTCGCGCTCGCCTGGTGCGCCCAGCAGGACGGCGTCAGCACCGTCATCCCCGGCGCCCGCAGCGCCGAGCAGGCCCGCGCCAACGCCGCCGCCGGTGAGCTCCCCGCACTCTCGCCGGCGCTCCTCGACGGGGTCCGCGCGCTCTACGACGCCCGGCTGCGTGAGCAGGTCCACAACCGCTGGTGAAGGTCGCGTGACCGCTGTCGCGCGCGCCGTCGACGCGTCGTAGTCTCGGGCCCGTGGCCGAGGACTACTGCGAGCACTGCGACCTGCCGCTGTCGACCTGCGTGCACGGCAACCCGCCGGCACCGGAGCCGGTGAAGGCGCCGCCGAAGGCCTCGCCCGTGACCCGCAAGCGGGTCGCCAGCCCGCGGGCCGCCAAGGAGACGACCGCGACCGTGCGGACGGCCCCGCGTCGGCGTACCGACAAGGCGGAGTTCAAGCCCGTGATCGTCCAGGTGCTGCAGGAGCACGGAGGGGAGCGCGAGGCCGACCTGGTGCTCGCCGAGCTCGAGGAGCGGCTGGCCGAGGTGCTCAAGCCCGGCGACCACGAGACCGGCCCCACCGGCGAGGTCCGCTGGCGCACCGCCGCCCGCTGGGCCCGCAAGGAGCTCGCAGACGACGGCCTGCTGCTGGCCCCCCAGCCCGGAGTCTGGGCCCTGACCGACGAGGGCATGACCTCGCTCTGAGCGTGCGTGGGTGACCTCTCGGCCGTGCGCGAGTGACGTCTCGGCGGTCAGAGGTCGACCGCGATCTCGGCGCCGAGTCGCGCACCCTCGCGCAGGGGGAGGGCATCGCCGGACCAGAACATCCCGGGGTCGTAGTAGTTGGTCGGCAGGTCCGTCGGCAACAACCCCATCGCGGTGTACGTCGCTGCGACGACCTCCGCGCAGTAGGTCAGCTCCGCGGGCGCCTGGCGACGCACGCGGCCCCGCGCCCAGCGTCCGACGAGCTTGGCGGTGCTGGGGAACGGCGTGCCGTCGAGCCGCGCCACGGTGGACAGCACGGCGTCCTCCATCTCCGCGGTGATCCCGTCGGGGCCGGCGTCGAGCTGGCGGAACCACGCCTGCTGGTCGTAGCGGTCGTGCCACTGCCGGACCGCGTCGCGCAGGTCGTGCAGCTGCACCCCGCGCTGGTGCTGGCCGGTCCACACGTCGACGAGTCCCTTGCCGAGCTCGGCGTGCCACATCAGCGGCGGCAGGTCGTCCAGGACGATCGCCATGCCGACGTGGTTGACCGGGGCGTTGGTGAGGACCCGGATAGCGTGGTCGGCGGTCGAGCGGCCGCGGAAGAGCCACAGGTCGCCGGTGCGGGTCAGGTCCACGGCCCGGTCCAGGGAGATCCGGCTGCGTCGGTCGGACATGAGAGGAAGTGTGGTCCATGGCGGACGGTGGTGCGGGGAGGCCGTGGCTGCGCGCCGGTCTGACCTCGGGCCGGGTGTGGAAGGTGCTCGGCGTCGCGGGCGTGGCAGGGGTCGCCGCGACCGGGGTCGTCGTGGCGCGCGACCACCGGCGGCGTACCCAGATGTCGCCGGACGAGGTCCGCGACCGGCTCCACCAGCGCTACGCCGCCACCCGCGAGGAGTCGCCCGGCGACGCTGTCGGCGGCGACGCCTAGCCTGCGCGACATGGACCTCTCCGCCGCGCACGAGCTCGCCACCGGGCTGCTCGCCGAGCACGGCCTGACGGACTGGCGCGTGGAGTACGACGCCGCCAAGCGGCGCGCGGGCGTGTGCCGCTTCGCCACCCGCACCATCGGGCTGAGCGCGCCGCTGACGGTCCTGCACGACGAGGCGATGGTGCGCGACACCGTCCTGCACGAGATCGCCCACGCGCTGGTCGGCCCCTCCCACGGGCACGACGCGACCTGGGCGCGCACCGCCCGGGCCATCGGCTGCTCGGCAGAGCGCTGCGTCCCGGCCGACGCCCCCCGCGTGGCCGCGCCCTGGCTCGGCGTCTGCCCGGCCGGGCACACCGTCGACCGGCACCGCCGCCCCGAACGCGTCCTCGTCTGCCGGCGCTGCAGCGGCAGCACCTTCGACCTGCGCCACGTCCTCACCTGGACCCACCACGGCCGTCCCGCGGCCCACCACCCCAACTACGTCGCCGAGCTCGCCGCGCTGCGCGACGGGCGCCGCGTCACGCGGCTGGGGGTCGGCGCACAGGCACGCATCACCGTGCCGGGGGACTACGACCGTGCCGTCGGCACCGTCCTCAAGCGTGGCCGCACCTGCTACCACCTGCGCGTGGGCAGGTCGGTGCTCCGCGTCCCCTTCGCCGGCGTCGAGCCGGCCTGAGCAGCGGGGCTCAGACCCCGGCCATCGCTCCCACACGCTCGGGGCTGAACTGCGGGAACACCGTGGCGGTCGAGACCGTGGTCCGGGTCCGCACCACCTCGCTGAGCACCGAGCGGTAGTCCGTGGTCACCGTCAGGTCGGCGTCGTGGCTGTCGGTCAGCCCGGCCCACGTGCCGCGGTAGCCGCCCTTCACACCGGCGCCGAACAGGAACATCACGTTCCCCCAGCCGTGGTCGAGCCCGTAGTTGTTGTTCTCCACGACGCGTCGCCCGAACTCCGAGACCGTCACCAGGGTGACCCGGTCCGCGGCGGGGCCGAGGTCCTCGAAGAACGCGGCGATCGAGCGGGCGAAGTCGTCGGTGTTGCGCTGCATCCGACCCCACTCCAGGGTGCCGAGGTCGGAGTGCATGTCCCAGTCGCCCTGGTCGACGGTGATCACGGAGGCGCCGATGTCCCCGCGGATGGTGCGCGAGACCGCCGAGAGCGCCTTGCCGAGGTCGCTCCTGGGGAAGTTGTCCGAGCGCTGCTGCTGGGCCTGGGCGGGGCCGATCTCCTCCACGGCCGCCATCGCCGAGCGCAGGGCGGGGGCCAGCGGGCTCCGCGAGCGCTGCCACATCTTGCCGAGCGAACGGAGTCGGTCGTCGGTGGGGTCCCACTGGTCGTCGCCCGCGACGCCGACCTCGTCGAGGCGGTCGAAGCCCATCCACGGCTGCGGGCCGTACAGCGACGGCGGGGCGGAGCCGACGGCGACCGCCTGCAGCGGCGAGGTCCCGGGCATGTCGCCGATGAGGCGGTTGAGCCATCCCACGCGCTCGGAGGAGCCGGGGGTGGCGTCCTCGACGGCCTCCATCGCCGCGAAGTGCGAGCGGTTCGGCACGGCCAGGCCGGTGGCGTGCACCGCGCCCATCCTGCCCTGCTGCCACAGCGGCAGCAGCGGGGAGAGCGCCGGGTGCAGGCCGAAGAAGCCGTCCTTGGCCACGAGCCGGTCGGCGGGGACGGCGATCCGGGGACGCGCGCGGTAGTAGACCGGGTCACCGTGCGGCACCACCAGGGACAGGCCGTCGGCGGCGCCGCGCATGGAGAGCACCACCAGCACGTTCGAGCCGCCCGAGGCGGCGGCCGGCGCGCTGGGGCCGACGGTGACGACGGCCGAGCCCACGGTCATGGTGGCGCCGGCCAGGCCGAGTCCGCGCAGGAACCCGCGCCGGCTCACGTCGGCGCCGCGGAACTCCGGGCACGAGCAGTCGCCGGAGCCTGAAGCCGAGGTGCGGGGCAGGGGAGAGGTGGTCACGAGCTCACCGTCCGTAGTGCAGCGGGTTGTCGAGGAAGGAACCGAGCAGCCGGTTGAAGTGCCAGCGCATCAGCGGGTGGTCGGCGGTGATCTCCTCGGTGGGCTTGACGCCCACCGCGGTGCTCGCGGCCTTGAGGATCCCGCGGGTCGAGGGCCGGCCGAGGATGCGACGGCTGAGGTGGTCCACCAGCGGGGCGAAGCGCATCGGCAGCTCCGGCACCCAGTCGGTCGGCTGCAGGTAGTCCACGCCGGTCTTGGGCCACCAGCCGCCGGCCAGGGACCAGTGGATGTCCATCGACGCCAGCGCCCGCGCGGGCGTCGCCCAGGCCTGGTTGTCCAGCGGTTGGCCGTCGGGGCGCGGCCAGGTCATCGGGGCGAGGCCGATCACGGTGGACTGCCACAGCATCGCGTTGGCGGCGTCCTCGCGGCGCTGCGGCTTGCGCACGGTCGCGCTGAGTGCGCGGTACGTCGCGACCAGGTCCTCGGAGGGGTCGCGCAGCTTCACGCCCCGCGAGCCCTTGAACTCCACCGACCGGACCAGCTCGCGCAGCACCGGGACGATCGCGGTGTCGTGCTGGAGGTAGGTGCGGGCCAGCCGGTCGACCAGGGCCTGCGGCGGGTCGTCGCGGACGAACTTCACCGCCAGCTTGCGCGCCAAGCGCTGGGCGGTCTGGGGGTGGTGGGCCAGGTGCCTGAGGTAGCGGCGCACGAGGTCCCGGCCGTCGGCCGCACCGTTGGCGTCGACGAAGTCGCCCACCCTCACCGGCCCGGTCCAGTGGTCATCGGGCTCGTACGTCGCAGCCCAGGTGCGCCACACGTCGACGCGGTAGCCGGTGAGGATGCGGGCCGAGGCCTTCACGTCGTCCTCGGTGTAGTGCCCGACCCCGACCGTGTGCAGCTCGAGGAGCTCGCGGCCGAGGTTCTCGTTGGGGGCTTTCTTGGTCGAGACCGCCTGGTCGAGGAAGAGCAGCATGCTGGGGTGCGTGATCGCCTCGACCAGCATCTCGTCGAAGCGGCCCAGCGCGTGGCGACGGATGACGTCGCCGTACGACGCACGCCAGACGCCCTGCTTGTCGCCGTTGACCGGCACGTGCAGGTGGGCCTCGAAGAACTCCGTCATCCGCTCCAGCACCTGGTGCGGGGAGGTCATCCGGCGCACCATCAGCCGGCAGGAGTAGTCCGACATCACCTCCCAGACCGCGCGGACCTCGTCCTGCTGCCGCTTCCACAGCGTGGCCGCGTCCCGGTGCAGGTCCGGCCACCAGTCGCCGATCGCGGCGTCCGCGTCCGCGGTGGCGAGCTGCTGCTCGAACCACGCGAGACCGCCACCGGCCGCCTGCACCTCGCGGACCAGCTCCGGGGTGGTGCCGTAGCTGAACCGGCTGACCATGTGCCGGTCCGCGGCGCCCAGGACGGGGGTCGGGGCGTACCGGACGGGCCGGAACTTCTTCTTCTGCTGCTTCTTGCGTCGACGCACAGTGGCTCCGCGGCGGGGGTCCGAGGGTGGGGGCACTCGGAGGAGCGCCCAGGGGGTGATCGGGGGGGGATCGAGGTGGAGCGGGTGGAGCGGGTGGAGCGGGTGGGTGGAGCTGCCGGTCCGGGGGATCGGTCGGGCCTGGGGGAGGCCCGGGTGCTGCTGGAGTGGAGTCCCGGGCGACGGAAAGCGTCCGGGAACCCCCTGATCGTCAGGTCCTGGGGAAGAGTTGAGACGTCGAACCGAACTTCCTTTACGGACCTGCGCGGTTTCGACCCGTCGGTCGAGCGCGAGTAGTCCGAACGGACTACCCGGTCCCCTCCGCACGACCCCCCGCGTGGTGCCTGGCGCCCGCACTGGCCGGTGGCTAGCGTCGCGAGGGACAAGCCCCCTCAGCGACCTCCGGAGGTCCCGTGTCCGACCAGTACCCGCCGCCGCCCAGCGAGCCCACCGGACCGGCCGGCTCCGCACCGCCGCCCCCGCCGGCCCCGCAGTGGGGTGACACGACCGGCGCGCCGCCGGCCCCGACGTACGCCGCCGCACCGCCGGTCGCCGGGCAGATGGGCGGGCAGATGGGCCCGATCGGTCAGGTGCGCAGCACCGGCATGGCGTTCCTGCTCTTCATCGTCACCTTCGGGATCTACGGCTGGTACTACTGGTACAAGGTCCACGAGGAGATGAAGCAGCACTCCGGCCAGGGCATCGGCGGCGCGGTCGCGTTGATCCTGGCGATCTTCGTGGGCATCGTGATGCCCTACCTCACCTCCGCCGAGGTGGGCGGCCTCTACAAGCGCCGCGGCCAGAAGGAGCCGGTCAGCGGCGTCACGGGGCTGTGGTACTTCCCCGGCATGTTCATCCTCGTCGGCCCGATCATCTGGTTCGTGAAGACCAACGGCGCGCTCAACGACTACTGGAAGTCGCTCGGCGCCCAGGGCTGAGCTTGTTCCACGCAGTCGTGCCCCTCAGCGGGCGCCATG
>JAYYWX010000153.1:0-14987 GCA_036341255.1 Actinomycetota bacterium | reverse complement strand
CGGTCCCATCCCGAACCCGGAAGTTAAGCCTTTCAGCGCCGATGGTACTGCGACCGCGAGGTCGTGGGAGAGTAGGACGCCGCCGGACATACTTTGCAGCAGCCCCGCCTCATCAGAGGCGGGGCTGCTCGCATTTCCCCCCCTCACCCACGACCCGGGGATGCCCTCCTCCTCTCGACCCTGTGGTCGTGCACAAGCCTGCGCCGTGGTGGATCGGTCCACATGCGACGGATGGTCCGACCTCGCGCCCATCGTCCGGGGGCACAGTGCCTCTCGGAGGTGGTGCAGATGGCACGCGAGAAGACAGTGCGCGATCAGGGGGCCGAGGATCGGCTCGCCGATCGCAACGAGGTGGTGCTCGTCGGGAGGGTGTCGGCCGACCCCGAGGTGAGGAAGCTGCCCAGCGGGGATTGCGTGTGGCTCTTCCGACTCGTGGTGCGGCGACCGGAGGGATCAGCGTCGCGGCAGACGGTCGACACCCTGGAGTGCAGCGCCTGGTCCCCGCGCGTGCAACGCAGCGTGAGCGGGTGGCGCGAGGGGGACAGGGTCGAGGTGGGCGGATCGGTCCGACGACGCTTCTTCCGTGCGGGCGGAGGAGCACAGAGCCGTGTCGAGGTAGAGGTGTCGTCGGCTCGGCTCAGACGTCGCGGAGTCGCCTCGTGAGGACCCCGGGGCGCGGCTTGGGCTGGAAGGACGTCGCCTTCTCCGGGAGCAACCGTCCCTGCCGCACCACGGCGAGCACCTCGTCCAGGCTGGGAGCGGGGAGCAGGATGGCGCTGCGTCCGCGCCGGCGTGCCTCGGCCAGCGCGGTGTCGGCCTCGTGGTGGTAGGCGGTCTCGCCGATCGGGAGTCCGCTGAGCATGCGGTCCAGGGCCAGCAGGGGCACGGTGGCCGTGGTGACCAGTCCTGAGCCACCCGGTGGTCCCGGCGTGGGGGGCAGCGTCAGGACGTGCGTCGTCCCCGACTCCCACACGACCACGCGCCCCGGAGCCACCTCGTGGAGCGGGTTCACCGCACCAGCGGGGGCGATGCCCCAACCATGAGCACGTGCGGCGTGGACGACGCCACCGGGGACGACACGGTGGATCGCTCCGAGGTGCAGGGGGGTGTCGTCGTGGTCGACGAGGACGCTGAGCGCGCGGTCGGCCCCCCGGGTGCACGACGCGAGGAGTCGGAGGTGGGCGGCATAGCGGTGGTGCCCGTCCGCGAGCAGGGCGCTGGTGCCGGTGAGCTGGTCCGCGACGAGCTCCAGCTCACTGGGTCGAGCCAGGGCCCACACCCGGTGACGCTGGTCGCGCAGGCTGCGCACCAGGCGCGGCGGCTCGGAGCAGACCTCGTCGAGAAGCGCACGCAGTGCCGCCGGCCCGCGATGGGCCAGGAGGATCGGCGCGGTGTCGACACGGCCCCGAGCCATGCGACCAGCCAGCTGCTGGACCTGGTCGGCGTGGACGCGCTCGTGCGGCAGGACGACCGCCTGCCGTGAGGGGCAGTGACCCCCCGTGAGGTCGAGGAGCCCGACGAGTCCGCGGACGGTGAAGCCCGACGAGGTCCACTCGTGGACGTACAGGGTGCGGGTGCCGACATCGGGACGGCCCCGGGGCCGGAAGGTGTGCAGGCGGAAGGGCCCCGCCAGCGGTGGGGGAGCGACGGCCGGGTCGGACTCGTCCATCGGGCCATCGTAGGCTGCGCGCGTGCTGGGCTGGAGCGATCAGGATCTCTGCGACGTCCACGACCTGGTCATGCTGGACCTCGACGGAGTGGTCTACGTCGGCGGTGCGGCGGTGCCCGGCGCGGCGGAGGCGATCTCGTCGGCTCGCCAGCGTGGGATGCGACCGGCGTACGTCACCAACAACGCCTCACGCACGCCGGACACCGTGGCCGACCACCTCACCGATCTCGGTGTGCCGGCCGAGGCGGCGGACGTCGTGACCTCGGCCCAGGCGGCCGCCAGGGTCCTCGGCAAGGAGCTCCGACCGGGCGCACGGGTCGTCCTGCTGGGGGCGGCGGGCCTGGAGACGGCGCTGCGGGCCGAGGGGCTCGAGCCGGTCGGGGTCGAGGAGGACGACGCAGAGGCCGTGGTCACCGGGTACGGCCCGGACGTGCTGTGGCGCGACGTGATGCGGGCGGCCGTCCGGATCCGCGACGGGCTGCGGTGGGTCGCTTCCAACACCGACATGTCTATCCCGACCCCCTACGGCACCGCCCCCGGCCACGGGGTGCTGGTCGAGACGCTGTGCCGGTTCACCGGCGTGGACCCGGTCGTGGCAGGCAAGCCCGAGCGCCCGCTGCTCGAGGAGACGATCAGGCGCGTGGGCGGTGAGCGTCCGCTGATGGTGGGGGACCGGCTCGACACCGACATCGAGGGGGCGGTGCGGCTCGGCATCCCGTCGCTGCTGGTGCGCACCGGCGTCAGTGGTCTCGGCGAGCTGGTCGCGGCGCGTCGCGAGGAACGACCGACGTACCTGGCGGCAGACCTGTCCGGCCTGCTCGGCCCGCACCCGCAGGCCCACCAGGACGGTGGTGCCTGGGAGTGCGGTGGCTGGAGGGCTGAGGTGATCGACGGCGCACTGCGGGTGCTCGGTGAGGGCGGCCCGGACGATTGGTGGCGGGCGGCGGCATCTGCGGCGTGGACGCACCTGGACGAAGTGGGTGACGTGGTCGACGTGGCGGCTGTGCATCCGCCGGCGGACGACGTCGGCGCCGCGCGATAGCCTCGCCACATGGACGAGCAGGTGCGCACGGGGGTGGCGTCGGTCGACGCCGTCATCGAGTCGGTGGAGGAGCTGGCCGAGCGCCCGCTCCCCGAGCACGCGGCCGTGTTCACGGCTGCCCAGGAGCGCCTACGGCGCGCGCTCGACTCCGACCCGCGGGCACCCATCCGGGCAGAGGAGGGCTGAGCGGGGTGCCGCCGCGCCGACTGCGGCTGGACCAGGAGCTGGTCCGCCGAGGTCTCGCCCGCTCCCGCGAGCACGCCAGCGAGCTGGTGGCTGCGGGGCGCGTCACGGTCTCCGGTGCACCGGCCCGCAAGCCTGCGACCGGGGTGACGACCGACGTGGCGATCGTCGTCCGCGAGGACGTCGACCGGCCCGACTACGTCTCGCGCGGCGGCCACAAGCTCGCCGGGGCGCTGGACGCGTTCGCCACGGTCGGGCTCTCGGTGGACGGGCGCCGCTGCCTGGACGCAGGGGCGTCCACCGGCGGCTTCACCGACGTGCTGTTGCGCAGGGGCGCCTCCCGAGTGCTGGCGGTCGACGTCGGCTACGGACAGCTGGCCTGGTCGCTGCAGAGCGACGAACGGGTCGTGGTCCACGACCGCACCAACATCCGCGAGCTCGACCTCGAGCTCGTGGGGGACCCGGTCGAGGTGGTCGTGGGAGACCTGTCCTTCATCTCCCTGTCGCTGGTGCTCGACGCGCTGATCGGCGTGACGCATCCCGACGGGGACCTGGCCCTGATGGTCAAGCCGCAGTTCGAGGTCGGCAAGGACCGGGTCGGCAAGGGCGGGGTCGTGCGGGAACCCTCGTTGCGTGCCGAGGCCGTGCTGGGCGTGGCCGACGCCGCTGCCCTGCGGGGCTGGGGAGCGGTCGCCGCGACGACGAGCCCGTTGCCGGGCCCGTCGGGCAACGTGGAGTTCTTCTTGTGGTTGCGCCGCGGACCGGCCGGCGTGACCGCCGAGCAGGTCGAGGCGCTGGTGCGGGGCGACGACCCGCTCGCCGCCGCGGCGGCGAGCACGGGTGAGAGGGTGGAGCCGTGACCCGTCGTGTGCTGCTGCTGACCCACACCGGGCGCGAGGACGCGTGCGAGGTCGCACTGGCCTGCTGCCGAGCGCTGTCCGCCCACGGCATCGTGGTGCGCATGCCTCCCGACGAGATGGCCGACCTGGGCATCAGCGCGGACGACCCCGAGATCCGGGTGGAGCCCGCGGCCGAGGGCGACCAGGCCGGCGTCGACTGCGAGCTGGCGCTGGTCCTGGGTGGGGACGGCTCGATCCTGCGCGCCGCCGAGGTCACCCACGCCACCGGCACCCCGTTGCTGGGGGTCAACCTGGGGCACGTCGGCTTCCTGGCCGAGGCCGAGCACGACCACGTCGACAGCACGATCGAGGCGGTGGTCTCGGGGCACTACGCCATCGAGGAGCGGACCACGCTCGACGTCCGGGTCGTCCGCGACGGCGAGGTCGTGACCTCGACGTTCGCCCTCAACGAGGCCAGCGTGGAGAAGGCCGCCCGGGAGCGGATGCTCGAGGTGGTGGTCGAGGTCGACGGTCGTCCGCTGTCGCGGTGGGGCTGCGACGGGGTCGTGTGCTCGACCCCGACCGGCTCGACCGCCTACAACTTCAGCGCCGGCGGCCCGATCGTGTGGCCGCAGGTCGACGCGTTGCTGCTCGTGCCCATCTCGGCGCACGCGTTGTTCGCCCGCCCCCTCGTGGTGGCGCCCACCTCCGTCATGGCAGTCGAGGTGCTGGCCAACACCGAGGGGTCCGGCGTGCTCTGGGCCGACGGCCGGCGTGCGGTGGACCTCCCTCCCGGCGCCCGGATCGAGGTACGCCGCGGCGAGCGGCCGGTGCGGCTGGTGCGCCTGCACGAGGCGCCGTTCACCGACCGGCTGGTCGCCAAGTTCGGCCTGCCGGTCGAGGGCTGGCGCGGCTCGGCCGAGCGCCGACGCCGGAGCGAGGCGCCATGATCGAGGAGATCAGGATCCAGAGCCTGGGGGTCATCGACTCCTCCACCCTCGAGCTGGGGCCCGGGCTCACCGTCATCACCGGTGAGACCGGTGCCGGCAAGACGATGGTCGTCACCGCCCTCGGGCTGCTGCTGGGTGGACGCGCCGACAGCGGAGCGGTCCGCACCGGGTCCCGCACGGCACGTGTCGAGGGGGTCGTGGTCACCGACGACCTGCCCGAGCTCGTCGACGGCGTCGAGGAGGCCGGCGGCACGGTCGAGGACGGACGGGTCGTGCTGGCACGCAACGTGTCGGCCGAGGGCCGCTCGCGGGCCTTCGTCGGTGGGGCCTCGGTCCCGGTCGCGACGCTGTCCGGCGTCAGTGAGCCCCTGGTGGCGGTGCACGGCCAGTCCGACCAGCACCGGCTGCTGCGGCCCCGTGCCCAGCGCGACGCCCTGGACCGGTTCGGCGGGGAGCCGCTGGCCACGGCCGCCGCGGCGTACCGCCAGCTCTTCGACCGGCTGCGCGCCGTCGAGGAGGAGCTGAGCGACGTCGTGGACCACGCTCGCGAGCGCGCCCGGGAGGCCGACCAGCTGCGCCTGGGCCTGGAGGAGATCGAGGTCGTCTCGCCGCAGGCCGGCGAGGAGGAACAGCTCGCCGCGGAGGAGACCCGCCTGGGGTTCGCCGACACCCTCCGTGCGGCCGCCGAGCAGGCGCGGGAGGCGTTGTCGAGCGAGCAGGGCGGACCCGACGCCATGGGCACCCTGGGGGCGGCGCGAACCCTGCTGGACGGGGTGCGGGACCACGACCCGGAGGCAGCCGCGCTGGCCGACCGGGCCGCCGAGCTGGGGTACGTCCTCGCCGACCTGGCGACCGACGTGGCGTCGTACGCCTCGGGGATCGACACCGACCCGGCGCGACTGGCGGCGGTCTCCGAGCGTCGTGCCGACCTGACCAAGCTGACCCGGAAGTACGGCGAGACGCTCGAGGAGGTGCTGGCCTGGGCCGAGCGCTCGGCTGCCCGGCTGCTGGAGCTCGACGGCTCCGACGAGCGGGTCGAGGCGCTGCGGACCGAGCGTGCCCGTCTCCGAACCGAGCTCGCCAGTGCTGCCACGCGGCTCAGCGACCTGCGCGTCGACGCGGCGCACCGACTCGGCGAGCAGGTCAGTGACGAGCTGAGCCTGCTGGCCATGCCGCACGCGCGGCTCTCGGTCGCCGTGCGCCAGCACGAGACCGAGGCCCCAGCGGATCCGGACGCCCCGGGAGTCCCCCTGCGAGTGGGCGAGCGGTGGCTGAGGTTCGCGCCCAGTGGCATCGACGAGGTCGAGCTGCTGCTGGCAGCCAACACCGGGTCCGATCCGCGCCCGCTGGACAAGGGCGCCTCGGGTGGTGAGCTGTCGCGGGTCATGTTGGCCGTGGAGGTCTCGCTGGCCGGCACCAGCCCGGTGCCGACCTTCGTCTTCGACGAGGTCGACGCCGGTGTCGGAGGCGCGGCGGCGGTCGAGGTCGGACGCCGGCTCGCCGCACTGGCGCGCAGCTCCCAGGTGCTGGTGGTCACCCACCTGCCGCAGGTCGCGGCGTACGCCGACCGGCACGTCGTGGTGCGCAAGTCCCACGACGGCACGATCACCAGCTCCGGGCTCACGCTGCTCGGCGAGGAGGAGCGCGAGCACGAGCTGTCGCGGATGATGGCGGGCCTGTCCGGCTCGGACACCGCGCTGGCCCACGCGAGGGAGCTGCTCGAGGTGGCGAGGACCGCGCGCGCCTGAGTCCTGAGCACGGCCCCTCATGCCCTAGGATGGAATCCCGTGAGGAACTCAGGCCCGACCAAGCACGTGTTCGTGACCGGAGGCGTCGCCTCCTCGCTCGGGAAGGGTCTCACTGCCTCCAGCTTGGGGCGCCTTCTCCGCTCCCGCGGGCTCTCGGTGACGATGCAGAAGCTCGACCCCTACCTCAACGTGGACCCGGGGACGATGAACCCGTTCCAGCACGGCGAGGTGTTCGTCACCAACGACGGCGCCGAGACCGACCTGGACATCGGTCACTACGAGCGGTTCCTCGACGCCGACCTCTCGGGGCGTGCCAACGTCACGACCGGTCAGGTCTACTCCAACGTGATCGCCAAGGAGCGCCGCGGCGACTACCTCGGTGAGACCGTGCAGGTGATCCCGCACATCACCGGGGAGATCTGCGAGCGCATCCTCGCGATGCACGGCGACGACGTGGACGTCGTCATCACCGAGATCGGCGGGACCGTGGGCGACATCGAGTCGCTGCCGTTCCTGGAGGCTGCCCGCCAGGTCCGTCAGACGATCGGCCGCGACAACGTCTTCTTCGTCCACGTCTCCCTGGTGCCCTACATCGGCCCCTCCAAGGAGCTGAAGACCAAGCCGACCCAGCACTCGGTCGCGGCCCTGCGCCAGGTCGGCATCCAGCCCGACGCCGTCGTGTGCCGCGCGGATCGTGAGCTGCCCGAAGGCATCAAGCGCAAGATCGCCGACATGTGCGACGTCGACCGCGAGGCCGTCGTGACCGCCGCCGACGCGCCCTCCATCTACGACATCCCCAAGGTGCTGCACCGCGAGGGCCTCGACGCCTATGTGGTGCGCAAGCTGGACCTGCCCTTCCGTGACGTCGACTGGCGCGAGTGGGACGACCTGCTGCGCCGGGTCCACCACCCCGAGGAGGAGGTGACGATCGCGCTGGTCGGCAAGTACATCGACCTGCCCGACGCCTACCTCTCGGTGGCCGAGGCGCTGCGCGCAGGAGGCTTCGCTCACCACGCGAAGGTCAACCTCGAGTGGATCCCCTCCGACGAGTGCGCGACTCCGGCCGGGGCGGCCAGGAAGCTGCAGGACGTGGACGCGGTGTGCGTCCCCGGCGGCTTCGGCATCCGAGGCCTCGAGGGCAAGCTCGGCGCCCTGACCTACGCCCGCACCCACGGCATCCCGACCCTCGGCCTGTGCCTGGGCCTGCAGTGCATGGTCATCGAGTACTCCCGCACCGTGCTCGGGCTGGAGAAGGCCGGCTCGACCGAGTTCGATCCCGACACCCCCGAGCCGGTGATCGCGACGATGGCCGAGCAGAAGGAGTTCGTGGAGGGTGCCGGGGACCTCGGCGGCACCATGCGTCTGGGGATGTACCCCGCCCACCTCAAGGCCGGGTCCATCGTGCGCGAGGTCTACGGCGACGAGGTCGTCTCCGAGCGACACCGGCACCGCTACGAGGTCAACAACGCCTACCGCCCCCGCCTGGAGGAGGCCGGCCTGGTGTTCTCCGGCACCTCGCCCGACGACACCCTGGTGGAGTACGTCGAGCTGCCGCGCGAGGTCCACCCCTACTACGTCGCCACCCAGGCCCACCCCGAGCTGCGCTCGCGCCCGACCCGGCCGCACCCGCTGTTCAAGGGGCTGGTGGGCGCCGCGATCGCGCGCCAGAAGGAGCTGCGCTTCCCGATCGACGAGAAGGGGCTGCGGCGCGAGCCCGCCGACGACGAGTGACCTCACCCAGCCACCCGCCGCTGCGCGACGAGCCGGGCTCCTGGCCGGTCGTCGAGAGCCGCGACCTGCACCGCGACGACTGGGTCGTGGCGCTGCGCGAGGACCGGATCACCGTGCCCGACGGGTCGGGAGAGCCGTTCCGCCGCCTGGTGCTCGAGCACCCCGGCGCCGCGATCGTGCTGGCCGTCGACGACGAGGAGCGGGTGCTGTGCCTGTGGCAGTACCGCCACGCCACGCAGCGGACCTTCGTCGAGATCCCGGCCGGGCTGCTCGACGGCGGTCCCGACGAGTCGCCACTGGACGCCGCGCGTCGCGAGCTGGTCGAGGAGGCCGGGCACGAGGCCGAGGAGTGGACCCACCTCGCGACGACGTACGCCTCGCCGGGGATCTCCGCCGAGGTCGCACACATCTACCTCGCCCGCGGTCTGCGGCACGTCGGTCGGCAGGGCTTCGAGCCGGAGCACGAGGAGGCGCACATGCGCACCGGCTGGGTGCCCTTCGCCGACCTGCTCGATGCGGTGCTGGCCGGCGACGTGCAGGACGCACCGGTGGTGATCGCCGTCCTCGCAGCCCGTGCTCGTGGTCTGATGTCCTCGTGACAGCGCAGTCCGAGCCGGTCGAGGGCGCCCGATGAGGGTCACGTTCTGCGGGGTGCGGGGCTCCACCCCGGCCCCGGGCCCGGACTTCGTGCGGTACGGCGGGCACACCTCGTGCGTCGCCGTGGCCCCCGACGGCGGTCGGCCGTCCCTGCTGCTCGACGGCGGCACCGGGCTGATGCGGGTCACCGAGATGCTCGGGGCGACGCCGTTCGACGGCACGCTGCTGCTCGGGCACCTGCACTGGGACCACACCCACGGCATCCCGTTCTTCAAGTCCGGCACCGCGCACGGCAGCCGCGTCGACGTGCTGCTCCCGGAGCAGGTCGCCGGCCGCCCCGGGGACGCGCACGCGACGCTGGCCCGGTGCTTCTCGCCGCCGCACTTCCCGGTCGAGCCGCGTGAGCTCGGCGGGGGCTGGACCTTCGCGGAGATCGCCGAGGGCCCCCGCTCGCTCGAGGGCTTCGAGGTGTTGGCGCGCCAGATCCCGCACAAGGGCGGACGCACCTTCGGCTACCGCGTCTCCGACGCGACCGGTGCCATCGCCTACCTGTCCGACCACAGCCCGACCAGCCTGGGGCCGGGGCCCGACGGACTGGGGGAGCGGCACGAGTCCGCGCTCGCGCTGGCGGCCGGCGCCGACCTCCTGATCACCGACGCCCAGCACCTCGCGGCGCAGTTCCCCGACGTCGCCTTCCTCGGCCACGCCAGCGTGGAGTACGACGTCGAGCTGGCCGTCGAGGCGGAGGTGCGGACCCTGGTGCTCTTCCACCACGACCCGTGGCGGACCGACGACGAGGTCGACGCGCTGCTCGGGCTGGCCCGGGAACGTGCCGCCGGACGCGTCGAGGTGGTCGCCGCCCGGGAGGGTCTCGAGGTCGGTCTCGGCGGGTAGTGTCCGGCTCGTCCGCACCGTAGAGAAGGAGACCCCTGTGAAGGTCGGCGTCCCGAAGGAAGTCAAGAACCACGAGTACCGCGTCGCCATCACGCCGATCGGCGTGCACGAGCTGACCGCGCACGGGCACGAGGTGCTGATCGAGGAGGGGGCCGGTCTCGGGTCCCAGATCACCGACGAGGAGTTCGTCGCCGCCGGCGCGCGGATCCTCAGCACGGCCGACGACGTGTGGGCCACGGCCGAGATGGTGCTCAAGGTCAAGGAGCCCGTCGCGGAGGAGTACCACCGCATGCGGGAGGGCCAGACCCTCTTCACCTACCTCCACCTGGCTGCGGACAAGCCCCTGACCACCGAGCTGCTGGACCGCAGGGTCACCGGCATCGCCTACGAGACCGTCCAGCTGCCCAACGGCTCGCTGCCCCTGCTCTACCCGATGTCGGAGGTGGCGGGCTGCCTCGCGCCCCAGGTCGGCGCGCACGCCCTGCTCAAGGCCCAGGGTGGTCGTGGCGTGCTGCTCGGTGGTGTCGGAGGTGTCGCCAGCGCCAAGGTCGTCATCATCGGGGCCGGCGTCTCGGGCCAGAACGCCGCCAACATCGCCCTGGGCATGGGCGCCGACGTCACGCTGCTCGACACCGACCTGGACAAGCTGCGGATGTCGTTCTGGCGCTACAACAACCAGGTGCACGGCCTGGCCTCCTCCAAGCTGGCGATCGAGCAGCACGTGAAGACCGCCGACATGGTGATCGGTGCGGTCCTGATCCCCGGTGCTGCGGCGCCGAAGCTGGTGACCAACGACCTCGTCGCCCAGATGAAGCCCGGCTCGGTGCTGGTCGACATCGCCGTCGACCAGGGCGGCTGCTTCGAGGACACCCGCGCGACCACCCACTCCGACCCGACCTACCAGGTGCACCAGTCGACCTTCTACTGCGTGGCCAACATGCCGGGGGCGGTGCCGACCACGTCGACCTACGCGCTCACCAACGCGACGCTGCCCTACACCGTGGCACTGGCCAACAAGGGGTGGCGGCAGGCGCTGGCCGACGACGCCAGCCTCGCCAAGGGACTCAACACCCACGCCGGCACGCTGACCAACAAGCCGGTCGGTGAGGCGGTCGGGATCGACGCGGTGGACCCGGAGACCGTCCTGGCGTGACGGCACCCACCATGACCGGCGCTCCCGGAGCCGTCGAGCGGGCGGTGCGCACCTACCTCGACCACCTCGTGGTCGAGCGTGGTGTCGCCGCCAACACCCTCTCCTCCTACCGGCGCGACCTGCGGCGCTACCGCGCCTACCTCGCCGAGCGGGAGATCACCGACCTCACGCAGGTGGGGGAGGGCGTGGTCGCCGACTTCCTGGTCCGCCTGCGCGAGGGCGACGCCGAGCACCAGGCGCTCTCCTCGACCTCGGCGGCCCGCACCCTGGTCGCGGTGCGCGGCTTCCACCGGTTCGCCGTGGCCGACGGCCTGGTCGAGCACGACCCGGCCGCCGGCGTACGACCTCCGCAGCCGGCCAAGAGGCTGCCCAAGGCACTGCCGCTCTCCGACGTCGAGGCGATCCTGGAGGCGGCCGGGTCGCCCGGCACCTCCCTTGCCCTGCGCGACCGGGCGCTGCTGGAGGTGCTCTACGGCACCGGCGCGCGCATCTCCGAGGCCGTGGGTCTCGACGTCGACGACCTCGACGTCGACCCCGTGACCGGTCAGGGCACCGTGCTGCTGCGCGGCAAGGGTGGCAAGCAGCGGTTGGTGCCGGTGGGGTCCTTCGCGCTGGAGGCGGTCGACGCCTACCTCGTGCGCGCCCGCCCGGAGCTCGCGTCCGTGGCGAGGGGTGCCGGGGGGCGCGGAGCGATGTTCCTCAACGCCCGGGGCGGCCGGCTCTCACGCCAGTCGGCCTGGACGGTCCTGACGCGCGCAGCCGAGAGGGCCGGCATCACACGAGAGGTCTCCCCGCACACGTTGCGCCACTCCTTCGCCACCCACCTGCTCGACGGCGGCGCGGACGTGCGCGTCGTCCAGGAGCTGCTCGGGCACGCCTCGGTCACGACGACCCAGGTCTACACGCTGGTCACCGTCGACAACCTGCGCGAGGTCTTCGCCACCGCGCACCCCCGCGCCCGGTGACCGCCGCCACTCCGTCCTGGCCGGCCGCCGGGTCGAGCCCCGACGAGGTCTACGCCGCGGTCACGGCGTACGCCGAGTCGCGCGGGCTCGAGCTCTACCCGCACCAGGACGAGGCGGTCATCGAGCTGCTCGCCGGGTCCAACGTCGTGCTCGCCACGCCGACCGGGTCGGGCAAGTCCCTGGTGGCGCTCGCCGCGCACGCGGCGGCGCTGGCCAGCGACCGGGTGAGCTTCTACACCGCGCCCATCAAGGCGCTGGTGAGCGAGAAGTTCTTCGACCTGTGCCAGGTCTTCGGAGCCGAGGACGTCGGCATGTTGACCGGCGACGCGGCGGTCAACCCCGACGCCCCGATCATCTGCTGCACCGCGGAGATCCTCGCCAACCTGACCCTGCGCGAGGGCAGGGCCGCCGACGTCGGCCTCGTGGTGATGGACGAGTTCCACTACTACGGCGAGCCCGACCGGGGCTGGGCCTGGCAGGTGCCGCTCCTGGAGCTGCCGGACACGCAGTTCCTGCTGATGTCGGCCACGCTCGGTGACACCAGCGAGCTGCGCGAGGACCTCACCGCCCGCACGGGCCGGGAGTCGGTGCTGGTCGACCAGGCCGAGCGTCCCGTGCCGCTGTCGTTCACCTGGTCGCTGGACCCGATGACCGACAAGCTCGAGGAGCTCGTCACCACCGGCCAGGCGCCGGTCTACGTCGTGCACTTCACCCAGAAGGACGCCGTCGAGCACGCCACCTCGCTGCTCAACGCCACCTGGGTCTCGGCCGCGGTGTCGAAGGAGCGCAAGGCCGAGCTCGCCGAGCGGATGGCCGGCGTGCGGTTCGCCGCAGGCTTCGGCAAGACGCTGGGCAAGCTGCTCAGACGCGGGATCGGCGTCCACCACGCCGGGATGCTGCCGCGCTACCGCCGGCTCGTGGAGCAGCTCGCGCAGGCGGGGCTGCTCCAGGTCATCTGCGGCACCGACACGCTCGGTGTCGGCATCAACGTCCCCATCCGCACGGTGCTGTTCACCGGGCTCGCCAAGTTCGACGGCAACCGGTCGCGGGTCCTGCGGACCCGCGAGTTCCTGCAGATCGCCGGTCGCGCGGGTCGTGCGGGCTACGACACCTCGGGGTTCGTGGTGGTGCAGGCACCCGAGCACGTCATCGAGAACGAGAAGGCCAAGGCCAAGGCCGCCGAGCGGGTGGCCGCGGGCAAGAAGAAGAGCAAGGCCCAGCTGAAGAAGCCGCCCGAGGGCACCGTCGTGTGGACCGAGGCGACCTTCGAGAAGCTCGTCGCGGGGGAGCCCGAGCCGTTGGTGCCCAGGATGCGCGTGGACAACGCGATGCTCCTCAACGTCGTCTCCCGCGAGGAGGACGCCTTCCCGGTGATGCGCCGACTGCTCACCGAGAACCACGAGCCCCGCCGCCAGCAGCTGCGGCTGGCCCGGCGCGCACTGCGTCTGGCCAGGTCCCTGGTGCACTCCGGGGTGCTGGAGCGTCTCGAGGAGCCCGACGAGCACGGCCGCCGCTACGTCGTCGGGGTCGACCTGCCCGCCGACTTCGCCCTCAACCAGCCGCTCGCGCACTTCGCACTGGCCGCCCTCGACGTGCTCGACCCCGAGGCCGAGACCTACGTGCTCGACGTCGTCTCGGTCATCGAGGCGGTGCTCGAGGCGCCGCGCCAGGTGCTGATGGCCCAGCAGTTCGCTGCGCGGGGTGAGGCGGTCGCCGAGATGAAGGCCGACGGTCTGGAGTACGACGAGCGGATGGCGCTGCTGGAGGAGATCACCTGGCCGCAGCCGCTGGCCGAGCTGCTCGGTGCGACGTACGAGATCTACCGGCAGTCCCACCCGTGGCTGCCCGAGGACCTGCTGTCCCCGAAGTCCGTGGTGCGCGAGATGTGGGAGCAGGGAATGTCGTTCACCGACGTCGTCTCGCGCTACCAGCTCGCGCGCTCCGAAGGCCTGGTGCTGCGCTACCTCACCGATGCCTACCGCACCCTGCGGCAGACCGTGCCGGAGCAGCACCGCACCGAGGAGCTCGAGCTGCTGGTCGACTGGCTGGGCGAGACGATCCGGCAGACCGACTCCTCCCTGCTCGACGAGTGGGAGTCGCTGACCGACCCCGAGGGCGCGCTGGCGCGCCTGGGCGAGGAGCTGACCTCGGCGCACGCCCCGCCGCCGCCTCCTCGGCCGCTGTCCCAGCAGGGCCGAGCGTTCGAGGTGATGGTGCGCAACGCCATGTTCCGCAGGGTCGAGCTGGTCGCTCGCGACGACCTGGACGGGCTGATGGCGCTCGAGCGTGCCGCCGCCGATCGCACCGAGCCGCCGCGCGAAGTGCTCATGACGCGGTCGGCGTGGGACGAGGCGATCGAGGCGTACTACTCCGACCACGACTCCGTGGACATGGGGCCTGACGCCCGCGCGCCGCAGCTGCTGGTGCGCGAGCCGGGCAGCGACGAGGAGACCGGCGCGCGGGTGCTGCGGGTCCGCCAGACCATCCACGACCCCGAGGGGCACCACGACTGGGTGGTCGAGGCGGTCGCCGACCTCGACGCCACCGACGCGGTCGGTGAGCTGGTCATGCCCACGGTGGCGTTCCGGAGGCTGTGAGCCCGGAGACGGGCTAGAGGCAGAAGCCGGCGGGGCAGGACGCCAACCACCGGTGGCCGCCGCGCAGCGAGGAGATCTGCTTCGTGCCGGCCTCGGCGTAGCCCTCGTCGTCGAACCACAGCATCGCCCAGACGGGGCGCAGCTGCCGGCTCGACAGCGATCGGTTCACCGTCCGGCTGATCACGCGCGGGTTCCAGGAGCCGTCGCCCCCGTGCGGGCCAACCTCGGTCAGCGCCATCCGCGGCACCCGGTCCATCCGGGCGACGTCCTCGTAGCCCGCGAGCCCGAGCCGGTCCGCGCGGATCCGCCGGGCGAGCTTCTTCGACGCCCGCCGTGGTGGCGTCTCGGGGTCGTAGGAGTCGAGACCGGCGAGGTCGATCCGCGCGGGGACCAGCCGGGTCGGGTCCTGGACCCCGACGGTGTGCAGGTTGAAGGAGTAGGCCCACAGCACGTTGTGGACCCCGGCCAGCCCAGCCCGTGCCTGCATCCGCGCCCACAGCGCTCGGTACGCCGCGCGCTTCGGCTTGCCCCACCAGAAGAAGCCCCCGTTGGCCTCGTGCAGCGGCCGCAGCACCACGGCGGTGCGCGGGAAGCGACCGCCGTCACCGTCCTGGAAGCG
>JAYYWX010000152.1:0-24729 GCA_036341255.1 Actinomycetota bacterium | reverse complement strand
CGCTGTGACCTGCCCCACGACCCTTGGCTCGATCCAATATGCGGACACCGATGTCCGGATTAGGGTCGCCGCACCGTGTGCGTGGCTGGCAACGACGCCTACTCCCCACGTCGTCCACCTTCTCAGGCAAGCATGCCGGCGAGACCCGAAGAGGCCCCATGACCCTCACGTCCATCGACCTCAGCACTGCCCCCACGACGCACGAGGGCATCCTCGCCTTCGTCCGCGAGGTCGCCGAGCTCACCCAGCCCGACGCCATCCACTGGTGCACCGGCTCCGACGAGGAGTGGACGATGCTGACCGAGGCCCTCGAGGGCACCGGCACGTTCACCCGCCTGGACCCGGCCAAGAAGCCGAACTCCTTCTACGCCGCCAGCGACCCGATCGACGTGGCGCGCGTCGAGGACCGCACCTACATCTGCTCGGTCGACGAGAAGGACTGCGGGCCCACCAACAACTGGATGGACCCCGAGCAGATGAAGGGGATCATGCGGGGCCTCTACGAGGGCTGCATGCGGGGCCGGACGATGTTCGTCATCCCGTTCGTCATGGGCCACCTCGAGGCCGAGCGCCCGATGTTCGGCGTCGAGCTCACCGACTCCGCCTACGTCACCGTCTCCATGCGCGTCATGGCCCGCATGGGCTCCGCGGTCCTGGACAAGATGACCGAGACCGACGCCGACTTCGTGCAGGCCATCCACTCCGTCGGCCACCCGCTGGCCGAGGGCGAGGCCGACGTCGCCTGGCCGTGCAACGACACCAAGTACATCGTGCAGTTCCCCGAGGAGCGGGCCATCTGGTCCTTCGGCTCCGGCTACGGCGGCAACGCCCTGCTCGGCAAGAAGTGCTACGCCCTGCGCATCGCCTCGGTCATGGCCCGCGACGAGGGCTGGCTCGCCGAGCACATGCTCATCCTCAAGCTCACCAGCCCCCAGGGCGTCGTGAAGTACGTCGCCGCCGCGTTCCCCTCCGCCTGCGGCAAGACCAACCTGGCGATGCTCAAGCCGACCATCCCCGGCTGGAAGGTCGAGTCCATCGGCGACGACATCGCCTGGATGCGCATCGGCGAGGACGGCCGCCTGTGGGCGGTCAACCCCGAGTACGGCTTCTTCGGCGTCGCCCCCGGCACCAACGAGCACACCAACCCGCACGCGATGGCCACCATCAACAAGGGCAACTCGGTCTTCACCAACGTCGCCCTCACCGAGGACGGCGACGTGTGGTGGGAGGGCCTGGAGAACCCGCCGGCCAAGGCCACCTCCTGGAAGGGCGAGCCCTGGACCCCCGAGTCCGAGGAGCTCTCCAGCCATCCCAACAGCCGCTACTGCACCCCCATCAAGCAGTGCGACATCCTCGCGCCGGAGTTCGACGACCCGCGCGGCGTCCCGATCGACGCGATCCTCTTCGGTGGCCGCCGCAAGACGACCGTCCCGCTGCTCTTCGAGGCCCGCGACTGGACCCACGGCACCTTCCTCGGCGCCACGCTCTCCTCGGAGACCACCGCCGCCGCGATCGGCGCCACCGGCGTCGTGCGTCGCGACCCGATGGCCATGCTGCCCTTCATCGGCTACAACGCCGGTGACTACTTCGGCCACTGGATCAACATCGGCAAGGACAACGACGAGTCCAAGCTGCCGAAGATCTTCTACGTCAACTGGTTCCGCCGTGACGAGGACGGCGGCTTCCTGTGGCCCGGATTCGGCGAGAACAGCCGCGTCCTGAAGTGGGTCGTCGAGCGCCTCGACGGCCAGGCCGCCGCGGTCGAGACCCCCATCGGCCACGTGCCCGCCCCGGGCTCGATGGACGTCGAGGGCTTGGACATGACCGACGAGGCGCTCGCCGCCGCACTCCACGTGGACGTGGAGGAGTGGAAGGCCGAGATCCCGCAGATCCAGGAGTGGTTCGAGAAGTTCGGCGACGACCTGCCGGCCGTGCTCTGGACCGAGCTCGACGGCCTCAAGGCGCGTCTGGGCCTCTGAGACCTGCCCAGCAGCCACGAGCCCGTCCCGGTACGCCGGGGCGGGCTCGCTGCGTCGTACGGGGTGGTGGTCTCGACGCCCGCTCGCTGGCGCTCGCTGCTCGACCACCCCAGGAGGCTCGCTGCGTCGTACGGGCTCGGGAGGGCGGTGCGAGGGATTGCAGGAATGTGCAACGATCGGCCCCACTCGGGGCACGGCGGAGGATCGGAGGGCGTGGTGGCGACGTACGGTCCCGAGCAGCGCGCGCTGCTGGAGTCGGCCGGCGTGGAGCTGTTCGAGCGGGTGCTCGCCGAGGACGGGATCGCCGTCGACGACGAGCGGATCGCCGAGGACGGACCGGACCGCGCGGCCTTCGACCTGCTCGTCGAGCTCGGCCTGCTGCTGCTCGACCCCGACGCGGGCACCTGGCTGCCCGAGGACCCCGCCACCGCCCAGTCACGGGTCGTCTCCCCCCTGACCAGCGAGAGCGTGCGCCTGCTGCAGGAGTCCGGCGACTGGGCACGCGCCTTCGGCAGCGTCACCGCCACCTGGCGCCGCGCACCGCGCTCGGACGCCCGCGGCCCGTTCACCTACCTGCGTGACGAGGCGATCGGCAAGTTCCTCGCCGGCGTCGTCGCCGAGGTCGAGACCGAGATCCTCACCGCCCAGCCGCAGGCCGGCCGGGACGCCCAGACGCTGGCGGCGGCCGCCGTGCGCGACGTCGCGGCCCTGGAACGCGGCGTCAAGATCCGCACGCTCTACCAGCACTCCGCGCGACGCTCCTCGGTCACGCACAAGTACGTCGCCGAGGTCACCGCCCGGGGCGCGGAGGTGCGCACGCTCGATGAGTTCTTCAATCGGATGATCGTCGTCGACCGTCGGGTCGCGCTGATCCCGGGAGCCGAGGACCTCCGGGTCGCGGTCGCGGTGCGCGAGCCGTCGATCATCGCCTACCTCGTCGACGTCTTCGAGCGCGCGTGGGAGCGCGGGCGACCGTTCGCGAACCGCGAGAGCTCGATGCTCAAGGACATCGCGGTCGAGCAGCGGGCGATGACGATCCGCATGCTCATCGAGGGGCACGCCGACCCGGTGTCGGCGAAGCGGCTGGGCGTCAGCCCGCGCACGTACGCCGGCTACGTGGCAGACCTCAAGGAGGAGTACGAGGCGGAGACGCGCTTCCAGCTGGGCTACACGATGGGGCGGATGGGCCTCACCGGGAGCGAACGTCCCGGTGAGGAACCCACCTCCGGAGACTGAGCCGGGTCAGGCTCAGGGTGCCGGGCGGCAGAAGCCACCGCAGCCCCAGCTGGTGTCAGCCTGGGCGGGCGCAGCGGCTCCGAGGACGCCGACGGACATGATGGCGGTGGCCAGCACGACCGCGGCCTTGCGCATGATCTTCATCAGTGAGAGTTCCCCTCATCGTGTGCGGGCCCACGGAATGGCCCCGTGGCTCATTGTGTGTCGCCACCGGGCCCGACACACACCGTCGCGCTGCCTCACAAATCTGCAATGCACGAACCTGCAGACGGGGCGCTCCACGCTGCGGACCTGCGCGGACGGCGCGACCACAGCCGGGGGAGACGGCCGGGGAGACGTCTCGGCCCCCGTCCGGGGGAGGGGGCCCGAGGCCGGCGGAGGCGGAGGGATTTGAACCCTCGATGGGGTTGTAGCCCCAAACCCGCTTAGCAGGCGGGCGCCATAGACCTGACTAGGCGACGCCTCCATGCAGCCCCGACAGGCTACAAGGACCGGCGCGCGGGCGCCGAATCGCCCTCACCCGTCGGGCCGCAGAGCGGGGTGCGCTCAGGAGAGCGGCTTGAGCTTCTGCCCGGCGGCCAGGCGGCGCTGCATCTCGCGGACGAAGTCCTCGCGGTCCACGGCCAGCGCCTGGACCGGCAGCGTGGTGCGGGTGCCGTCCTTGAGCTGCAGCACGAAGCAGGGGATGCCGTTCGGGCTCGCGGTCGCGGCCTGCTCGACGTCGGTCCAGCGGGCGGCCCGCGTGCCGGCGCCGCGCACCAGCCGGACGGCGTACCCCTCCTCGTCGACGCGCAGCACCCACGCGCGGGTGCGCAGCCACCAGCCGAGGGTCAGCACGGCGGCCAGACCGAGGGCGATCCCGACGACCAGCAGGTCCGGCGGGAGACCGGTGGCAGCGACCAGCGCGGTCAGGCCCAGCACCAGCAGCGCGAGCAGCACCAGCGCGGGTCCCATCAGCCGCGCCGCCATCGACGGGGCGAGGCGGTAGACATGCGGGGTCGGGAGGCCGGACATGCCCCCATCCTCTCAACCCGCCCCCGTCGCCTACGATCGCACCCAGCCCTCGGCTGCGGCCGGCGGCGATGGAGGGGTGCCGGAGTGGCCGATCGGAACCGCCTTGAAAGCGGTCGTAGCGAGAGCTACCGCGGGTTCGAATCCCGCCCCCTCTGCCAGGAGCCCCGCCCGATGCCGGTGCGGGTCGGGCATGGGGGTCAGACGGTGAGGGCGAGGAGCACGTCGCCCTCCTGCACCACGTCGCCCGTGGCGACCTTGACCGCGGTGACGGTGCCGGCGCGCTCGGCGATGACGGGGATCTCCATCTTCATCGACTCCAGCAGCGCGACCGTGTCGCCCACGGCCACCTGGTCGCCGGGGGCGACGGAGACGCTCATGACGTTGGCGACCATCTCGGCCACCACCTCGATCACCTGTTCGCGGGGCACGGCTCGACCGTAGTCGTTACCGGTGCGTACCCCGAGTCGAGCGGATCCGCAGGTCGCGCCGGGGCTCCCTCAGAGGAGCGCGGCGGTGCGCCGCGGCTCCGGTCGTACGGCGCTGGCCTGCTCGTCGCGACGGGCGCGACGACCGCGGGAGCCGGTCAGGGCCAGGTCGACCCGGATCACGACGTACCCGATCACCAGGCCGATCAGCAGGCCGTAGCCCACCGACAGGCCGCTCTCGAGCAGCGCCACCGACGGGTCGACCAGCGCGTTGGCGATCGAGACGGTGCCGGCGGCGCCGAACGCGCACACCCACCAGCCCTGGCGGCGACGGGCGCGCATGTGGCACCCCCAGGCCAGCGCCGGGACGCCGAGGACGGTCTCGAGGGGGCGTGGGAAGGCGCCGAGGTTCTCCCGCGACCAGCGCACGCCGTCGAGCAGCGTGGTGACGACGTCGCCGGGGCCGTACTGCCGCAGCAGCTCGGCGTACCCGACGAAGACCAGCAGCACCACGCCACCGCCGATGGTGGCGATGAGGCCGCGGCGACCCAGGCCGTGCAGGCCGGCGCCGAGACGGTAGACGAGCAGGAACGCGCCCGCGAGCGAGAGCCCGAGGGTGGCGTACTGGAAGCGCACGACGGTCAGCGCCGGCTCGAAGCCCACGGTGGCGAACGCGCCGACCGAGGCGATGCCGACGGCCACGGCGCACTCGCGCGCCGCCTCGCGGAACCGCTTGGCGGGCACGGTCATCATGACCGCGAGCACCGCCGCCAGGGCACACGTCATCACCGCGGCGCCCGTGCTGGCCCGGTCGTCGTCGGCCACGAGGACCACCACCCCGACCAGCGCGGTCAGGGCGCCGAAGACTCCCGGACGTCCGCCGGTGCGGGCGGCCAGCGCCCAGACGTACGAGGTCGCCACTGCGACCGAGCCGGCGCCGCCGAGCCAGGCCGGGCCGACGGGCACGACGCCGGCGACGAGCAGGCCGACACCGGCGAGGAAGAGCAACCACCAGGACACGTGCGGCACGCGGGACTCGCCCAGCGCCACCGCGCGGGCGCGCCACCGGTCGAGCCGGCTGCTGTCGCCCGGCCGCTCGGCCGGCTCCTCGGTGGGCGGCGGCGCCACGCCCTCGGAGGTGACGGTGACCGGCGGGGTCACCGGGCGGGCGGGCGCCGGGGGTGCGGAGGAAGCGCTGGACGTCGGGACCGCCGGGGTGGCCGGGCGGCTCGGAGCGGGTGCCGCGACGGCCGCTGACTCCCGCTCCGGGGTGTGCTCGGAGGTGCGCTCGGGCCGCGTACGACGGGCGCGGCGCGGCTTCTCCGCGCGGCGTCGGGGGGCGGCTCGGGACACGGCGCTCGAGCCTACAGCCGGCGGTTCGTCAGCGAGGGGTTGGTCCGGCGGGCCTCGAGCAGCCGCTCGCGCGACACCAGCGCACGCACCTCGTCCGGGCCCTCGCCCGCCTCGGCCAGCACGTCCCCGAGCGGGTCCACGACCATCGAGTGGCCGCAGTAGCGGGGGCCGGGCTGGGCGCACGCGGCGACGTAGACCGTGTTCTCGATCGCCCGAGCGCGCACCAGCGTCCGCCAGTGGTCGACCTTGCGGTCCCCCGCGACCCACGCCGCCGGGACGACGAGGAGCTCGGCGCCGGCGTCGACGAGCGCGCGAGCCATCTCCGGGAAGCGCAGGTCGTAGCAGGTCATCAGGCCGACGGCGATCCCTCCGAGCTCGAAGGTCACCGGCTCGAGCGGGCCGGGGGTGAGCCGGTCGGACTCGCGGTAGCCGAAGGAGTCGTAGAGGTGGATCTTGCGGTACGCCGTCGCGACCTCGCCCCGCACGAGCAGGGTGTTGAACGGGCGGGACTCGTCGCGGCTGCGCTCGAACATGCCGGCGACGAGGGTGAGTCGACGCTCGTCGGCCACCCGGGACAGCTCCGTGCCGAAGGGACCGTCGAGCTCCTCGGCGTCGCCGCTCACGTCGTCACCGGAGCCGAAGTCGCGGGCGAAGGCCTCCGGCAGCACCACCAGGCCCGGACCCGGGCCGTGGGGCACCAGGTCCGCCAGCCGTGACCGGTTGACGTCGGGGTCGAGGTCGGCGGCCTCCTGCACCAGCGCGATCCGCAGCGTGACGTCACTCATGCCCTCCACCCTGCCACCTCGGGCCAGGTCTCTGTGAGAGTGAGGACGTGGCCGACGCACCCCCCTCCCCTGCCCCCGGCGAGCCCCTCGGCGCCTTCGCCGCGGTCGTCCTCGCCGGCGGCACCGCGGCACGCATGGGCGGCATCGACAAGGCCTCGGTCGAGCTGCACGGCCGCACCCTGCTGGCCCGCGCCCTCGAGGCGGTCATCGACGCCCGCGAGGTCGTCGTCGTGGGCGAGGAGGTGCCGACCGACCGACCGGTGACGTTCGTGCTGGAGGACCCGCGCCACGGCGGCCCCGTCGCCGGACTGCTGACCGGGCTGGACTCCCTGCTGCGCCCGCCCTCGCTGCTGGCCGTCCTGGCCGTGGACATGCCCCTGGTCACCGCGAGCACCTTCGACCGGCTCCGGGCGGGCGTCGGCGACGCCGACGGCGCCCGCCTCGTGGACCCCGACGGCCGGCACCCGCTGGCGCTGGTGCTGCGGACCGACCGGCTCAGCGGCGTACGACCCGACCGGGAGGGGCAGCACGGGATGGCGCTGCGTGCGCTGCTCGCCCCGCTCACGCTGGCCGAGGTCCCGACGGTGGGTGACGAGCACCGCGACGTCGACACCTGGGAGGACCTGCGCGACCTGTCGTGAGCCCTGGCGGTTGACCCCTCCGGTGGTGGGGTTGTCGGGACCAGGGCACGCGCGGATAGTGGGCCCCGTGAACCTCCACGACTGGATCGACGAGCTCTGCGACGCGCTGGACCTCGACGCCGAGGTCGACGAAGGGCTGGTGCTCGACCTCGCGCGGGTCGCCGCGCACAACGTCGTACGCCCGGCCGCCCCCATCTCGACCTTCCTGCTCGGGCTGGCCGCCGGCCGGCAGGGTGCCGGGCCCGAGGAGCTCGAGGAGCTCGCCGGCCGCGCGCGTGCGCTCGCCGAGGCCTGGGACCGCCCCGCCGGCGCGACCGCCGCCGAGGAGGAGGACGTCGAGGTCCCCGACGACAGCGCCGTCGACCACTCCAGCGACGTACGGGAGCTCGAGGACGCCTGAGGCCCGCGGAACGTCATACGTCCAGCGGCAGCGGACGTCCCCTCCGTATGACGTCCGACAGCCCGGGTAGCGTCGGCGCCATGCGTGCCGTCGTCGCCCAGGGGACCGGTGGTCCCGAGGTCCTGTCCGTCGCCGAGGTGCCCGACCCGCAGGCCGGGCCAGGCGAAGTCGTCGTGGAGGTCGCCGCCGCGGGGCTGAACCGCGCCGACCTGCTGCAGCGGATGGGCTTCTACCCGCCGCCGCCGGGCGCCTCCGACATCATCGGCATGGAGTGCTCCGGCACGGTCGTCGAGGTCGGCGAGGGCGTGAGCCAGTGGTCGGTGGGCGACGAGGTGTGCTGCCTGCTGGCCGGAGGCGGGTACGCCGAACGCGTGGCCGTCCCCGCGGGGCAGGTCATGCCCGTGCCCGGCGGGGTCGACCTGGTCACCGCCGCCGCACTGCCGGAGGTCGCGGCGACCGTGTGGTCCAACGTGTTCATGGTCGCCGGGCTGCGCCCTGACGAGACGTTCCTCGTGCACGGCGGCGCCGGCGGCATCGGCACCTTCGCCATCCAGCTCGCCCACGCCCTCGGGGCGCGGGTGGCGACGACCGGCGGCACCGCGGAGAAGCTGGAGTTCTGCCGCTCGCTGGGTGCCGACATCACCATCGACTACCACGAGCAGGACTTCGTCGAGGTGCTGCGGGAGGCGACCGACGGCCACGGGGCCGACGTCGTCCTCGACAACATGGGCGCGAAGTACCTCGCCCGCAACGTCGACGCCCTGGCCACCGAGGGTCGGCTGGTCGTCATCGGCATGCAGGGCGGCACCAGGGCCGAGCTCGACCTCGCGAAGCTGCTGACCAAGCGCGGCGCGGTCATCGCGACCTCGCTGCGGGCGCGGCCCGTCGAGGGCAAGTCCGCGATCTGCGCCGGGGTCGTCGAGCACGTGTGGCCACTGGTCGCCGAGGGGAGGGTGCGCCCGATCGTCCACGAGGTGCTCGGCCTCGACGACGTGGTGGCCGCCCACGAGCTGATGGGCTCGGGCGCCCACACCGGCAAGATCCTGCTCACCCCGTGAGCGTCGTACGCCCCCCTAGGGTGGAGGCATGAGCGAGCAGCAGTCCCCCACCGGTCAGCCGGGCCTCGGCGCCCAGGGCGCCCAGGGCGGCCAGGCAGAGGAGCAGCAGGTCGTCGTGGTCGGCCCCGACGGCCGGCCGATCGGCACCATGCCCGCCTCGGCCGCGATGGCGATGGTCAGCCAGGGCCAGGCGCCGTCGGAGGGCACCACCGGCGACTCCGACGACGAGCGGCACCTCACCGAGCTGGTCGAGCAGCCGGCCAAGGTGATGCGCATCGGCGGGATGATCCGCCAACTGCTCGAGGAGGTGAAGGCGGCCCCGCTCGACGAGGCCAGCCGCAACCGGCTCCGCGACATCCACGCCGCCTCGATCACCGAGCTCGAGGCCGGTCTGGCACCCGAGCTGATCGAGGAGCTGCACCGGCTCAGCCTGCCCTTCACCGAGGACGTCACCCCTTCCGAGGGCGAGCTGCGCATCGCCCAGGCCCAGCTCGTCGGCTGGCTCGAGGGGCTCTTCCACGGCCTGCAGACCGCGATCTACGCCCAGCAGATGGCGGCCCGGGCGCAGTTCGAGCAGATGCGCCGCGGGCTGCCCGCGGGCCACGGCAGCCAGCCGGGCCAGCCGGGCACGGACCCTGGTCCCACGCCCGGGGACTCCGGGGGGATGTACCTCTAGGTCCACGATCGGCAAGGTTCGTCGGCCAGCCGCAAGGTTTGTCGGCCAGCCGACAGACCCGGCCATGGGACGACGAACCTTTGTCGTCCAGCTCCCGGGTTCGTCGGCCAGCCGACAAACCCGGCAGCGCGCCGCCGGGGACGGCTCAGCGGCGCCCGAGCCGCCCGACCACGAAGAGACCCAGCACGCCCAGCACCGCGAGCGCAGCACCGGGAGCGGCGGCCCGACCGAGCGGGGTGGGCGGGTCGACGGGCAGCGCCTCGAACTCCGCACCCGTCGGGCTCGCGGGCACCGGCGGCACGGGGTTGGGCAGGATGCGGTCGAGAGCATCCAGCAGGTCCTGGTCGGCCGCGGCGGTGCCGGAGTCGCCGGCGGCCAGGAACACCACCGGGTCGGCGGGCTCGCCGTCGGTCGTCTCCGCCTTCACGAAGAACACGACGTCCTCGCCCTCGGGCAGCCGCCCGAGGTTGCACTCACCCCGGACGTTGCGGGTCGTCACGACCTCGAGCTCGGCGGCGACGCTGACGCGAGCGGCCTTGTAGACCTCCGCCACCTCCACCTGGTGCACGATCCGCACGCCGCGCTGGCCGTCCTCGAGCGCGGAGGCCCTCGCGTCGACCACGGTCCCGGTGAACACCGCCTGCGCCTGCCGGGCGTGCATGTTGACGCCCTGACGGGTGCAGGAGGGGTCCTCGGCGGCGTACGCCGCTGGGCCGGTCAGCCCGAGCACCGCCATCACCCCGAGCAGCGCCAGCACGAGGGCGGCCACCGGGCCGGCCGCGGGCACGGCAGCAGAGGGGCGGGGGGTGGTCGGCACGCGTAGATGACACCAGATCACAGGTCGAACACACCAGCCAGGACGCGCGCCACGCCGTCCTCCTCGTGCCCGGGGGCGACCTCGTCGGCCACCTCGACGACGCTCGGGTGGGCGTCGGCCATCGCCCACGACCGGCCCGCCCACGACAGCATCGGGATGTCGTTGGGCATGTCACCGAACGCGATCACCTCGTCGGGCTCGATGCCGAGGTCGGCGCACACCATCGCCAGCGTCGAGGCCTTGGTGACCTGCGCGGCGGAGACCTCCAGCAGGGTGGTGCTCGAGGACCAGGTGATCGTCAGCCGGTCGCCCGTGGCGTCCTCCGCCAGGTCCCAGAACTCCTGCGGCCCCAGCTCCTCGTGCCGGGCGAGGATCTTCCACGCGCCCTTGTCGAGCAGCACGTCGACGTGGTCGCGCCGGGCCGCGTCCGGTACCGGGTAGCGCTCCATGAACTCCGGCTCCAGCTCGATCCCGGCGCGGGTCTCGACGGCGTACGACGTCCCCGGCACCGCCTCGCGCAGCAACCGCGCGAACTCGCGGCCCGCGTCTGCGGTGATCGGCCGCTCCAGCCGGGCGCTGTCGGCGGCGACGTCCCAGACGGCCGCGCCGTTCGAGATCACCGCCAGCCCGTGGGAGCCCACGTGGCCGAAGACGTCGCGGGCCCACCGGAGCGGGCGGCCGGTCACGAAGACCACCGGCACACCCAGCCGCTCGACCTCCAGCAGCACCTCGCGGGTGTAGTCCGACACCGAGCCGTCGCCGCGCACCAGGGTGCCGTCGAGATCGGTGGCGACCAGGCGGGGTCTCGACGCCCGCTCCTCGCTGGCGCTCGTCGCTGCTCGACCACCGGGCACGGCCCGCTCCTCGCTGGCGCTCGTCACTGCTCGACCACCGTCGGGAAGGCCACGGGGCGGACCATGACCAGCTGCCCCTCGCCGTCGGATCCGCGCAGGGAGGTGAACCCGCCCTTGGCCAGCACCCGCAGGCTCGCGGTGTTGTCGGGGTGGACGCTGGCGCGCAGTCGGACGCCGGCGGCGTCGGCTGCCGCGGTCATCGCGCCCAGCGCCTCGGTGGCGAAGCCCCAGCCGCGGGCCTCGGGCACCAGCCCGTAGCCGAGCTCGGCCTCGGGTACGCCGTCGTCGGCCGGGGCAGGTGGGCCGAAGAAGCCGATCGAGCCGAGGACCGTCTGCCCGCGCACGATGCTGCGCGGGCCCCACGGATCGCCCTCGGCCCACAGTGTCGCGGCGTCCACGTCGTCGGTGCGCGGGAAGTCGGCGTGCCACTCGGGCCGGCGTCGCCCGGCCCGCAGGTCGGCGACCACGTCGGCCGACCACAGCGGCAGCTCGAGCCGTGCGGTGGTGAGGACGGGGGCTGGCGCGCTCAGAAGTACCGCCCCAACTCCTGGGCGGCACCGTCCTCGTCGACGGTGGCCGTCACGTCGTCCGCGGCCTGCCGGACCTCGTCGATGGCCTGGCCCATCGCCACCGAGCGGCCGGCCCAGGCGAACATCTCCAGGTCGTTGCGCCCGTCGCCGATGGCCAGCGCGTCCTGCGCGCTGACGCCCAGGTCGTCGCACACGTGCTGCAGGCCCGAGGCCTTGGAGACGCCCACCGGCGAGAGGTCCATCCACGCCGTCCAGCCCACGACGTAGTCGGTGCCGTGCAGGCCCAGCCGGCCCGCGAGCTCCACGAAGTCGTCGGCGGTCGCCTCGGGGTCGCGGATGATCACACGGCTCACCGGCTCGGCGACGATCTGCTCGAGGGGGGTCTCGATCATGTCGCCGGAGAGCTCACCGGCCGGGAAGGGCTTGTTGACGCGGTAGCCCAGGCCCCGCTCCTCCACGCCGACCAGGGCGTTCGGGTGCGCCTCGAGGACGGCCATCACCGCCGGCCGGGCGTCGAAGGTCTGCTCGTGCACGATGTCCATCGGCGGGTAGCGGAAGACCACGCCGCCGTTGGAGGCGACCACCCACACCGGGTCGGCGGGGTCGTCGAGCCCCAGCATGTCGGCCACGGGGACCATCCCGTGCGGGGAGCGGCCGCTGGCCAGCACCACGTGGGCCCCGGCCGCGCGGGCCCGGCGTACGGCGTCGGCGACCGCGTCGGAGACCTCGGCGTGGGTCTGTCCCGCCCCGTCGATCCAGCGCAGCAGGGTGCCGTCGATGTCGAGCGCGACGAGCTTCGGGACCCAGCCGGGGGTCGGCTCGCTCACGCGCCGACCGGCTTCAGCACCTCGAGGCCGGCCATGTAGGGCTGCAGCGCCTGCGGGACGCGGACCGAGCCGTCGGCCTGCTGGTGGGTCTCCAGGATCGCCACGATGGTGCGGGTCATCGCGCACAGCGTGCCGTTGAGCGTGGCCAGCGGCTTGGTGCCGTCCTCGAAGCGGCCGCGGATGTCGAGGCGACGGCTCTGGAACTCGGTGCAGTTGGAGGTGGAGGTGAGCTCGCGGTACTTGCCCTGGGTGGGGATCCACGCCTCGCAGTCGAACTTGCGGATCGCCGAGAGGCCCAGGTCGCCGGCCGCGACGTCGATGACGCGGTAGGCCAGCTCGAGCTTGCCGAGGAACTCCTTCTCCCACGCCAGCAGCCGCTCGTGCTCGGCGTAGGACTCCTCGAGCGTGGTGTAGACGAACATCTCGACCTTGTCGAACCAGTGCACCCGGATGATGCCCTTGGTGTCCTTGCCGTGCGAGCCGGCCTCCTTGCGGAAGCAGGGGCTGAACGCGGCGTAGCGCAGCGGCAGCTGGGCCGGGTCGAGGATCTCGTCGGAGTGGTAGGCCGCCATCGGCACCTCGGAGGTGCCGACGAGGTAGAGGTCCTCGCCCTCGATGCGGTAGACGTCGTCGGCGGCCTGGCCGAGGAAGCCCGTGCCGTCCATCGCCCGCGGACGCACCAGCGACGGGGCGATCACCTGGGTGAACCCGGCCTCGCGGGCCTGGTCCATCGCCAGGTTGACCAGCGCCAGCTCCAGCTGGGCGCCCACGCCGGTGAGGAAGTAGAAGCGGCTGCCGGAGACCTTGGCGCCGCGCTCGATGTCGATCGCGCCGAGCAGCTTGCCGAGCTCGATGTGGTCGCGCGGTTCGAAGCCCTCGGCCGCGAAGTCGCGCGGGGTGCCGACGTGCTCGAGCACCGCGAAGTCGTCCTCGCCGCCCTCGGGCGCCTCGGGCGCCGCGAGGTTGGGGATCTCCAGCAGTGCGCGCTGCCAGGTGTCCTCGGCCTCGCCGCGGGCGGCCTCGGCGGCCTTCACCTCGGCGGCGAGCGTCTTGGTCTGCGCGAGCAGCCGCTGCTTCTCCTCGCCCTGGGCCTTCGGGATGAGCGCACCGAGCTGCTTCTGCTGCGCGCGCTTCTCCTCGAACGCAGCGATCGCGGCGCGGCGGGCGGTGTCGGCCTCCAGGGAGCGTGAGACGACCTCGTCGGACAGGCCGCGCTTGGCCAGCGCGGCGCGGACGCGGTCGGGCTCGTCCCGCAGGACCTTGGGGTCGATCATGTCGTGAAGGCTATCCCCGGTACGCGAGTCTCCTCACCCCGGTTGTGGGTGGGGGCTCTGCCATGCTGTGGCGCGTGCTCGACCGCTCCCGCTCCCTGCTGCTCGGCTGGGGTCTCGCCTGCCTCGCGGCCTTCGCCCTGCTGGCGCTCGCGGTCACCCAGGGATGGGGGCCGCTGGCCGACGTCGACGCCCGCGGCGGCGGCCCGGACGTGCCGTACGTCGAGGCCGGGTCACGGCTCTTCGACCTGCTGCGCTGGATCGAGCTGACCTTCGGCACCACCGGCATGACCGTCATGACCATCGCCACCGCGCTGGTCATGCTGCTGCGCGGCCACCGGCGCGCCGCCGTCGTCGCGCTGGCGGTCCCCGCGCTCACCGCGCTGGCCACCACCTGGCTGAAGATCTGGGTCGGCCGCGAGCGTCCGGACTGGCAGAGCCCCGAGGCGCTGCTGGAGTCCAACGCCTTCCCGTCGGGCCACGCGTCGTCGGTCGCCGCGCTCGGCGGCGTCGTGTGCGTGCTGGTGCTGATGCTGGTGCGGCGCGCCACCATCCGCCGCCTCGTGTACGCCGGGGTCGGGCTCGTCGTGCTCGCCGTGTGCCTGGACCGCGTGCTGCTCGGCCGGCACTTCCCCAGCGACGTCGTCGGCGGGGTGCTGCTCGGTGCCGGCATCCTGCTGGTGGTCCTGGCGGCGTACTCCCCCCTGCCGCGCAGCCACGCCCAGAAGGCCGAGCCGCTGCCGCAGGCGGTGCCCTCGACCCGGCGACTGGCGGTCGTGCTCAACCCGATCAAGGTCGAGGACGTCGAGGTCTTCAAGACCACCGTCACCGGCATGGCGCGCGAGGCCGGGTGGGCCGACCCGACGTGGCACCTGACCACCGTCGAGGACCCCGGCACCGGCATGGCCGAGGAGGCCGCCGTGGCCGGGGCCGACCTGGTGCTCGTGTGCGGCGGCGACGGCACCGTGCGCGAGGTGTGCGCCGAGCTCGCCGGGACCGGCATCCCCGTGGGCATCGTGCCGGCCGGCACCGGCAACCTGCTGGCGCGCAACCTCGACATCCCGCTCTACCTGCGCGCGGCCATCGACGTGGGGCTCACCGGCCAGGACCGCGCCATCGACATGGTCGAGGTGGCCGGCGACGGGCTCGAGAACTCCCACTTCATGGTGATGGCCGGCATGGGCTTCGACGCCGCGATCATGGAGGGCGTCAACGAGGACATCAAGAAGCGCGTGGGCTGGCTGGCCTACGTCCTCTCCGGCCTGAAGTCGCTGATGTTCCCGGCGATGAAGGTGGAGATCTCCGTCGACGGCGGCGAGTTCACCAAGCACCGCGCGCGCACCGTCGTCGTCGGCAACGTCGGCTTCCTGCAGGCCGGGATGCCGCTGCTGCCCGACGCCGCCATCGACGACGGCCTGCTCGACGTGGTGATCCTGCACCCCAAGAACTTCCTCTCCTGGATCCCGCTGGCCTGGCGGGTGCTGCTCAAGCTGCGCCACACCGACGAGCTCGTGGACCGGCGTACCGGCTCGACGGTCGTGGTGCGCGCCTCGTCCGACACCCCCCGCCAGCTCGACGGCGACTCGATCGGGCCGGGTCGGGAGCTGCGGATGCGTTGCGTCCACGGGCGCGTGCTGGTGCGCGTCCCCCGCTGACGCCTCTGCCTGGTTCACCCGGTCGCGGAGTGCATCACGTGAACCAGGCTCACGCGATGCACTCCACCGCTCGACTCTGGCAGGGTGGTTCCGACTCTCGGGCCGGTCTGAGTCGAGGAGCGAGTGATGGGTTTCCTGCTGGTGTCGGCGCTGGCCGCGGTGATCGCAGGCGTCGCCTGGTGGACGGGCCGCTCGGCGACCCGGCGCCGCGGGCGGCTGCTGGCCACCGAGACCTCGACGGTCGCCACGCTCACCGAGGTCGCGGCCGCGGCGTCGGCGGCGGCCGGCGCCGGCTCCTACCGCGAGGTCGTCGAGCTCAGCGGTGAGGCGCACCCCGGCCCCGCCGGTCGGCTCACCTCGCCCGAGACCGGCACCCCGTGCGTGTGGCACCGGCACACGGTGACCCGCCGCTACACCCAGGTCACGAAGGACGCCGAGGGCAAGAAGTCGAGCTCCACCGCCGAGGAGACCGTCACCTCGGAGACCTCGTCGTCGCCGTTCGTGCTGCGCGACGCCACGGGCGAGGTCCTCGTCGAGGCCGCCGGCGGGGTGGACGGGGCCCGCAAGTCGCTCTCGGAGTTCCGCGAGGGCCGCCGCGGTGGCGCCCGGGACACGATCGGCTTCGAGCACGAGGAGTGGGTGCTCGAGCCCGGCACCCGACTCTTCGTCGCCGGTGAGGTCAGTGACGCCGGCGGCGTCCTCACGATCCGCAGGCCGGCCAAGGGCGACCTCGTCGTCACCACCCGCTCCGAGGAGCAGCTGCTGGAGTCGGCGGCCGGGTCGGTGCGCACGTCGGGGATCGTGATGAAGGTGGCAGCGGTTGCTGCCGTCGTCCTCGCGGTGATCGGCCTGGTCACGCTGTTCTGACGCCGAGAGGTCGCTCGCGCACGGCCCAGGAGTCGCTCACGCACGCCGTGCGTGAGTGACGGTTCGGCCGTGCGTGAGTGACGGTTCGGCCGTGCGTGAGCGACGGTTCGGCCGTGCGTGAGTGACGGCTCGGCGGGTCAGGGGCGGGCGGCCTCGACGGCCTCGGACTCCTCGGGCGAGAGCTGTTGGTCGCAGCGCCAGGCGGAGATGGACTTGGCGTAGGTGCGGGCCTCCGAGCGGCCGTGGATCGAGGTGAGCACCACACCGTTGCCGCCGTCGTCGAGGAGCGCGACCGACCACGACAGGTGCCCGCCCATGTCGCCGAAGGCGTCGTAGCGCACGGCCGCGAGGTGGCGCAGCGCGTCGCGGCCCTCCGCACGCAGCGCGGCGACCTCCTGGCGCAGCCCCAGGACGTCCTCGGGCAGGGCATCGGGTCCCTCGCGTCGTACGCCGGAACGGGCTGCCCGGAGGGCGAGCACGGCGCACGCCAGAGCGGCGAGGGCGACCACGAGAGTGAGCACGACCAGGAACATCACGCCGGAAAACCTATGCTGCTCGGGTGCCGAACCCGCGACGCATCGCCTACCAGGGAGAGCCGGGCGCCAACTCCCACATCGTGTGCCAGGAGCACTACCCCGAGCTCGAGGCGCTGCCGTGCGCCTCGTTCGAGGACGTCTTCTCGGCGGTCGGGTCCGGTGAGGCCGAGCTGGCGATGATCCCGATCGACAACTCGATCGCCGGCCGGGTGGCCGACATCCACCACTTCCTGCCCGGCAGCGGGCTGCACATCATCGCCGAGCACTTCCTGCGCATCCGGTTCCACCTGATGGCCGTACCGGGCGCGAGCCTGGAGTCGATCCGCACGGTGCACAGCCACGTGCACGCGCTGGGCCAGTGCCGCCGGATCATCCGCGAGCACGGCCTGACCCCCCTGATCTCCGGGGACACCGCCGGGGCCGCCCGCGAGGTCGCCGAGGCCGCGGACCCGAGCCAGGCCTCGATCAGCCCGCCGTTGGCAGCGCAGATCTACGGCCTCGACGTGCTGGCCACCGACGTCGAGGACGAGGACCACAACACCACCCGTTTCGTGGTGCTCTCCCGCGACTTCGTCCAGGCGCCCGCGGGGAACGGACCGGTCGTCACCAGCTTCGTCTTCAACGTGCGCAACCTGCCGGCCGCGCTCTACAAGGCGCTGGGCGGCTTCGCCACCAACGGCGTGAACATGACCAAGCTCGAGAGCTACATGGTCGACGGGCACTTCACCGCGACGCAGTTCCTCGCCGAGGTCGACGGGCACCCCGACGAGACGCCCTTGCGCAACGCGCTGGAGGAGCTGGCCTTCTTCACCACCGACGTGACGATCCTGGGGGTCTACCCCGCGGACCCGTTCCGCTCCGCCTGAGCCGACGTACGACGGTCCACCAGCTCAACCCGCCGGGCTGCTCAACCCGCCAGGCTGGGGCGCGAGGTCGAGCTGGCGCGACGCTCGCGCAGCCCGGTGAACGGGTCCTCGCCGACCGCGGCGTGGTGGCGGCACTTGCCCGCCATCTCACGGATGGCGCGCTCGTGGGAGGGCTCGCGGGTCGCCGGAGCGAAGCTGGAGAGCAGCAGGATCTGCAGCCAGTTGCGCAGGTCGGCCTCGCTGATGTCGAGGAAGGAGACCACGCCGTCGGCGTCCTTGTAGGTCAGCCGAGCCGACTCGCGGTCCCATGCGAGCGCGTCAGCGGAGTGACGCTCCATGGCTATCTCGATGTCCCAGTCCACGCCGAACAAGCCCCCCAGTCGGCCTCACGCGTCATCAGGGGAACACGAGATGCCCTCGCCCCCATGGCACGTCCGCTATCAGACCGCGGGGGTCCATTGACAGCAATACCCCACCCCGTATGAGGGGCGGGTTGTTAACGGCGCGTTGACGTCGTGTGGGTGAGTCGCGGACGCCCTAGGGTGAGCCCATGACCCAGAGTCCCGCCCACTACGCCGACAGCGAGGTCGGTCGCCTCCGCACAGTGATGCTGCACCGTCCCGGCAACGAGCTCAAGCGGCTCACCCCTCGCAACAACGACCGGCTGCTCTTCGACGGGATCCCCTGGGTGGCCCGGGCCCAGGAGGAGCACGACGCGTTCGCCCAGGCGTTGCGCGACCGCGACGTCGAGATCCTCTACCTCACCGAGCTGCTCACCGAGACCCTGCAGGACGAGATCGCCCGCAACCACGCGATCACCGCCGCGCTCTCGGGGCTGCACCTGGGCGACACGCTGCGGGCCTACCTCGCGCGGTTCCTCCACGACGCCGGCCCCGAGGAGCTGACCGCCTACCTCACCGCGGGCATCCGCAACGACGAGGTGCGCGGCGGGTTCGGCCTGGTCACCTCGCTGCTCTCGCCGTACGACTTCCTCGTCGACCCGCTGCCCAACCTGCTGTTCACCCGCGACTCCAGCGTGTGGGTGCGCGACCGGGTGGCGGTCACGTCGCTGGCGATGCCCGCGCGCTCGCGCGAGACCCAGCTGACCGAGCTGATCTACACCGAGCACCCGCGCTTCCGCGGCACCCGCAAGATCCACGGCTGGCACTCCGAGCACGTCGAGGGCGGCGACGTCCTGCACCTCGCGCCGGGCGTCATCGCCGTGGGCGTCGGTGAGCGTACGACGCCGGCCGGTGTCGAGCGGTTCGCCCGACAGGTCTTCCACGCCGGCCTGGCCCGCACCGTCCTGGCGGTGCCGATCGCCCAGGAGCGGGCGACCATGCACCTCGACACCATCTGCACGCTGGTCGACGTGGACAAGGTCGTGATGTACCCCAACGTCGCCGACCACCTCGTCGCGCATGCCGTCACGCTCGCCGAGGACGGCGACGAGGCGACCCTCACCCTCGACGTGGCGCCGCCCGAGCCGTTTCTCGTGGCCGCGGCGAAGGCGATGGGCATCGACCAGCTGCACCGCATCGACACCGGCCTGGACCCGGTGACCGCGGAGCGTGAGCAGTGGGACGACGGCAACAACACCCTGGCGATCGCGCCGCGGGTGGCGGTCGCCTACGAGCGCAACGACCAGACCAACGAGCGGCTCGAGGAGGCCGGGATCGAGGTCGTCCGCATCGCCGGCTCCGAGCTCGGCTCGGGCCGCGGCGGGCCGCGCTGCATGAGCTGCCCGATCACCCGCGACCCGCTCTGACCTGCGCCGACGCGCGCCCGCCAGGCGGCGCGCGCGGCCCCGTGACCTGCACGACCCCTGCTTTACACCGCTGACACACCTCGGCGAGGATGCGTCGCGGGAGCACCACGACCGCCGGAAGGGAACCCATGTCGTTCTTCAGCTCGTTCAGCCCGGAGGAGATCGCCAAGATCAGCTCCGCGGGGACCCGCGTCACCCTGCCCGAGGGGTGGGCCCCGATCTCCGAGCGGACCGGCGCCGACAAGGCCTACATCATCCTGTCCGGCACCGTCTCGGTCCGCCAGCACGGCAAGGAGATCGCCCAGCTCGGCCCCGGTGACATCGTCGGCGAGGCCGCGATCCTCAACCACTCGCTGCGCACCGCCAGCATCGTGGCGCTCTCGCCGCTGGAGCTCATCCACTTCACCCCCGACCAGCTGCAGCGCCTGGCCGTGGAGATGCCGTCCTTCGGCGAGGCCCTGGACAACCTGGCCAAGGAGCGCTTCGCCGGCGGGTCCGACTCCTGAGCGAGTCCGATCCCACGCCGGAGCAGGAGGGCCTCGAGGAGCTCCTGCTCGGTGAGCGTCCGTCGCTGACCCGGGGCGAGGTCGCCGAGGCCGCCGGCGTGCCCGTCGAGGTCGCGCAGGAGTTGTGGCGGCTGCTCGGCTTCCCGGCCACGTCCGAGGACGACGTCGCCTTCACCACAGCCGACGTGGAGGCGCTCCGGCTCGCGGCGGACCTGACCGGCCTCGGCATCCTCGATGACGACTCCCGGTCGGCCCTGGTCCGCACCTGGGGCCGCTCCTTCGCACGCCTGGCGGAGTGGCAGACCACGTTGATGGCCCGCGTGGCCGCGGCCGATCCCGCTGCAGATCCCGCCGCCCAGCTCGCGGTGCTCACCGACGAGGTGGTCCCCCGGGTCGAGCGCCTGCAGTCCTACGTCTGGCGGCGCCACCTCACCAGCGCGGCGGGGCGCCGGCTCGCCGCCGCTGAGGGACCCTCGACCAACGAGACCGGCCGGCTGGCGGTGGCCTTCGTCGACATCGTCGGCTTCACCTCCCAGTCGCGCTCGATGGGCGACGCCGAGCTGGTCGGCTGGATCGAGACCTTCGAGTCACGCTCGACCGAGGTCGTGGTCGACCACGGGGGCCGCATCATCAAGAACATCGGCGACGAGGTGCTGCTGGTCGCCGACACCCCTGCCGACGCAGCCCGGATCGTGCACCTGCTGGTGTCCATGGGCGCCGACGAGGAGGACCCGTTCCCCGCGGTCCGCGCCGGAATCGCGTACGGCGACGTCGTGACGCGGCTGGGCGACGTGCTCGGCCCGACGGTCAACATCGCCGCCCGCCTGACCTCGCTCGCCCGACCCGGCACGGTGCTCGTCGACGACGGCATGCGCGAGGCACTCGAGGACTCTCCCGTCTGGTCGTTGCGCCGGGTCCCGCGGGCCTCGGTCAAGGGCTACTCCTCGCTGCGCCCGTGGGCGCTGCGGAACCGCGACTGACGCACCCGCGACGGAGGCACCGGAGGCGGGGTCTCTCGACGTCAAGACATCGGCGCTGCCGCAGGCTAGTCCGCACGAGAAGCCACCCTCAGCTCGAGTCGAGGGTGAGATCTCGTGCGGAGTAACCCGCGTCTCAGCGCAGCGTGACCTGCCGGTTCGCGAGCCCGTTGCGCGCCGAGCGCTCCTCGGGGGTCAGGTCGGAGGTGTCGGCGAGGGCGGCCTCGAGGTCCTTGGCGAAGGCAGCCGCAGGCTCCTCGAGCGCCTCGGCGCCGGTGCCGACCTCGAGGTCCCAGACCGGAGCCAGCACGCCGTGGGTGCGGAACATGCCGACGAAGCGGGCGCCGGGTACCAGCACGTCCTTGCCGGCCACGTGCAGGCGCGCGAGCGCGGCGAGCAGGGCGTCCTCGGGCTGGGGCATCACCCAGCGCAGGTGCTCCTTGGTGCCGATGGAGGTCCAGTACGCCGCCTCGACGCTGCTCAGCCGCGAGGTCGGGATGGCAGCCTCGTTGGCCTGGTCGAGCGCGCCCGCCATGGCGTCCTTGTCGTCGACGTCGGAGAGCCAGAAGTCGAAGCCCTCGTGGACGGTCACGTCCAGCGAGTCGCCGGTCACGAGGTCCTGCAGCCGCGGGCCCTCGCCCGGCGGGTCGGTGAGCCCGACGATGCCGACCTCGCCGGCCTCGGCCTGCGCGATCGCCTTCTCCAGCACCGCCCCGAGGTCGCGCGCCGGGTCGCCGAAGTGGTGCTGGACCTGCAGGCCCAGCCAGATCGCGCCGGACTCGCGCACCATCGCCGGCGCGGCCATCGGGAGCAGCGAGCACAGCACGACATCACGATCGGACCCGGCGAGGGTCAGCGGTGCAGTACCGGCCGGGACGAGCTCACGCAGCGCGATCACGTCGCACTCCGAGGGCAGCCCCTCGAAGGGGCGCTTCACGAAGGCGGGGAGCGAGGTGCGGGCCTTGCCTTTGACGCGGTTCTTCTTACCCATGGTCGCGAAACTACCCGTCGGACCCCGCCTGCTGCTCCAGCAGGTCCAGGAGGTACGCCGGACGGTCGGTGATCACGGCCTTCACGCCGAGCTCCTGGCAGACCCGGAGGTCGTCGGGGGTGTTGACGGTCCACACGTGCATCGCGTGCCCCGCGCGGTTGATGCTCTCGCCCAGGCGCCGGCTCTCGTGCAGCAACTTGACCCCCGGCCCGACCAGCCAGTCCTTGCCGACGACCCGGCGCAGCACCGGCCAGTAGGGGATGTGCTCGATGAGCTGGACCAACTGCACGTGCGGCGCCAGCCGCTCCATCCGCTGCAGGGCGGTGTAGGAGAAGGACATCACCCGCGCCGGCCCCCCGGGGCGGTCCCACCCGAAGTCGCGCAGCAGTTCCGCCACCCGGCGCTCGACCAGCCCGCCGTACCGCGTGGGGTGCTTGGTCTCGACCGCGATCTCGATGCGGCGGTCGAAGTCGGCCACGACCTCGAAGAGCTTGCGCAGCGTCAGCACCTTGCCGTGCTCGTCCACCCGGTCGGGTCGCTCGTCGTCGAGGTCGGCCCACGGGTGCTTCCAGGAGGAGAAGTCGAGCTCGCCCAGCTCGGCGAGGTCCATCGTGGAGACCAGGCCGCGGCTGGAAGCGGTGCGCCGCAGGTTGCGGTCGTGGACGCACACGAGATGGCCGTCGGCCGTCAGCCGGACGTCGCACTCCAGGCCGTCGGCCCCTGCCTCCAGGGCTGCGAGGTAGGCCGCGAGGGTGTGCTCGGCGTACTCGGCGCTGGCGCCCCGGTGCGCGAGGACGAGCGGGCGATCGGGGGCGCGCGTGCTCACGGGGCCATTGTGGCCGAGCACCGTGGCCGGCGTCGGGCGTTCAGCCCCGCGAGCCGTCCTCGCGGCGTCCGTCGGCGATCGCCTCGGCCGCCGCCCTCAGGTTGTGCTCCGGCACGTCGAGGTCGTCCGGCAGCTCGGCACGCAGGCGGGTGAGCACGTCGTCGACGGGGGCGCCGCGCAGCTCGTCCTCGACCAGCCGGATGGTGCGCTCGAGCACGACGCGGGGCTCGTCGTGCTCCTCGGGGAGTCCGCTGAGGTGGCTCATGCCCACCGACGGTGCCAGCGGCCACGCGGTCGGGGCACCACCCGACCGGATCCCGCCGGGGCGTCAGGCGTGGTCGCGCAGGTAGCGCCCGAAGTGCGGCACGGTGAACGCGATCCGCCCCCGCTCGCCGGAGTAGATCAGCCCCTTCTTCAGCAGGGCGTCGCGTGCCGGGGACAGTGACTGCGGCTTCTTGCCGAGGACGGCCGCCACGTCGGCGGTCGCGACCGCCCCGACCGGGTCCTCCCCGGAGTCGGCGTCGGCCATCGCCCGCAGGTAGTCGCGCTCGGCCGGCGTGGCCCGCTCGTAGCGCGACCCGAAGAACCCCACGGCCAGCTCCCGCTCGGCCTCGGGGGCCGCCACGGCGACGTCGTCGGCGGTGATCGGGCTGCGCGGGGCGAGGTCCCAGACGGTCTTGCCGTAGGCCTGGATGAAGTAGGGATAGCCCCCGGTGGCGGCGTACATCGCCTCGAGCCCCTCGGGGGTGAACTCCGCGTCCTCCTCGGCGGCCGGCGCGGCGAGCGCGCGGTCGGCGGCGTCGCGGGAGAGCCGGTCGATGCGCTGGTAGGCGAAGAGCCGCTCGGAGTAGGACTTGCTGGCGCTGAGGACCGCCGGCAGGTGCGGCAGACCAGCGCCGACGACGATGACCGGCAGACCGGACTGGCTGATCTCGTGACACGCCGCGCACAGCGCCGACACGTCGGCGGGTCCGAGGTCCTGCATCTCGTCGAGGAAGACCGCCACGCCCTTGCCGAGGTCCTGCGACAGGCCACCGACCTCGGTGAGCAGCTCGACGAGGTCGATCTCGATGTCGCCGGAGTCGGCGCGCCCGCGTGCAGCGGGTACGTCGATGCCGGGGCTCCACCGGTCGCGCAGCTTCGCGTCGCGGCCGGCGTCGCGCTCGGCGAAGGCGCGCAGCACGCCGAGCACGTGGTCGCGCTGCTCCTCCTCGGGGTGCCCGAGCTCGCGCACGGCCTGGTGCAGCGCGCTGGACAGCGGCCGACGCAGCGGCAGGTCGGGGCGCGCCTCCAGCTTGCCGGTCCCCCAGCCGCGACGCACGGCGGCGCTGCGCAGCGCGTTGAGCAGGACCGTCTTGCCGACCCCGCGCAGCCCGGTGAGCACCAGGCTGCGCTCGGCCCGGCCGCGGGCGACGCGCTCGAGCACCACGTCGAAGGCGGCCAGCTGCTCGTCGCGGCCGGCCAGCTCGGGCGGGCGCTGCCCCGCGCCGGGAGCGTAGGGGTTGCGGATCGGGTCCATGATCGGACGGTATCGGGGTCTCTAGCAGTTTCCCGAGATTGCGCTAGCGCGTCCTAGCGGTCGGTGGGGCAGGGTTTGTCGGCTGGCCGACAGGCCCGGAAGCTGGACGACGGAACTTTGTCGTCCGATGGACGGGTTCGACGGCTGGCCGACAAACCTTGCCGGGCTTCGCCGACCCGCACCCCACCCGACCCGCGCCTAGGATGGCGGCGTGCCCGAGCTGCCGGAGGTGGAGGCGCTGGCCCTCGACCTGGGCGGCCGGCTGGACGGGCGCGCGATCGTGACGGTCCACGTGCCGCAGTTCAGTGCGCTCAAGACCTTCGACCCGCCGATCTCCGCGCTGGAGGGGACG
>JAYYWX010000151.1:0-9546 GCA_036341255.1 Actinomycetota bacterium | reverse complement strand
CGTCGAGCCCGACCCGTGGGAGGTCGGTGGCGGTCCCGGATCGGTCGCCGCGACCGGCTGGGACGCATCCCGCGGCTTCGACGTCACCACCACCCCCGCGATGCGGATGGTCCTCTCGCTGGCCGACTGGGACGACTCCCGCTGGGTGAGCCTCACCGGTGTCTCCGGCCACCCGACCTCGTCGCACTACACCGACCAGACCGACCTGCTGGTGGCCGGCGAGACCCTGCCGTTCCTGTTCTCGGCCGACGCCGTCGCCGACGCAGCCGACTCCGAGCTCACCCTGCGCCCTGCGCCGTAGCCGCCGAGAGGTCGCTGGCGCATGGCCGAGAGGTCGCTGGCGCATGCCGTGCGCGAGTGACGGGTGGGCCGTGCGTGGGTGACGGTTGGGCCGTGCGTGAGTGACCTCTCGGCGGATCGGGCCGGCACGGATCAGACGCAACGGATCAGAAGCGGCGGACCCCGCTGGGGGTGGCGACGGCGGTGACGGGGCGGTCGTGGGGTGCGGCGGGGACGTCGAGACCGACCTCGTCGTCGTGGAGCAGCACGCAGGTGAACGTGCCGACCGGGACGCGGGCCAGGGCCCGGTCGTAGGAGCCGCCGCCGCGGCCCAGACGCAGCCCGGCGGGGGAGACGGCCAGCCCGGGCACCAGCACCACGTCGGGGGTGGCGATCGCGTCGGCACCTAGGTGCGGACCCGTCGGCTCGAGCAGGCCGCGGCTGGCGGACCCGAGGTCCGCGTCGCCGGTGTGCACGGCCCAGTCCAGGTCGAGGTCGGGCAGCAGCACCGGCAGCAGCACCCGCTTGCCGGCGGCGAGCAGCGCGTTGAGCAGGGGGCCGGTCCCGGGCTCGCTCCCGACTCCGACGTACGCCGCCACGCTGGCCGCCCGGCGTACCTCCGGCGTCTCCAGCAGGACCCGCGCGAGGTCGGCGGCGACGTCCAGGCGCTCGGGTAGCGGCCGCCGCCGTCGCGTGGTGAGGATCCGGTCGCGGACCGCGGTCTTGGCGGCCGCGATCGGGTCGCCGCCGGGGGAGGGCGGAGGGTCACCATGTGGGGGAACTTGCGCGGGCGGCACGGGACGACCCTACGATCGAGTCATGGGTTCCCCGGGCTTGAAGGCCGCGCGCGACAAGATGGTCGCCGAAGGCGTCGACGAGGTGGCGATCGAGACGTTCGCCCACTACTACCGACTCCTCGAGCACGGTGAGACGGGGATGATCCCCGAGTCGACGATCGACCCGGTCGACATGGAGTCGCTGGCCGACGTGACCGTCGACGACGAGACCGCGCAGGCCGCGATCCGCACCACCGCCGTCATCAAGCTCAACGGCGGCCTCGGCACCTCGATGGGCATGGACCGCGCCAAGTCGCTGCTGTGCGTGCGCAAGGGGATGAGCTTCCTCGACATCATCTGCCGCCAGGTGCTGCACCTGCGCGAGACGCACCGGGCGCCGCTGCCGCTGATCTTCATGAACAGCTTCCGCACCTCCGAGGACACGATGGCGGCCGTCGCCCGCTACGACGACCTCCCGGTCGCGGGCCTGCCGCTGGAGTTCCTGCAGAACAAGGAGCCCAAGCTCCTCGCCAAGGACCTCACCCCGGTCAGCTGGCCCAAGGACCCCGACCTCGAGTGGTGCCCGCCGGGCCACGGCGACATCTACACCGCGCTGGTCGGCACCGGCCTGCTCGACGACCTGCTGGCCGCCGGCTACGAGCGCGTCTTCGTCTCCAACTCCGACAACCTCGGCGCCACGCCCGACCCGCGGCTGGCCGGCTGGTTCGCCCAGACCGGAGCGCCCTTCGCGATCGAGGCCGTGCGGCGCACTCCCTCCGACCGCAAGGGCGGCCACTTCGCCCGCCGCAAGAACGACGGCCGTCTCGTGCTCCGCGAGACCGCGCAGACCCTCGACGAGGACAAGTCCGCGCTCGCCGACCTCGACCGGCACCGCTACTGCTCGACCAACAACCTGTGGGTCGACCTGCGCGCGCTGAAGGACGTCATGGACCAGCGCGACAACATCCTCGGCCTGCCGCTGATCCGCAACGTCAAGACCGTCGACCCGGGCGACAAGTCCAGCCCCGAGGTCGTCCAGGTCGAGACGGCGATGGGCGCCGCGATCGAGGTCTTCGAGGGCTCGACCCTCATCGAGGTCGGCCGCGACCGGTTCGTGCCGGTCAAGACGACCAACGACCTGCTGGTGCTGCGCTCGGACGTCTACGACATCGGCGGCGACTTCGTGCTCGACCAGGTCGCCGGCGAGGTGCCGTTCGTCGACCTCGACTCCGACGTCTTCAAGCTCGTCGGCGAGTTCGACAAGCGGTTCCCCGAGGGGGCGCCGTCGCTGCGCAAGGCCACCAAGCTCACCGTCGAGGGCGACGTCACCTTCGGCCACGGCGTCGAGGTCATCGGCGAGGTCACCGTCGAGGGCGGGGCCGGCAAGCGCATCGACGCCGGTTCCGTGCTCAGCGGCGACGCCTGAGCCCCGGATGGCCGACCAGCAGCCGATGACCGTCGAGGAGCACCTCGAGCGGGTGCTCGCTGCGATCGCGCCCCTCGAGGTCACCCACCAGCCGCTGCTCGACGCGCTGGGCCTGGCCGCCGCGGAGCCGGTGACCGCGGAGGTGTCGCTGCCCGGTTTCGACAACTCCGCCATGGACGGGTACGCCGTCCGGCTGGCTGACGTGGTGTCGGCCAGCGCCGACGCGCCGGTGCACCTCCCCGTGGTCGGCGCCATCGGGGCCGGTGCGGCCGACCTGCGCGAGCTGCCCGAGGGCACCGCCGCCAAGATCATGACCGGCGCCCCGGTGCCGGCCGGCGCCGACTCGGTCGTCCCCTACGAGTGGACCGACCGCGGCGCCGAGCACGTGCGCATCGAGCGGGCGCCCACCGAGGGCCAGCACGTCCGCCGCGCCGGCGAGGACGTCACCGCCGGCGACCTGGTGCTCGAGGCCGGCACGGTCCTCGGCCCCCGCCAGCTCGGCCTGCTCGCCTCGCTCGGCCACGCCCGGGTCGCGGTGCGCCACCGGCCCCGCGTGGTGGTGCTCTCCACCGGCTCGGAGCTGCGCGAGCCCGGCCAGCCGCTGGGCCACGACTCCATCCACGACGGCAACTCCTTCCTCCTCGCCGCCGCCGCCCGCCGTGCCGGCGCGGTCGTCTACCGGGTCGGGATCGTCCCCGACCAGCCCGAGGCCTTCCTCGCCGCGCTCGAGGAGCAGCTGGTCCGCGCGGACGTCGTGGTCACCTCGGGCGGGGTCTCGATGGGGGACTTCGACGTGGTGAAGGCCGCGCTGCGCCCGCTGGGGACGGTGTGGTTCGGGCCGGTCGCGATGCAGCCGGGCAAGCCGCAGGGCTTCGGGCACGTCGGGCACGCCCGGGTGCCGATCTTCACGCTCCCGGGCAACCCGGTGTCGGCGTACCTCTCCTTCGAGTTGTTCGTGCTGCCCGCGCTGCGCAAGATGATGGGCCTGACCCCGTGGTCGCGCCCGCAGGTCACCGCGCGGCTCACCCACGCGATCACCTCGCCGCCTGGCCGCCGCCAGCTGCTGCGCGCGCACCTCGACACCACCGAGGGCACGGTGAGCCCGGTCGGCGGGCCGGGCTCGCACCTGGTCGGCGGGCTCGCCGATGCCGACGCCGTCGTGGTGGTCCCCGAGGACATCACCGCCCTCGACGCCGGGGCGAGCGTCTCGGTGCTGCCCCTCGACACCGGACTGGACGGTGGAGCGTCATGACCGAGCCGCGGCTCACCCACGTCGACGAGCAGGGCGCCGCCCGGATGGTCGACGTCTCCGACAAGGCGGTCACCGCCCGCTCGGCGACCGCCACCGGCCGGGTCCTGGTCTCCACCGAGGTCGTCGGCCTGCTGCGCGGGGAGGGCGTGCCCAAGGGCGACGCGCTCGCCGTGGCCCGGCTGGCCGGGATCATGGGCGCCAAGCAGACCCCGGCACTCATCCCGCTGTGCCACCCGCTGGCGATCTCCGGGGTCGTCGTCGAGCTCGAGGTCGCCGACGACGCCGTCGAGATCACCGCCACCGTGCGCACCACCGACCGCACCGGCGTGGAGATGGAGGCGCTCACCGCCGTCACGGTCGCCGCGCTGACGGTCATCGACATGGTCAAGGCCGTCGACAAGGTCGCGGTCATCACCGACGTGCGCGTCGAGGCGAAGTCCGGCGGCCGCTCCGGCGACTGGACCCGGGCGTGAGCGAGTCGCTGCCGTTGCCGGCAGCCGTCGTGGTGGCCAGCAACCGCGCCGCGGCCGGGGTGTACGCCGACGAGACCGGCCCCCTCATCGTCGAGGCGCTCCGGGGCTGGGGCTTCGAGGTCGACGCACCCGCGGTGGTCCCCGACGGCGACCCGGTCCGTGACGCGATCGCCGCAGCAGTGGCTGCCGGGGCCCGGGTCGTGCTGACCACCGGCGGCACCGGCCTCACGCCCACCGACCGGACCCCCGAGGCGACGCGTCCGCTGCTGGACCGCGAGGTCCCCGGCATCGCCGAGGCGATCCGCGCCCACGGCGTCGCCAAGGGCATACCCACGGCGATGCTGTCGCGCGGCGTGGCCGGCGTCTCCGGCGACTGCCTGGTCGTGAACCTCCCCGGCTCGCGCGGTGGGGTCAAGGACGGTCTCGCGGTGCTCGAGCCGGTGCTGCGCCACGCGGTCGAGCAGGTCGTCGGGAGCGACCACTGAGCGCGCTCCGGCCGCCCCGCGGGGCCTGGCCGGTCCGGCTGTCCGACCCGTCCCGACCCGACGTGGTGCTGCGTCCACTGCGGCTCACCGACGCCAAGGACTGGCGCGAGGTGCGCCGACGCAACGCGGGCTGGCTGATCCCGTGGGACGCCACGGTGCCGCCGGGGTCGACCGAGAAGCCCTCCTCCTTCGGGGCGCTCGTGCGCCGGCTGCGCGCGCAGGCGCGCGCCGGCACGACGTACCCCTTCGTCATCGAGGTCGACGGCGCGTTCGCCGGCCAGGTGACGGTCAACAACGTGGTCGGCGGGTCGGCGCGGTTCGCCTCGGTGGGCTACTGGATCGACCAGCGGTGCGCCGGTCGCGGCATCGTCCCCTTGGCCGTGGCGCTGGTCATCGACCATCTCTTCGAGGTCGTGCGGCTGCACCGGGTCGAGATCGCGATCCGGCCGGAGAACACCAACTCCCTGCGCGTGGTCGAGAAGCTCGGGCTCCGCGAGATCGGCTACGCACCGAAGTACCTCCACATCGACGGCGACTGGCGCGACCACCGTCTCTACGCCCTGACCCGCGAGGAGCTCGGCGCCCGCAGCCTGGTCTCCCGGCTGCGCGCCGATGCCTGAGTTCCGGACCGCCGGCCGGACCGTGGCGGTCCGATGTCCGGACTTGTTCGGAGTCGTGATGGGACGTGCGAGAAGGCTGGCCAGGGGATGGCGGGGCGCTCACGATGGATGCCAGGACCCACCACCTGCACCCTCCCTGGAGCAGGCGCCGGGCCCGCTCCTCCCTGGGCGGGTCCGGCTGGGGTCCTCCCTGTGCGCGAGCCCGGTCGGGGACGACCGCGGGCATGCCGAACCTCATCTGTCACACCAGCAATTTGCGACACACGGGTAGACATCCGCACCACCCTGCGCTAGCCCGCCTAGCCTTCCCCGTGTGGACCTGAGCCCTCTGATCTTCGTCGCCCTGGCGGTGGCCTGGGCCGTCTACCTGGTCCCGCAGGCCCTCAAGCACCATGACGAGGTCGTGCGCAGCCGATCGGTGGACCGCTTCTCCCACACGATGCGGGTCCTGGCCCGTCGCGAGCCGGTCAGCCGCACCTCCTCGCGCCTCGTCGTCACCCCCGGACGTACCCCCTCGGCGCCCGTGGTCACGACGAAGGCGTCGTCGGGCGCCGCCGAGCCGGCCACGCAGCCGCCCGCTGGTGCCACCGCCGAGAGCGCCCCCGCCCCCAAGCCGCTGCCCCCCGCCGTACGCCGGGAGGCCGCTCGTCGCGCCGCCCGTCGTCGTCGCCGGGTGCTGATCGCCCTGACCCTGGGCCTGGTCGCCGTCGTCGCGCTCGCTGCGGCCTCGGTCCTCGCGTGGCCCTACGTCGCGATCCCGAGCACCCTGATAGTCGCCTGGTTGGTCGCGTGCCGGCTGATGGTGCGCCGCGAGCGCGGCGTCTCCGGGCCGCTGTCGCGCATCCCCACCGTCCCCGTCGCCGCCCAGGCCGAGGCAGCAGTGGTTGACGAGGAGCCCGGGGCCTTCTCCGAGGACACCGCCGAGGTCGCCGTCGTCGACGCCCCGCTGGCCGAGCCGGCCGCCGGCCCCGACCCGCACGTGCCCGACCCGGCCGCGCCCGGTCTGTGGAACCCGGTGCCGGTCACCCTGCCGACCTACGTCTCCAAGCCCGCGGCCGAGCGCCGCTCCGTGCGCACCATCGACCTCGACGCCACCGGCGTGTGGACCTCGGGCCGCACCGACGCCGATGCCGCTCTGGTCCGCGAGGCCGAGGAACGCGCCCGCCAGGAGGGCGAGGAGACCCCCGAGCGGGCCGTCGGGAGCTGATCCGCGGGCTGGTGGGCACCGATTCGGTCGGCCCGATCGGCCGGTGCTAACGTTTCCCACCGCGCCTCCGGGCGCGATGCAGGACCTGGGGCTGTGGCGCAGTTGGTAGCGCGTCTCGTTCGCAATGAGAAGGTCAGGGGTTCGAATCCCCTCAGCTCCACCACCCGGACAAGGCCCGGGGTCAGCAGGAATGCTGGCCCCGGGCCTTCGTCGTCCCCGGCTCAGCGGCGGTGGAGAACCACGCCGAGCCAGGTGAACCAGACGATCAGGCCGAGGCCGAAGATCGAGGTGTTGAGCTCGGCCGCGGCGGGCACCACCGTGACGGTGCCGACGGCCCCGAGACCGAGCGCGAGTCCGCCGAGCCCGGCGGGGAGGGCGCGGGTCCGCAGGGCGGCGAGACCGACGGCGGCCGCCCAGAAGGCACCGGCCACCTCGATGCCACCACCGAGCGCGTCCTGGACCACGCTGGTCGACACCCAGGTGCTCAGGGCGAGGTCGGCGTCCTGGGCGTGGAGCTCCACGGCTGCGTGCTGCGCGACGAGGGCCACGCTCCCACTGGCGATGAGCATGCCGGACCAGATCAGGCCGAGCGCGGTGCTGACGCGGGCGAGGGTCGGCGCGGCGGCGAGCCGTGCCCCGACCCCGAGGGCCACCAGCGCCATCGCGGCGCCGCCGAGGAGGTAGAGCACGAAGTACCACGCGGACAGCTGGGCGTGGTGGTCCCGGAGGAAGTCCAGCGACCCGGCGGGGTCCTCGAGCGTCGAGACCAGCCCCTGGGGCACGAAGTAGGCGAGCATCGCGGCGAAGCCCACGACGTAGGTGCCGGCGACGACGAGGGCGGCGGTGCCGCCGGAGCGGACGAGGGACGAGGTGGCCCGGTCGGTGGCGACGGCAGGGGCGGTGTCAGGGGCGGTGGTGTGTCGTGTCATGACCCCGATCCTTCGCGAGCGGCGGCCCCGGCGGATCGGAGCCGGGGCCCGAGCTCTCTCCTCCTCGAGGCCGACCGGCACTGGCCCAAAGTCCCATCCCCGGCCCGGGGGCTCGCCCTAGGGTGAGGTGGGTGATCAGCGGAGCGCTGCGGGCGTTGTGGGACGAGCCGCGGGCGACCGCGCCCCCGGGGACCGCGTGGTGGGACCGGGCCCTGGTCGCCGCCCTGGTGCCACTCACGGTCCTCGAGGCGGGAGTGCGCGCCGACGTCACCCGCCCGGTCTGGGACGCGACGTGGGCCCTGCTGTGCCTCGCCGCGCTCCTGTGGCGACCCCACCGACCCCTGCTGATGCTGGTGATCGGCTTCACCGCCCAGACCGTCGCCGGGGTCGTCCCTGCCCTCGCCGGCGAGCCCTACAGCGTCCTCGACGTGACCGCCGTCGTGCTGCTGCTGGCCTACTCGCTGGGACGTTGGGCCAGCGGACGTGCCGTGGTCGCCGGCAGCAGCTTCCTGCTGGTGGTCCACCTGGCGCGCGAGCCGTTGTACGACGCCAGCGGCTCCTCGATGGTGGTCGGCGCCGGGGCCCTGATGCTGCCGGTGGCGCTCGGTGCGCTGGTGCGCCTCTGGGTCAGGTCCCAGGAGCGGGGGCGTGAGGAGATCCGGGCCCGCGAGCGTGAGCAGCTGGCGCGCGACCTGCACGACACCGTGGCGCACCACGTCTCCGGCATCCTCCTGCACGCCCGGGCCGCCAAGGTCCGCGCCCGCACCGATCCCCACGCTGCGGTCGAGGCGATGAGCGACGTGGAGGACGCCGCCCTGCGTGCGCTGGAGGACATGCGGGGCATGGTGGCGCTGCTGCGTCACGACCAGCAGACGGGAGACGGCCGCAGCCCGACGTACGGCGTCGCCGACCTCCCGCTGCTCGCCCACGACCGGGGCGTCGGCCCGACGGTCGCCGTGGAGACCTCCGGTGACCTCGAGCGGCTGCCCGCGACCACGCAGTCGGCGCTGTTCCGGGCCGCGCAGGAGGCGGTCACCAACGCGCGTCGGCACGCGAGCGACCCCACGCTGGTCTCGGTGCACCTGCGTCGCGACGGCGACACGGCTCGGCTGCGGGTCCACGACGACGGCCGCCCGGGCAGCCCCGGCCGGGGACGGCGCGCGACCCCGGCGTACGGCCTGGCCGGGATGCGGGAGCGCTTCTCCCTGCTCGGCGGCGAGGTCCACGCCGGGCCCGATCCCGACGGCGGCTGGACGGTCGAGGCCACGGTCCCGGTGGCGGGTATCGCCGAGGAGGTCGGTCCATGACGGAGCCGGTGCGCGTCCTGGTCGCCGACGACCAGGACATGGTCCGTGTCGGGCTGTCCACGATCCTCGACGCGGAGCCCTCGATCGAGGTGGTGGGCCAGGCCCGCGACGGGCTGGAGGCGGTGGAGCGCGTCAGGTCGCTGCGGCCCGACGTCTGTCTCTTCGACATCCGGATGCCGCAGCTGGACGGGATCGAGGCGACCCGTCTGGTCGCCGGCCCCGAGGTCGCCGACCCGGTCCCGGTCATCGTGATCACGACCTTCGACGAGGACGAGTACGTCTACGACGCCCTCCGGGCGGGGGCGCGCGGGTTCCTCCTCAAGGACGCCGACCCCGAGCTGCTGGCCCGCGCCGTCCACGCCGCGGCTTCGGGCGACGCGTTGATCTCGCCGGCGATCACCGCGCGACTCCTCGCCACCTTCACGTCGGGTCGCCCGGCGCAGGCAGCGGAGCCGGTCGACCCGTTGACCCCGCGCGAGGAGGCCGTGCTGGACCTTGTCGCCGCCGGCCGCACCAACCACGAGATCGCCGAGGACCTGTTCCTCTCGCTGAGCACCGTGAAGACCCACGTCGGGGCGCTGATGACCAAGCTCGCGGCGCGCAACCGCGTCGAGCTCGTCATCTGGGCCTACGACAGCGGCCGCGTCGAGAGCGGCAGGCGTCCCTGATCGCTCCCTCATCCCGCCTCGTGTGGCCCAGCGCGGGCCCAGGGCCGCGCGGAGCCACACGTGGCGAGACCCGACGACCCTGACCCCCGCGCCCCACCCTCGTTGTCGGTGTCAGCCGGCACCA
>JAYYWX010000150.1:0-18721 GCA_036341255.1 Actinomycetota bacterium | reverse complement strand
GTGGAGCGGCACCAGCAGCACCTCGCCCTCGGAGCCCCCGCTCGCACCGGGCAGCGCGGAAACGGCGGAGAGCCCCATCCACGACTCCCCGGCCGTGGCGTGGGTGACCCACTGCGGGCCGTGCGCCCACTGCACCGACAGGTAGCGCGCCTTCTCACGGAAGGTGGGCGCCATGGCTGCCGCGAGCTCCGCCTCGTGCACGTGCACGCGGGCGGTCGGGAAGTCGGAGAGCCCGCCGGCGTGGTCGAGGTCGAGGTGGGTCAGCACGATGTCGGTGACGTCGGCCGGGTCCAGCCCCAGACCGGCCAGCTGGGCGTGCGCGGTCTCGGCCGGGTCCAGCGCCGGGCGGACCATCGCGCGGAACGGCTGGCCCAGCCGCTTCGGGTCGGCGACGTCACCGCGGCCGAAGCCGGTGTCGACCAGCAGCAGCCCCTCGGGCCGTTCCACGACCAGGGTGTGGGCGACCATATCGGTCGGGGACAGGCGGCCGCCGAAGGTCCCGGCGGGACGCATGGTGGCGGCGTTGAGGTGGTGGACTCGCACGAGGGTTGAGTCTGTCAGTCCCGGCCGGCCGTGTGCAGCGCCTTGACCGTGGGGCTGGACGCGACGCTGCTCGGCTCGGGGTAGGTCCCCAGCACCCGGTCGGCGGTGCCCGCGGTGACCACGGCGAACCAGTAGTGCTCGTTCTTGTAGTGGTGCAGGCGGTGGTTGCGCCACACCGAGCGGTACCACCGCGAGCGCGGCTTGTAGTCGCTGTGCACGAGGTAGTGGGTCCACTCGTAGCCCAGCATGATCGAGTACGACGACACCAGGAAGGTCCACGCCCACGAGGACCCCACGGCGAGCAGCGGACCGTCGCCGACCAGCCCGGTCACCGCGAACCCGGCCAGCGCGAACACTGGCAGCAGCCAGAGCAGAGCGCGCCAGGGAATGAACACCAGCGGCAGGTCGCGCGGGTCGGCGTGGTGGGCGCGGTGCTCCTGGGCGAGGTGCGAGTCGATCGTGATGGGTCCCACCCGACGCGGCTTCCAGTGCAGCACGGCCACGTGCACGACCCACTCGATGAGCGGGAAGAGTGCCAGCAGCGTGGCGGGCACCAGCAGCTCCCACGCCGAACCGGCTCCCGCCAGCACCCGGCCGAGCACCGCCACCGCGAGGGCGGCGGTGATCATCGGCGGGCTCGGGTGCCGCCAGAACTCCCGCCAGGCGGCACTCAGGGACAGCGTCTCGCGGCGCCTGGCCTGGCCGGTGATGCGCTCCTCGTCGGCGGCCAGGCGCTGGGCGGCGGCGGCCTCGATCTGCGGGTCCACGCGGGTCATGTCAGTCCTCCGTGCTCGAGTCGGTCTTCTCGGTGGGCGTGCCCAGCTCGCTGAGCGCGCCGAGGATGGCGTCGGTGGCCGGGCGCAGCACCCGGTCGGCGGCGGCACGGGAGACGTCGGGGTCGCCGGTGGCGATGGCCGAGACCAGCAGCCGGTAGGCCTCGACCTGCCCGACCTCGAGCGCCATCACCGGGGCGAGCGCCTCCAGGGCCGGCTCGTAGGCCGCGCGCAGGCTGTTGAACATCAGGCGGAAGACCAGCGAGTCGGCGGCATCCACCACCCGGTCCCACAGCTCCAGGGCGTGCACCTGGCGCTCGACGTCGTCGTCGGTGGCCGCGAGCGCGTCGACCACGTCGGTCAGCGACGCGGCCAGCGTCGGCCCCCCGCGCTGGGCCGCGAGCGCGGCCACGGTCGGGCCGACCGCCAGGCGCGCCTCCAGGACGCTGCGCGCCACGGCGGTGTCCAGTCCGCCGGCGCGCACCAGCAGGCGCGGGAGCAGGTCGAGACCGGCGTACCGCTTGAAGTCGCGGACCGTGGTCGCCTCGCCCTGCCGCACCTCCACCAGCCGCGTGGCGGCCATCCGCTGCAGGGCCTCCCGCACGGCCGGTCGGGAGACGCCGAGCACCTCGGCCAGCCGCCGCTCGCTGGGCAGCTGCTCACCCGGCGCGAGGCCGCCGTCGACGACCTCGGCGAGCACCTGGTCGAAGACCTCGTCGGGCACGGAGCGGCGGGTCACGGGCTGGAGCGGCATGTCGGCGACCGTAGGAGAGGGCGAGGTCAGAGGTCAAGTGGTCAGACCAGTAGCCGGACGGCGGACGGCAGGGGGTGCTCCGTACCCTGGAGGGGTGCTCGCCGTCCTCGCCCCGCGCTACTGGGGCGCGCACCTGCTCGCCCTGGTCCTGATGGCCGCGGCCGGCGGCCTGGGGTGGTGGCAGTACGACTCCTACCAGGCCCGGCGCGCGGCGGAGGCCGTCGACCTGACCCGGGCCGAGCCGCTCGCCCTCACCTCGGTCATGGGGCCCGACGACCCCTACCCCGGCGACCGTGTCGGCCAGCCGGTGAGCGTCGAGGGCACCTGGGTGCCGACCGGCACGGTCCTGGTGTCCGGCCGCGAGCACGAGGGTGAGGACGGCTTCTGGCTGGTCACGCCGCTCGCCGTCGGTGACGCGGAGGACCCGGCGCTGCCGGTGGTGCTCGGCTGGACCGCCGACCCCGACGCGGCGCCCGCCCCGCCGCAGGGACCCGGCGAGGTCATCGGCTGGCTGCAGCCCACCGACGGCACCGGTGAGACCGACACCGACCGCACCGACGACGTGATCCCGCAGGTCCGCACCGCCGACCTCATCCAGCACGTCGAGCAGGACCTGTACGGCGCCTACGCCGTGCTCGACCACGACCGCTCCCCCGTGGTCCCCGGCGTCGACGCCCTCGAGCCGGCCGACCTCGAGCAGCTCCCGCCGCCGGCCGGCGGCACCGGGCTGCGCAATCTGCTCTACGCCCTGGAGTGGGTCGTCTTCGGGGGATTCGCCGGTTTCGTGTGGTGGCGCTACGTGCGCGACGTCACCCGGGCGGGCCGGAGCGAGGGCGCCGAGCAGGAACCGGCCTCCGGTCCCCCGGTACCGTCTGGCACGTGACGGACGACCTGCCCGAGGACCTGCGCACCCCGCTGCGCGCCTACCGCTTCATGGCGACCGTCGTGGGGCTGCTCCTCGTGGTGCTGTGCCTGGTCGGGCTGCCGCTGCACTACGGCTACCTCGTCTCCGACGCCGCATGGCTGGCCCAGGGCTCCGGCGGGGGCTACGAGGCCGGCGAGTTCATCTCCGAGTACCTCGGCGTCGCGCACGGCTGGCTCTACATGATCTTCCTCTTCTGCGCGTTCTGGCTCTCCCGTCGCGCCGACTGGGACATCCCCTTCACCGCGGTGACGCTGCTCTGCGGCACCGTGCCCCTGCTGAGCTTCTGGGCCGAGCACCGCGCCACCGAGCGGGTGCGCACCGAGGTCCACGAGCCGCTCCCCGCCTGACCACCACCCCGAGAATCGCCGAGAACCGCACGGAACCAGTCGTGACCCAGCCGCGCACCGCCTTCGTCCTCGGGGGCGGCGGCGCGCTCGGGGCCGTCGAGGTCGGCATGCTCGGGGCTCTCCTCGAGCGCGGCATCACCCCCGACCTGGTGCTCGGCACCAGCGTCGGCGCCCTCAACGGTGCCTTCGTCGCCCAGGACCCGACCCCGGGCGTCGTGGACCGGCTCACCGAGCTGTGGGAGGGCGTCGCGGACTCCTCCCGGGAGGTGTACGGCGACAGCCCCCTGCGTGCGGTGCGCCGCGCCGTGGCCACCGGGACCCACGTGTGGTCGTCCAAGCCGCTGGCGACCCGGCTGCGCGAGGAGCTCGGCGAGGTGACCTTCGCCGACCTCGCCGTGCCGCTGCAGGTGTGCGCGGCCCACATCGAGCGGGCCGCGGAGCACTGGTTCGACACCGGGGACGTGGTCGACGCGGTGGTCGCGAGCGCCGCCGTACCCGGTCTGCTGCCGCCGAAGGAGATCGACGGCGAGCACTACCTCGACGGCGGGATCGTGAACTCGGTGCCGGTGGCGCGGGCCCACCAGCTCGGCGCCAGCCGGGTCTTCGTGCTGCAGGTCGGCCGCATGGAGCGGCCGCTGTCGGCCCCGCGTCGGCCGTGGGACGTCGCGCGGGTGTCCTTCGAGATCGCGCGACGGCACCGGTTCAACCGGGAGATGGGCGAGCTGCCGGACTCGGTGGAGGCGCACGTGCTGCCGACCGGAGGGACCTCCGAGCGCGACGACTCGGTGTGGGCCACCCGCGACTTCAGTGGGGTCCCCGACAAGATCCGGCTGAGCCGCGAGGCCAGCGCGGCCTACCTCGACGCGCACCTGTCCTGATCCCACGGCTCCTCCGGGACGGGTCGGCGGTGGTGTGATGGACCCGTGCGGTTCCTGAGACGGCTGGTGAGCGTGCCCCTGGTGCTCGGGTTCACCGTGCTCCTGTGGACCACGCTGCCGCTGTGGGCGCTCGTCGCCGCCGCTGCCTCGCCCTTCCTGCCGGGTCGGTGGCGGGCGCCGCGGGTGCTGTGGATGGTCGTGGTCTACCTGACGATGGAGGCGGTGCTGCTGGCGATCCTGCTGGGGCTGTGGCTGGCCTCGGGCTTCGGACGGCGGTTGCGCACGGCGTACTTCGAGGGCATCCACTACGACCTGGTGCAGGGCGTCATGGCGGTGCTGTTCTCCGAGGCTCGCCGGGTGCTGCACCTGGAGGTGGTCAGCCAGGGGTCGGTGCCCGACGCGCACCCCGGCGTCCCGATCCTGGTCTGCTGCCGGCACGCGGGGCCCGGGGACTCCTTCACGCTGATCCACACGCTGATGGCGTGGTACTCCCGCGAGCCGCGCGTCGTGCTCAAGGCGACGCTGGCCTGGGACCCGGTGATCGACACGCTGCTGCACCGCATCCCCGCGCGCTTCATCACCCCGGGCCGGGGCGTCGACCTGGAGACCGAGATCGCGGCGCTGGCGACCGGCCTGGACGAGAACGACGCGTTCGTGATCTTCCCCGAGGGCGGCAACTTCACCCAGGCCCGGCGGGGCCGCGCCATCGAGCGGCTCGACCAGCTCGGGCTGCACGGGATGGCGCGGCGGGCCGAGGAGATGGTGCACGTCCTCGCACCCCGGCCCGGGGGATTGCTCGCCGCCCTGGACGCGGCCCCCGAGGCCGACGTCGTGCTGGTCGCCCACACCGGGCTCGACCACGTGGTGACGGCGCGCGAGCTGTGGCGCGCGATCCCGATCGACAAGCAGATCACCATGAAGTGGTGGCAGGTGCCGCGCTCGGAGATCCCCGCGGACCGTGAGGAGCGCATCGACTGGCTCTACGGCTGGTGGGAGCGGATCGATGCGTGGGTCGAGCAGCACCGGGTGGTGGTCGGTGGGCGGCCGACGCCGTCGTCACCCGAGAGCGGGGCCGTGGACGACGAACGGCCGGAGGAGCCACGCTCCCCCGGCCGTCGCTGAGCCGGACCTGCTGCCCGGGCTACTTCTTCTCGTCGATCTCCACGACCTCCGCCGGGTCGTCCGGCGTGGTCGCGGCGTGCTTGCCCTCGGCGCTGTCGGCCAGGGCCTCGTCCGGCGAGGACCCGCCGGTGTCGTCGGCCTCGCTGCCGGCCGCGGTCGCCGCGCCGGCCATCGGGGCGGCGGGCGAGGCGGGAGCCGGGCTGGCCGGCGGCGGCGGGGACGGCACGTAGGAGGACTGCCAGGACGCGGAGTCCTGGTTGCCGCCCTGGACCTTCTTGGCCACCACGGCGACCACGCCGGCGAGCCCGCCGATGAGGACGAGCTTCTTGAGCTTGGAGCCCTTCTTCTTCGGCTCCTCGCCCTTGAGGTCGGCGACCTTGGCCGCGACGGCACCACCGGCGGCCGTGGCGGCCAGCGCCTCATTGGCGTCGTGCAGGCCCGCGCTCGCGCGCTCGCCGAGCTCGCTGGCCTTCGTCGAGGCGTAGGAGGCACCGCTGGCGACGTACGGCGCGGCCCTACGGCGCGCGTCGGCGATCGCCGGACCGGCCTTCTCACGGGCTTCGCCGCTCAGCTCCACGGCCCGGTCACGGGCGTCGAGGAGGTAGGGCGTGGCCTTCTCGCGCGCATCGGCGATGGCGGGACCGGCCTTCTCGCGGGCCTCGGAGATCGCGGCCTCGACCTGCGGGCGCACCGTCTCCACCACCGACTCCACGTAGTCGCCGGCCTGCTCGATGAGGGACTTCTTCTTCCGCAGACGCATCCGCGTCACTTCCTCTCGTCGGTTCACGTCCATCGAACCACGCCCCGCGCTCACCCGAGAAGGTGCCCGCGGGGGGTCACCTTGTCGCGCGTGCGAGGATCGTCGCTGGACGACGGCTCTTCGTCGTCTGCTGGTGTACCCCGATCGCGTGAAAGGCAGTCATGGCTGACTCGCAGGCCGTCCTCAAGACCAACCGAGGCGACATCGTCCTCAACCTCTTCCCGAACCACGCGCCCGAGACGGTCGCCAACTTCACCGGGCTTGCGACCGGCGAGAAGGACTACGACGCCGGCAACGGCCGCAGCGGCCCGTTCTACGACGGCCTCGGCTTCCACCGCGTCATCTCCGGCTTCATGATCCAGGGCGGCTGCCCGCTCGGCACCGGCACCGGCGGCCCGGGCTACACCTTCAAGGACGAGCCGCACCCCGAGCTGGTCTTCGACAAGCCCTACCTGCTCGCGATGGCCAACGCCGGCCCCGGCACCAACGGCTCGCAGTTCTTCATCACCGTCGGCGCGACCACCTGGCTGAACTTCAAGCACACGATCTTCGGCGAGGTCGCCGACCAGGCCTCGCGTGACGTCGTCGACGCCATCGCCACCACCCGGACCGGCCCCGGCGACCGCCCGGTCGAGCCCGTGGTCATCGAGACCGTGGAGATCCGCGAGGCGTGAGCCAGCCCCCGACCCCCGAGCCGGGCGTGCCGGTCTGCTACCGGCACCCCGGCCGGGAGTCCCACATCCGCTGCCAGCGCTGCGACCGTCCGATCTGCCCGGACTGCATGCGCGACGCGTCGGTCGGCTTCCAGTGCCCCGACTGCGTGGCGCAGGGTGCTCGCACGACCCGCCAGGGCCGCACGACCTACGGCGGCACCCGACGCGCCGACGCCGCCGCGACCTCCATCGCGCTGATCGCGGTCAACGCCGGCGTGTGGTTGGCGATCGTGCTCACCGGTGGCGGGGCCAGCCGTCTCGTGGACCTGATCGGGCTGCGGCCCGACGGTGTGTGCGCGATGGGTGGGTTCTACGACCTGCGGATGACCGAGGAGCTGTGCCAACGTGGCGGCACCTGGCTGCCCGGGTTCGTCGACGGTGCCTTCTGGCAGGTGCTGACGTCGGGGTTCGTCCACATCGACCTGGTCCACATCGGCTTCAACATGCTCGCGCTGTGGATCCTCGGACCCCAGCTCGAGCAGCTCTTCGGCCGGTCCCGGTTCCTCGCGCTCTACCTCCTCTCGCTGCTCGGCGGCTCCCTGGCGGTGCTGTGGCTGAGCCCTGAGTACCAGCTCACGCTCGGCGCCTCGGGTGCGATCTACGGCCTCTTCGCCGCCTTCGCGGTCTGCCTGCGCAAGGTCGGCGGCGACCTGCGCCAGATCGGCGTGCTGCTCGCGGTGAACCTCTTCATCACCTTCGCCTTCCCCAACATCTCCTGGCAGGGGCACCTCGGCGGGTTCGCCGCCGGCCTCGCCGTCGCCACGCTGCTGGTCTACGCGCCCCGCGGCCCGCGCCGCACGGCGTACCAGCTCACGGGCCTGGCGCTCATCGCCCTGGTCCTGCTGGCCGCGATGGCCCTGCGCCTCGCCGTCTGACGCTGCCTTCCCGGCCGACCCGTCGTCCCTGCCGAGCCGGCGTATCAGTGCGCCGGTTCGACCCGTCGTCCGCGCCGAGCCGGCGTATCAATACGCCGGCTCGGCGTGCTCGGGGCCGGTTCCATGCACAGGGTGTGGATCGGTCTGGGGATAACTACATGCATGTGATTCTCCACAGGGAAATCCCCAGATGTGCAGAACCGCCCGCCGTCCACAGGGGACGACGGGCGGTTCGCAAGGGTCGTGGTGGCGGCCGCCGAGGGGCGGCGCGGCCTCACTCCCAGCGCGTGGCGAAGGTGAAGCCGACGGCCATGAAGCCGATGCCGACGAAGAGGTTGGACTGGCGCAGGTCGTTCATGACCGGCACCGAGTCGAGCTGGTCGTTGGCCAGCACGTAGAACGTGCAGATCCAGATCAGGCCCAGGATGAAGCAGCCGAGCATGCCGGTGACCACGCCACGGCCGCGGCCCAGCGGGGTGCTGGGGTGGGCGGAGACCGCCAGGCCGAGGAAGAACAGGCCGAAGCCGATCACGTAGTTCCACCGCACCAGGTCGGCCATGAACGCCGGGGAGCCCGCGACCGAGTCGAGCACGGTCGGGTCGGGACGGACCGCGACGTAGTAGTAGACGATCCAGGCGATGCCCAGCACCATCAGGGCCAGCGCGACGATGAAGCGTACGGAGAGGACGGGCCCCCTCTGTCGGTCGTCGAAGGGGTCGATGTCCTTCACGGCAGGTGCTCCTCGAGGTGTCCGGGTGGTGCGGGTGCGGCCGGCCGGTGTGGCCTGGTCCAGGCGCCTACCCTAGTGGTCGTGAGCACGGGTTCCCACGCGAGGCCACCGGCGGGTCACCAGGCCCCCCGGCCCTCCCGCCGCGCCCGCGCCCAGCAGGTCCTCTCCACGGCCCGCCGGCGGGTCCGCACCCGCCGCCGAAGCACCGGCGGCGCCTGGCGGGTCGGTACGCCGGTGATGGTGCTGCTCAGCGGGTCGCTCTTCGCGGTCAGCGCCGTCAACAGCGAGGGCACCGACCTGCGGGCCGGCCGCTACACCGACCTCGCGTCGCTGGTGCAGGCCGAGGCCGACTCCTACGAGGAGCTGCGCTCGCGCGTCGCCGACCTGACCGCGCAGGTGACCGACCTCAGCGCCCAGGTGGGCAGCCGGGACGTCAAGCGGGTCCAGGGGCGCATCGAGGATCTCCGCGACCCGGCCGGCCTCACCCCGCGTGAGGGCGAGGGTGTGCGGATCACGCTCTCGGACTCCCCGCTCGAGGCAGACGACACCGACCAGCCGTTGAAGTTCCTCATCGTCCACCAGCAGGACATCCAGGCGGTCGTCAACGCCATGTGGCGGGGCGGGGCCAGGGCGGTGACCGTGCAGGGGCAGCGGATCGTCTCCACCACCGGCATCAAGTGCGAGGCCAACTCGGTGACCCTGCAGGGCGTCCCCTACCCGCAGCCCTACGTCATCGAGGCCGTGGGCGACCCCACGGCGCTGGCCGCCTCGATCGAGACCGACCCCTACCTCGCGTTCTACCGCTCGCAGGCGATCCAGGAGGACATCCGGATCGGGTGGGACATGGTCGAGGACGAGGTCGAGGCTCCGGCGTACGACGGGCTGCTGGACCTGTCCTACGCCGAGCCGCTCGAGCCGACGGTCTAGGCGCGGGCGATCCGTGCGCGGAGGCCCGGGTGTCGCGTGGCCTGCCGGGTTTGTCGGCTGGCCGACAGACCCGGAAGCGAGACGACGAACCTTTGTCGTTCAGCTCCCGGGTTCATCAGCTGGCCGACAAACCCGGCCGAGCCCTGCCTTTAGGCCCGAGGGCTGCGCCGCCCGCGGGTGACGGAGCGGCCGTTGCCGCCGAGCAGCGCCGAGGGCGACTCGGTGGCCGTGGGGCTCTCGGTCGGCTCGGTCGGCGACGGCTCGTCGGTGGGGCTGGGCTCTTCGGTCGGCTCCTCGTAGGTGGAGACGAAGATGTTGACGTCGGTCTGCTGCGGGACCTTCTGGTCGCCCTTGGGGCTCTGGTCGACCACGGTGCCCTTCGGCTCGGTCGAGGAGTTGTCCTCACGCACGACCGGGTTGAAGCCGGCGTCGCGGATCCGCTGCTCGGCCTCCTGCTGCTCCAGGCCGATGACGTCGGGGACCGCCTCGGGTCCGTCGGAGAGGGTGAGCAGCACCGTGCTGCCCTCGGCGACCTCGAGTCCCGCCTCGGGTGACTGCGCGAGCACCTGGTTGCGCGGCTCGTCGGACTCGCCGCGGGTCACGTCGACGTCGAAGCCGGCCGCCTCCAAGGTCGCGGTCGCCTGGTCGCGCTGCTGGTTGACCACGTCGGGGACTGTGGCCTCGGGTGGCCCGGCGCTCACCGTGATGGTGACCGTCGAGCCCGGCTCGACGAAGGAGTCGCCCGACGGGTCCTGGTCGATGACCTTGCCGACGGGCCGGTCGGAGGTCTCGAGCTCCGTGGTCACCTCGAATCCCGCCGCACCCAGCGTGGTGCGCGCCTGCTTCTCCCCGCGCCCGACCACGTCGGGCACCCGCACCTCGTCGGGCGCGGCGGGGAACAGCCGCGGCCACAGCAGGGCGCCCGCGACGACGAGGGCGATCACGAGCAGGCCGAGCAGCACGAGGAAGCCGACGGGCGTGCGGCGCTCGTCCTCGGCGTACGGGATGGCCGACTGGGTGCCGGTGGTCGGACCGGGCGCGGCGGCGGGCACGGGGCGGGCGGCCACCGCGGTGGCGGCGGCCGGCGGCACCGCGACCGGGGGGACGGCTGCGGCCTGGACGGGGCGGCCGGCGAGGTAGCGCTCGATGTCGCTGCGCATGGCGGCGGCGGACTGGTAGCGGTCCTCGACCCGCTTGGCCAGCGCCTTCATCACGATCGCGTCGACCTCCGGCGGGAGGTCTGTGTCGTGGTCGCTGGGCGGCTGGGCCTGCTCGCGGACGTGCTGGTAGGCCACCGCGACCGGGGAGTCGCCGACGAACGGCGGCCTGCCGGTGAGGAGCTCGTAGAGCAGGCAGCCGGCGGAGTAGACGTCCGAGCGGGAGTCGACGGTCTCGCCGCGGGCCTGCTCGGGGGAGAGGTACTGGGCGGTGCCGACGACGGCCGCGGTCTGGGTCATCGTGGAGGAGGCGTCGGAGATGGCCCGGGCGATGCCGAAGTCCATCACCTTCACGTCGCCGCTCGGGGTGAGCATGACGTTGCCGGGCTTGATGTCGCGGTGGATGATCCCCGCGCGGTGGCTGTAGTCGAGCGCGGAGAGCACGCCGCTGGTGATCTCCAGGGCGCGCTCGGGCAGGATCTTGCGGCCCTCGCGCAGGATGTCGCGCAGCGTGCGTCCGGCGACGTACTCCATGACGATGTAGGGCTGGGCGACGCCGCTGCCGTCGGCCGAGGGCTCCTCGCCGGTGTCGTAGACCGCGACGATCGCGGGGTGGTTGAGCGAGGCCGAGGACTGCGCCTCCCGGCGGAAGCGGGCCTGGAACGTCGCGTCGCTGGCCAGGTCGGTGCGCAGCCGCTTGACCGCGACCACGCGTCCCAACCGGGTGTCGGTGCCCTTGCGCACCTCGGCCATGCCTCCGCGACCGAGGAGCTCGCCGAGCTCGTAGCGTCCGCCGACGGTGCCGCTGCCGCTCACTGGGTGGCCTCCTCGCTGGGTGCGCCCAGGAGTGACGAGGCGCTCTCGCTGGGCGACTCGGACTCGGTCGGGGTGGGCTCGGGCGTGGGCTCGGTCGTCTCGGGGGCCTCGCCCCAGTAGGAGATGGTGATGCTGTCGCCCTCCGAGAGGCTGCCGGTCGGGTTGAGGCCGTCGACGGTGCCGGCCTCGCGGCTGCCGTCGTTGTCGAGCTCGTTGAGCACGGGCCGCAGCCCGAGGTCCTCGAGCCGCTCGCGCACCTCGCGGTAGTCGCGCCCCACGAAGTCGGCCTCGTCGACCTCGACGGTCGCGGGCGCGGTCGGGGTGGCCGGCTCGGTGGTGGGCTCGCTGCTCTGCGAGGTGGGGGCGCTGGAGGTCGGCTCGTCGGCCGGCTCCTCGCTGCCGTCGTCGCCGGTCAGCAGCAGGACCACGACCAGCACGACCGCGGCCACCAGCGCGATGGTGAGCAGCAGGGTGGCCCACGGGAACGGCCGCCGCCGGTCGTCCTGTGCGGGTGTCGAGGTGGTGGGCGGCGGGACGGGTGTCGGGGCGGGGTCGGCGGGGACCGCGCCCATGACCGCGGTGGCGGGCTCGGGCTCGTGCGCCGCGCCGACGGGGGGTACGACGGCGGTGGCCGCGTCGGCGGCGCCACCCGCCCCCGCAGCGGCTCCGGCGGCTCCGGCCGCGCCGGCGGGTGAGCGCAGCGCCCGGGCGAGGTCGGCGGCCCCGGCGTGCCGGTCGGCGGGGTCCTTGGCGAGCGCGCGGCGCACCACGGCGGCCAGGGGACCGGGGACGGTGTCGGGGAGGTCGGGGACGGGCTGGTTGAGGTGCGCCAGTGCGGTGGCGACCGGCGAGCCGGCGTCGAAGGGGCGGCGGCCGGCGAGGCACTCGAAGGCCACGACGCCGAGGGAGTAGACGTCCGAGGCGGCGGTCGCGGTCGTGCCGCGGGCCTGCTCGGGGGAGAGGTACTGCGGGGTGCCCAGCACCTGGCCGGTCTGGGTGATGCCGACGCTGTCGGCGGCGCGCGCGATGCCGAAGTCGGTGACCTTGACCTTCCGGTCCGGCGTGACGATGAGGTTGGCCGGCTTCACGTCGCGGTGGACGATCCCGGCCGCGTGCGCGGCCGCGATCGCATCGGCCGCCTGGGCCATCAGGTCGGTGGCGGCGTCGGGGTCCATCGGTGCACCGGGGCGCAGCAGCGCGGAGAGCGGCTGCCCCTCGACGAGCTCCATCACGAGGTAGGGCCGGGGCACGCCGGAGCCGTCCACGGACTCGGCCTCGCCGAAGTCGAAGACGGCAGCGATGCCGGGGTGGTGCAGGGAGGCGGCGTGCCGGGCCTCGGTCTCGAAGCGGGACCGGAAGGCCGGGTCGTCGGCGTACTCCCGCTTGAGCACCTTGACCGCGACGGTGCGGCCGAGGGTCGTGTCGCGCGCACGCCAGACCTCGCCCATGCCGCCGGTCGCGATGCGCGACTCCAGCTGGTAGCGCCGGGCGTCGTCGGCGAAGGAGCCGGCGTCGCCCAGGGCGCCGCCGGAGCCACCGCCGGTGTGGTCGCCGGGGGTCTGCGGAGGGGTCACTTGTTGATCACCGCTTCCATGATGGCCTTCGCGATCGGCCCACCCAACAGACCGCCGGCGATCTCGCCGCGGTCGACGCCGGGAGCCTTCTGGATCATCACCGCGACGGCGACCTCGGGGTCGTCGGCGGGGGCGAAGGAGACGAACCAGGCGTACGGCGGCACGTCGGGGTTGCCGCTCTGGGCGGTGCCGGTCTTGCCGGCGACCTGGACGCCGGGGATCGCGGCCGGGCGCGCGGTGCCGTTGTCGACGGTGGAGACCAGCAGGTCGGTCAGCTGGTTGGCCGTGGAGGCGCTCACCGCGTCCGAAAGCGCCTCGGGGTCGGTCTGGTCGATCTGCTCGAACTCCGGGCTCTGCACCTCGTCGACGAGATAGGGCTTCATCACCGTGCCGCCGTTGGCGATGCCGGCGACCACCATCGCCATCTGCAGCGGGGTGGCGGCGACGTCGAACTGGCCGATGCCGGACTGGCCGGTCTGCGGGTCGTTCATCTCCTCGGGGAACCGGGCGGTGGCCTGGGGGAGGAGGTCCTCGAAGTACTGCTGGTTGAAGCCGAACGCCTCGGCCTGCTCGCGCATCCGGTCCGCGCCGACCTCGATCGCCAGCCGGGCGAAGGTGGTGTTGCAGGAGTTCTCCATCGACTGGGCGAAGGGGATGCGGTCCGCACCGCAGTCGCGCCCCTCGTTGTCGATCAGGCCGGTGTCGCCGGTGGTCTGCGGCAGCTGGAAGGACGGCCCGCCCGGCACGTCGTCGCCGGCCTCGTAGAGGCCGTTCTCGATCGCGGCGGCCGCGGTGACGACCTTGAAGGTCGAGCCCGGCGGCAACGTGGTCTGGATGGCCCGGTTGAGCAGCGGCTGACCGGGGTCGTCCTCGAGCTCGTCGCCGGCCGCGGTGACCTCGCTGAGGTCGTGGCTGGCCAGGCGGTTGGGGTCGAAGGTGGGCAGTGAGACCATCGCCAGCACCTTCCCGGTGCGCGGCTCCAGCGCCACCACGGCGCCCTCGCCGTCGGGGCCGAGGACCTCGCGCAGGCCGTCGAAGGCGGCGCGCTGCGCGTCGGGGTCGAGGGTCAGCGCGACGTTGCCGCCGGCGGACTCCTCGTTGGAGAGCAGGTCGACCAGGCGCGTGACGAAGAGCCGGTCGTCCTCACCGCTGAGCAGGTCGTCCTGCGTCTGCTCGACGCGGCGCTGGCAGCTGCTGCAGGCGCCGGACTGGGCGTTGAAGTAGTTGTACCAACCGGTGACGTGGGCGTAGGCCAGCGGCTGGGAGTAGGTGCGTTGGTACTCGTAGCGGTCGCCGGACGGCTCGGAGGAGGCGATCGGCTCGCGCCCCACCAGGATCGCGCCGCGCGGCTGGGAGAACGCAGCGTCGACCGCCCGACGGTTGCGGCCGTCGTCGTTGAGCGAGTCGGCCCGCCAGTACTGCAGGTAGGTCACGTTGGCCATCAGCGCCAGGAACATCAGCAGGCAGAAGACCGAGAGGGTGCGGATCGGCTTGTTCATCTCAGCCCCCGGATCACCTGGGTGTCGTCGTCGCCGCCGGCCTCCTCGACCGTCGCCAGCTCGGGGACCGGACGGCGTGCGAGGTCGGAGACCCGCAGCAGCAGCGCGATGATCACCCAGTTGGCCACCAGCGAGGAGCCACCGTAGGAGAGGAACGGCGTCGTGAGGCCGGTGAGCGGGATCAGGCCCGTGACACCGCCGATGACGACGAAGACCTGCAGCGCGAAGACCCCGCCGAGGCCGGCCGCCAGCAGCTTGCCGAACCCGTCGCGGGAGATCAGCGCCGCCCGCAGCGCGCGCTCGACGATCAGGCCGTAGAGCAGCAGCACGGCCATCATCCCGGTCAGGCCGAGCTCCTCGCCGATGGCGGCCATGATGAAGTCGGACTCCGCGAACGGGACGCGGCCGGGGTCGCCGCCGCCGAAGCCACGGCCCAGCAGACCGCCCCAGGCCATGCCGAAGGTCGCCTCGACCGGCTGGAAGGCGGTGTCGTTGGTGCCGGGGCCGTAGTAGGCGAAGGGGTCCAGCCACACGTTGACGCGGGTCTGGACGTGGCTGAAGAGCTGCCAGGCCACCAGCGCCCCGCCGAGGAACAGGCCGCCGCCGACGACCAGCCACCCGGCTCGCTCGGTCGCCACGTAGAGCATGAAGAGGAACAGCCCGAAGAAGAGCAGGCTGGAGCCGAGGTCGCGCTGGAAGACCAGGATGCCGAGGCTGATCAGCCACATGCCGAGGATCGGGCCGAGGTCGCGGCCGCGCGGGAGGTCGACGAACAGCAGCCGGCGCCCGGCCAGCGCGAGCGCGTCGCGGTGCAGCACGAGGTAGCCCGCGAAGGCGACGACGAGCAGCACCTTGGCGACCTCGCCGGGCTGGAAGCCGAGCGGGCCGAGGCGGATCCAGATGCGGGCGCCGCGCACCTCGTTGCCGATGAGCGGCAGCATCGGCAGCAGGAGCAGCACGATCGCGCCCAGGCCCGAGGTGTAGGTGAACCGGGTGAGGACGCGGTGGTCGCGCAGGAACAGCAGGGTGGCGACGAAGAGCCCCACGCCGATCGTCATCCAGATCAGCTGCTGGGCCGCGAAACCGGTGTCCTCGGTCAGGTCGAGGCGGTGGATGACCGCGAGGCCCAGCCCGTTGAGGGCCGCCACCACCGGCAGCAGGACCGGGTCGGCGTAGGTCGCGGTGGCCCGCACCACGAGGTGGGCCACGATCACCAGGGCGGCCAGCCATCCGCCGTACCCGACCAGGTCGGCGGGGACGGTGCCCTCCACCCCGATGCCGACCGCGGCGTAGGCACCGATGCCGACCGCGAGGGCCAGCACGAGCAGGAACAGCTCGGCGCCGCGGCGACGGCGGTGCACGAAGCCGAGGAGCGGGTTGCCGGTGGTCTGGGACACCCCGGTCACCCCTCCTGCCCGTCGGCCCCGTCGGGGGAGCCGGTCATCTGCTCGGCGAGGTTCTCCACGATCGAGCGCGCGTCCTCGAGGTCGTCGGCGGCAACGCCGGAGCGGACGCCGTCGGCGACGTAGCCGGGGAGGCGGTCGAGGGTGACGTTGGTGGACTCGTAGGGCTCGGAGAGCTCGATGCCGGGCAGGGCGAAGTCGATGCCGCGGAAGACGTGGACGGTGCCGTCGACCTCGCCGACGTAGTACTGGTCCTGGGTCCACGACCATGCTGCGGCCACGCCCATCCAGGCCAGGCCCACCACGATCAGGGCCGTGAGCAGCCGGCGCAGCCACGCGAAGCGGCGCGGCGGCCTCGGGGCGTAGCGGGCGGTCTCGGGGTCGATGGGGTCGCTGGGGATCGCGTGGGCGTCCGCCGGCAGGTCGTCGGGGAGCTCGGCCTCGACGGCCGGCTGCTCGCCGGTGTCGCTGCGTCCGCGGAACAGGCCGGTGGGCAGCGGGGTGCGGTGCGGACGGCGGCGTACGTCGGTGGCCGCGCCGACCACCATCGGCTGGAGGTCCGCGAGCACCTCGGCCCGCTCGGAGGCACCGGCCTCGTCGAGGACGTCGGCGACCAGGCAGGTGACGTTGTCGGTCGACCCGGCGTCGAGGGCGCGGCGGACCAGCTCGACCGCCGCGAAGTCGGGGGTGCCCTCGGCGAGGATCGCGCGCAGGTCGTCGTCGTCGAGGGAGGCGGTGGCGCCGTCGGAGCAGACGAAGAGGCGGTCACCGGCCTGCAGCGCGACGACGAACAGGTCGGGCTCGGCCTCGTGGATGCCGTCGACGGCCTTGAGGATGAGGTTGCGGTGGGGGTGGACCCGCGACTCGGCCTCGGTGATGCGGCCCTCGTCGATGAGGCTCTGGACGAAGGTGTGGTCGCTGGTCAGCCGGCTGATCTCGCCCTCGCGCAGGAGGTAGGCGCGGCTGTCGCCGATGTGGCCGACGCCGACCTGGCGGCCGTCGAAGTGCAGCACGGTGGCGGTGGTGCTGGTGCCGTTGAGCGTCGGCTCCTCGTCGACGACCTCACCGATCCGGTCGTGGGCGCGGTGCAGCGCCCCGCCCACGCGGCCGAGCAGCTCGTCGGACTCCATCGCCCCGGGGGGCTCCTCGTCGAGCTTGCGCAGCTGCTGCAGCGCGACGCTGGAGGCGATGTCGCCGCGCATCGCGCCGCCGACGCCGTCGCAGACGGTGAGCAGCCAGGGACCGGCGTACCCGGAGTCCTGGTTGTCCTTGCGGACCCGGCCCACGTCGGAGATCGCCGACCACTGCAGGCGCAGGGTCGGGGCGGCCGGGCTCGCGGCGCCCTCGGCGGGACTCTGGGGCGCGTCGCTCACTTGCGCAGCTCCAGGATCGTCTTGCCGATCCGGACCTGCGTGCCGAGCGTGATCGTGGTCGGCTGGGTGATCCGCACGGTGCCGATGTAGGTGCCGTTGGTGGAGCCGAGGTCCTCGACGAACCACTGGTCGCCCGCAGCGGCGATGCGCGCGTGGCGGGTCGAGACGTAGTCGTCGTCGAGGCGGATCGCGGCGTCGGAGCCGCGACCGATGAGGATGGGGGCGTCGGCGAGCTCGGCGCGCTCGCCGGCGTTGGAGCCCTCGGTGACCAGCACGTGGGTCGGTGCGCCGCGGCGCTTGGCCGGCTTCTTCGGCTTGGCCTCCCGGCCGCGGGGCTCGGGGGTGCGGGCGGTCTCCGGCACGCGGGCCCCGAACATGTCCGAGCGGATCACCGAGATCGCGGAGAGCACGAAGATCCACAGCACCGCGAGGTAGGCGATGCGGATCAGCAGCAGCGTCAGCTCAGACATCCTCGGAGACCACCCTGACCTTGAGCACGGTGTTGCCGATGGTGACCTCGGTGCCGTCGTCGGCCACCGAGCGGCTCATCTTCTGGCCGTCGACGAGCATGCCGTTGGTCGAGCCGAGGTCGCGGACGTCGATGTGCAACCGGTCGCCTGCGGCCTCGACGCGGAACTCGACGTGCTGGCGGCTCACGCCGGGGTCGTTGATGCGGACGTCGGCGTCGGTGCCGCGCCCCACGATCGCTCCCGGGGGCGCCAGCGGGTGCTGGGTGCCGTTGACCTCGAGCACCGCGCGGGCCCGGCCGACCTGGGTGTGGGTGCTGTTGCTGCTGACCTTGGCCAGCGCGCGGCTGCGCACGCGGAACCGGCCGGTGGTGAGGTCCTCGGAGGCCTCGAAGTCGATGCTGACCGGGCCCGGGAAGGAGTAGCCGTTCTGCTGGGCGTGCTCGGTGACCTGCTTCTCCAGCTCCGCGGCCATGGCCGAGTCGTACGGCGCCAGCCGCTCGAGGTCGGTCTGCGCGAGCTCCACGTGGAAGTCGTTGGGCACCAGGCGTCGCTGTCGCGACAGGATCTGGGCGTTGTTGTCGCACTCGCGCTGCAGGGCGGCCGCGATCTCCACCGGCTGCACGGCGGACCGGAAGGCGCGCGCGAACGCCCCGGAGATCATCTGCTCGAGTCGTCGCTCGAACCGCTGCAGGCTGCTCACGTCCGCCTCCTTTCCCTGTCCTGTGCGTGGTGATGCTGTCCGGGCTGGTGGTGCTGGTCCTGGGCGTGCTGCGCATGGGCGTGCGGGCCGACGAGGCAGGCCGACCGCCCGGCACGGCGGCCGGGTGCGCCCGATCGTAACGAAGCGGGTGTGGTGCGGCGCCACCCCGCGGGTCCGTGGGCGGCCGCCGGGCGGGTCGTCGGCCGGGTCGGTCGCCGGTTTGGGTGCGGGACCGGGACTGGGATAACCTGCGGACGCTTCACGCGCGAGTGGCGGAATAGGCAGACGCGCACGGTTCAGGTCCGTGTGTCCGAAAGGACGTGGGGGTTCAACTCCCCCCTCGCGCACGTGAGCGAAGGCCCCGGGTCGATGACCCGGGGCC
>JAYYWX010000149.1:0-6577 GCA_036341255.1 Actinomycetota bacterium | reverse complement strand
GTGGCGGCCGCTCGAGCACGGCGAGGCCGAGCTGCGCCTGGGGTCGGTGTCGCGCACCCGGCGCGGCCTCGGTCCGACCGCGGGAGCAGCGGTCGTCGCGCCGGAGTCGGGTGAGGACCGGGTGGTCGTCGTCGTACCCGGTGAGCGCGAGCCGCTGGCCGAGGGTCGCGCCGTCCTCGACGGCGACTGGCTGGGCGTCCACGAGCTGAGGGTGCGCCTCGAGCACCGCCGGCGCGGGCTGGCCCGTGACGTGGTCTCCACGCTGCTCGAGTGGGGCGCCGAGCGTGGCGCGCTCACTGCGTGGCTGCACGTGGAGAGCGACAACCACCCCGCACGGGCGCTGTACGACTCGCTCGGGCTCGGCGTGCACCACACGGTGCGCTACCTCTCTCCCACCGGGACCTTCCGCGACGCCCCCTGACCAAGGTGCCGGTCGACGTCAGCCGTCCTGGTCCTCCTTGGGCGGCTTGCCGCAGCGCACGGAGTCGCTGGGGGTGTAGACGGTGTGGAACTTCTCGGTGCGCACGACCTCGTCCTTGCCGGGGCGCCGGAAGTCGCGGAAGACGTCGATCTGGAAGCCCTGGGAGCCGGTGTAGGCGTAGCAGTCGTCGGTCTGCAGGTAGCGGACCTCGGGCTGGGTGTAGGCGTAGCGGTTGCTGGCGCGGGCCTCGATGTCCCACACCTTGGTGGAGTACAGCGAGACTGTCACCGACCCCTGGGTGCCCGGCGTGCTGGGCCGGATGAACGACTGCACGTAGACGCCGTGCTTGGTGTCGTTACGGAACCGCATGTCCAGCACGCCCCACGCGACGGTGGCCTCGCGGCCGACCGGGTAGCGGTCGATGTAGAAGGAGTGCGGCTTGTGCTCGACGTCCTCGAGGCCGGCGAAGAACATCGCGTTGAACAGCGTCGTGGCGAGCTGGGAGACGCCGCCGCCGAGGTCCTCGCGCAGGATGCCGTTGGAGATGATGAAGCCCTCGGTGAAGCCGTTCTCGCGGGTGCGTTCGCCCACGATGTCGTTCATCGAGAAGGTCTCGCCGGGCAGCAGCAGGGTGCCGTTGGTCAGCTCGGCGGCACGGCCGATGTTGGTGTTGCGGTAGTCCGCGTGCGGGTAGTAGGTCGTGAAGGTCGAGACCTGCTCCTTGATGCCGAGCTGGCGGACGTCCTTGGTCGTGACGTCGGGCTCGACGACGGTCGCGTCGACCTCGGCGCGCCGCTCCCCCGCGGGCTCGTCGAGCAGGTCGATGAACACGTCGTAGACGTCCTCGTCGGCGAAGTCGACGCCCGGCTTGGCCGGGACGACCTTGGGCTCCCCGTCGACGATGCGGATGCCGGCGTCGACCGGCTCGCCGGAGGCGGTCGCGTCGCCCACGAGGTCGGTCAGCACGTCGGGGTCGACGGCCAGCGCCAGCTCGCCGTCCTCCGGCTCCAGGCTCAGCGCCTTGGCGTAGTCGGCCGGGCGCAGCTTGACCGGCGTCTCCCCGAACAGCAGCGTCACCGGCGAGGCGAGCGCGGGGTTGGCCAGCTCCTCGACGGCCGCCTCGGCGTCGGCGTCGGTGATGTCGGGCTCCACGTCGACCAGGTCGAGATCAGCGCTCGGCTCCTCGGTGAGGTACGCCGCCACGAGGGCCTCGCGCACCGCCTGGTCGTCCAGCACCCTGCCGGTCGTGGCCTCGGTGGTCCGGACACTGGAGCCGGTGAAGGTGACGGTCGCGTCGACGGGCGCGGTCCCGAGCTCACCGTCGAGGCGCTGCACGGTGGTCTCCATGCGGTCCTCGTCGACCGTGACGACCGGGTCGACCTCGTCGCCCCCGGTCCAGTAGTCCCAGAGCCGGCCCGGCGCCCAGGAGTCGCCGGCTCCGGCGGCCTCGACCGTCGCATCCAGGGCAGGCTCGAGGCCGGCCTCCGAGGGTTCGACCGTCGTGGTCTCGCCGTCGACGGTGACGGTGATCGGCGCGTCGACACGATCCTGCCAGGCACGGGCCAGCGTCTGCTTCGCCTCGGCCGGCGTCTGCCCGCCCACGGCGACCCCGGCGACGGTCGTCCCCCGCGGCACCCGGTCGCTCGCGAACGCCCCGGCAGCGGCGTACGCGCCCCCCAGGAGGAGGACGACCGCGGCGAGGGCGACGACGACGGCCCTGCCACCGAGGGCTTCGCGTCCGGAGTCCTTTGCCATGCGGGCGAGTCTAGGAAGGGGGCGGTGGCGCGTCGTGCTGGGGCTGCGGAGCGGGACGCCCCGCCGGCAGCAGGCCGGCCAGCCCGATGCCCAGCACGAGGGCCGCGAGGCAGGCCAGCAGCAGGCTGCCGGTGCCGGCGAGCACCACGTCCCCCTCGCCCCTGGGCAGCGACATCGCCAGCGGCGGGAGGGAGAAGCCGGCCGCCCACCAGAGCCGGTGGGCCGGCGGGGTCGCCGTGGTGATCGCGGCGGCGGCCAGCGCCGTGACCGCCAGCCAGAGGGCGGACTGGTGCAGGGCGGTGCCGGCCAGCCCGACCGCGAGGCCGAGCAGCAGCAGGCCCGCCCGCGTCACCGGTCCGCCCGGCTCACAGGCCGGCGAAGAGGTCGGTCTCGAGGCCGTCCTCGCCGAGCGGCCCGAGGGTGCCCTTGGCGAGGCGGTAGTACTCCACGCCCCAGGCGGTGTCGCCGACGTTGTTGGAGAGCGCGAAGAACGGGCCGTCGAGCTGGATCTGCGTCGGGTAGGCCTTCATCGCGGCCATCTTGGCGTCGACGAAGTCGGTGGCGTCCACGGCGCAGGAGAGGTGCTCGTCGGCGGTGACGAAGTGCGGCATCGGGCCGTCGGGGTCCATGCCCTCGAAGACGGTGTCCTCGCCGGCGTCGCGGAGCCGGCGCAGGCCCTCGCGCATCTTCGACTCCGACATCGCGTTCCAGTAGATCTTCGCGATGTCCCAGGCCTCACCGAGCTCGGGACGGTAGGACGGCACGGCGGCCAGGTGGGCGGCGTACGTCGCGACGCGGTGGGCCTGGATGTGGTCGGGGTGGCCGTAGCCGCCGAACTGGTCGTAGGTCGCCATCACCTGCGGGCGGACCTCGCGGATGATCTGCACGAGCTCGTCGGCGGCGACGGTGAGGTCGGCGTTGGCGAACGCGCGGTCGTCGGTCTCGTCGGCGGCGATGGCGTGGCCGGCCTCGTGCCACTTCATGCCGGAGTCGCGGAAGCGGCCGAAGCCGCCGAGCCAGCGGTGGTCGGTGACGCCGAGGGCGGCCATGGCGTCCTCGATCTCGGTACGCCGGTGCTCGCCGAGGCCGTCCTCCTGGTCGGCCGCGAGGTGGGCCAGGTCGGGGACGAGGATCTCGCCCATCTCCCCCGCGGTGCAGGTGACGCAGGTGACCTGGCGGCCCTCGGCGACGTACTTGGCCATGGTGGCGCCGTTGCCGATGGTCTCGTCGTCGGGGTGGGCGTGCACGAGCAGGAGGCGCTGGGTCGCGTCAGGCATCGGTCCTCTTGATCCTTCGGGGCGCGGTGGGGAGGTCGAGCGGAGAACCCGCTCGGGGTGCGGGTTGTTCCGGCTCCTCGTCGAGCCACCCGTCGAACTCGTCGGCGAGCACGTCCGCGACCAGGCTCGGCGCGTCGGTCAGCACCGCCCAGGGGTGGTCCTCGTCGTCGTCCTCGCCCTGGAGCCGCTCGCGGACGACCTCGGCCTCGAAGCCGTCGCCGCGCAGCCGCTGCTCGACCGCGCGGGCGTCGTCCTCGTCGAAGACGATGACGCGGCGGGTGCCGCTGCCGCCCCGTGCGAGGCTCGCGGCGTGCTCGAGGGCGAAGCGCAGCTCGGGCAGGAACGGCCGGTCGGGCTCGAGCCAGTCGACGGTGTCGAGCTCCTCGGGCGGGAGCCAGCGGACCTCGTCGTGCTCGGTGGGCTCGGGCTCGCCCCGCGTGAGACGGGCGAGGGCGGCACGCAGCTCGTGGGTCTCGCCGATCGGGGTCGCGCCCTCGAGCCAGGCGGTGACCTCGATGTCGCAGCCGAGCTCCTCGGCGATCTCGCGCTCCAGCGCGGCCGTGGGCGGCTCGCCCGGCTCGCACTTGCCCCCCGGGAGCTCCCAGCGCCCGGCGGCCTCGGGCGGCGTCGTACGCCGGGCTGCCAGCACGCGTCCGCCGCGCACGATGGCGGCTGCCACGACGACCTTCCTCACGGTCGGGACCCTATCCGGGCTCACCCGGCCTCATCGTGGAGACCTGTCGCCGCCTGGTGGCTCCAGGTCTCCGCGATGACGTCGCAGCGCGGGCCGCAGGGTCGCGGGGCGCCGGTCCAGCCTCGCGAGCGCAGCAGCCGGGCCAGGCGTACGGCGGTGGCGCACGGCTCCGCGAGCACCTGGCGGTGCCGCAGCCGCACGGTGACGTGGCCGGCCGCGGCCTGGTCGAGGTCTCGCCGAGCATCCCGGTTCTCGGCGTCCCAGCCGGTGTGGGCGGTCCGCCCATCGAGCTCGACGAGGACCTGCTGTCTCTCGTAGGCGGCATCTGCGTACTCAGTGCGGCCGCCGACCCGGCGCCGCTGTTGCCAGGTCGCGGCGGGCAGCTGGTGGGCGCGTTCGACGTCGCGGAGGTAGCGGTGCTCCAGGACCGACTGGGTGCCGCGCTCGACGTCGTCGAGCGCCGCGAGGACCAGTCGTCGGTGACGGAGCCGGCTGCGGGACGCCGTGGCGGCGCGGAGGCGTGCGGTGGTGGTGGCGCGGGTGCGCACGACGTCGGTGAGGATGCGAACGACCTCGTCCTCGGTGGCGGTCAGGTCGATGGCCAGAAGGGCGTCGTGCTCGGGCGCGAGGCGGGGTGGGCTGGTCGACCGGACCTGCTTGGCGAGTCCGCGGACCCGGTGCAGCCGCACGCCCGGCGGCGCGACGACCCGACGAGAGGCGTCGATGGCCACGTGCACCAGCGGCCCGGGAGCGCCGAGGAGGCACACGGCGGCACCCGCCCCGCAGGCGAGCACCGCCACCCACTCGCGCTGGCGCGGCGTGAGCGGTCCGGTGTGGTCGACGTGCACCCCACGATGGACCGGGCTGAGCAGCCGCGCGCGGACCCAGCGGCGTACGTCGTGCGGCTCGGCGCCGCCCTCGATGAGCTGGCGGTGCGTGACGACTCCGTCCTGGTGTGCGAGGTCGGCCAGGAGTCGTCGCAGGGTCGGGTCGTCCATGCGTGGGTCCTACCCGCGCGCGGGCTCGGCGCCTGCCGGGCCTCCCCTTGCCTGTGGACAACCTTCAACGCGGAGACCTGCATCCACGTGGTGGCGACAGGTCTCCGCGATGATGGCGCCATGACGTCTCGGGCCCCTGTCGCCGCTCCCCTGGTGGGCGTGCCGTTCTGGCCGGCGGTGGCCTTCGTGCTGGTGTGGTCGTCCGGATACGTCGCGGGGCCGGCGGGTGTGGAGGCGGTCTCGCCCTTCTGGGTGCTGGTGCTGCGGTTCGCGGTGGCGGCGTTGATGCTCTACCCCCTGGCCCGGCTCTCCCGCGGTGCGCTGCGGATCTCGCGCGAGGACCTGGTGCGGGTGGCGGCGTCGGGGCTGGTGATGAACGGCCTGCTGTTCGGCACGATGTACGCCGCGTTCGAGCTCGGGCTGCAGGCCACCCTGGGTGCGCTGCTGCACTCGCTGTCGCCCGTGCTGACCGCGGTGCTCGCGGGGGTGCTGCTCGGGGAGCGGCTGACGCGGCTGCAGGTGGTCGGCTTCGTGGTGGGCGTCGCGGGCGTGGTCGTGGTGCTGGGTCCCGACATCGACCGGGCCGGCGGGGTCGCCGGGCTGCTGCTGGGCGTCGCCTCGCTGGCGTGCCTGTCGCTGGGGACGCTCGGGCAACGGTGGATCGGCACGCGGACCGACCCGATCTGGTCGGCGACGCTGCAGTGCGCGGTGTGCGTGCCGCCGCTGGTGGTGCTGGCCGTCCTCGTGGAGGGGGCGCCGTCGGTGACGTCCGGCGTGGACGCGACGGTCGCCGTGCTCTGGCTGGCGGGCGTGAACTCGGTGCTCGGCCTGCTGCTCCTCGGGCTGCTGGTGCGCCGGGGTGGCGCCGGGGCGAGCGCGAGCGTGTTCTTCCTGATGCCGCCGGTGACGGCCGTGCTGGCGTGGGTGCTGCTGGACGAGAAGCTGACCGGGCTCGCGGTGCTCGGGCTGGCGCTGTCCACGGTCGGTGTCGCGGTGGCGACGAGGAGGCGGGCGTGAGCTCGCTGCTCGAGGTGCCACTCGCCCGGCGGCTGCACCGGCTCCCCGTCGTACGGCTGCTGCACGGGCGTGCGGCGCAGCGCGCGTGGTCGTGGGACCTGCGCGACCAGCTCACGCGCGAGTGGTGGCCGCAGGGCATCACGTGGGCCGGGGAGCGGCTGCTGGTGTCGTGGTACTCCCGCCGCGGCGCCGGCTCGCGCGTCTCCGTCGTGGACCTCGCCACCCGCCGCTACGCCCACGTGCCGCTGCTGACCCCCGAGGGCGAGCCGCTGCGGGTGCACGCCGGCGGCCTGGCCTGGGGCGACGGCTGGTTGTACGTCGCCGCCACCGCCCGCGGCTTCTGGACGCTCCACGTCGACGACCTGGTGGTCGGCCGCGAGTGCACGTGGCGCGCCCGCGCCATCCACAGGCCGAC
>JAYYWX010000148.1:0-21658 GCA_036341255.1 Actinomycetota bacterium | reverse complement strand
GGTAGTCCGCACCCGCCCGCCGGCCCCGGGGGGCGGGGGGGGCCCTTCGTGGTTGACGCGCCGACCCTGCGGGGGGGACGCGACGTGCAGCGTGTGCCGGGTCAGTCCTGGCTGAAGTAGGCCAGGATGCGCAGCAGGTTGGTGTAGATCCACACCAGCGAGACGGTCATCGCGAAGGCCGCGGTCCAGGACTCGCGCTCGGGGGCGCCGTAGCGGATGCCCTGCTCGACGAAGTCGAAGTCCATGATCAGCATGAACACACCGAGCACCAGGCCGGCCACCGCGGTGATCATGCCGAGGCCGGAGACGCCGAACAGGCCGATCTGGGCGCCGAACAGGCCGAGCACGAGCTCCATCAGCGACAGGCCGATCATGCCGAAGACAGCGGCGATGACGAACCGGCGGAACTTGTCGCCGACCTGGATGTTGAGCACCTTGTAGGCGGCCAGGGTGCCGGCGAAGGCGGCGAAGGTGCCGATGACCGCGCCCTGCACGACGCCGGGGTAGGCGACGTTGAAGATCATCGAGATCGCGCCGAGGGCGACACCCTCGAGGGCGGCGAAGGCCAGCACGAGGGCCGGGCTGACGACCTTCTTGAACGCGTTGACCATCGACAGCACGAAGGCGCCGAGGGCTCCGAAGGTCGCGACCGCACCCACGGTGCCGATGGCCGACTCGGCGGAGGTCTCGTTGATCTCCGGGAGCAGCGACCAGGTCGCGAAGGCGGTCACGATGACGACGCCGAGCGTGATCGCGGTCTTCTGGACCACCGAGTCGATGGTCATGGGGGCGCTGGGCGCCTGCGGGGCGGGGGCGTAGGCCGTGCCCTGGGGGTCACCGGGGGTCCCGACGCCCCACTGCGAGGGGTCAGAACTGTAGCCGGAGTTGCCGTAGGACTGGTTGCCGTGGGCGCTGCTTCCGCTGAACGCCTCGGACCGGCGGAACACCGGGTTGTTGCTCTGCATGGTTGGTCTCTCCTTGGAGGCCGACAGGGGCCGCCGGTGTGGCGGCCTACAGGGGATGTACCCACCTTAGGGGGTCTCGAGTCGTACAACGCTCCAGCGGCCCCGGACGTTCCCGCCCCGTGCTTTCTCGTGCAGGAGCGCCGAACCGGCGCCACGTTCCGTACGACGGGCACGGAAGGTCGAGCCGGCTCGGCCGAGTTCACGGGTGCCCCCGGCGGGATTCGAACCCGCACCACAGCGCTTTTAAGGCGCCTTCCTCTGCCGGTTGGGACACGGGGGCCGCATCGGTTGGACGGACGTCCGTTCAGGCGAAGGGTATGCGCTGGTGGCCGGACGTCCGTCCCCCACTCACCCCCATGGGGGTGAACGGACGGCCGTCCAACCCACCTGAGGCACTACAGGTAGGTCTGGCGCGCGTAGATCGCGTGGGCTCCGGCGACCCGGTCGACGAAGAGCAGGCCCTGGCAGTGGTCGATCTCGTGCTGGAGGCAGCGGGCCTCGAAGGCGTTGGCCGACAGCTCGACCTCCTCCCCCGACCCGGGCAGCTGACCGCGCACGACCAGCCGGGAGGCGCGCTTCACGTCACCGGTGAGGTCCGGGACGCTCATGCAGCCCTCGCGGGCCTTCTCGTTGCGGCTGGAGGAGACGACCTCGGCGTTGCACAGGACGAAGGTGCCGTGGTGGTCACGGGTCTTGGGGTGCGCGGAGACGTCGACGCAGAACATCTGGGCCCCGACGCCCACCTGCGGCGCCGCGAGTCCGACGCACCCCGGGCTCACCCGCATCGTGGCGACCAGGTCGGCGGCGAGCTGCACCGACTCCGCGGCCGTCGGGTCGACGACCCCGCCCACGGTCGACAGCACCGCAGCGGGGGCGCGTACGACGTCGAGGACCCTGCCCTCGACGCCGAGGTCGGCCTCGGACCAGGCGAGGACCTGCGCGTTCAGGCCCTCGGGAGCGGGCTGGTTCACAGCTCGTCGGCCTCCGCCGGCCGCAGGGTCGCGCCGACCCCGAGCTCGGCCGCCGCCTCCCCGATCGCGGTGGTGACGGCCTCGACGTCGGCGTCGGCCGGCAGGTCGATCTCGGCGACCACGAGGTAGAGGTCGCCGGCCAGCCGCGTGGTCAGGTCGGTGATGTTTCCCCCGGCGGCGGCGACCCGCCCGACGACCGACGAGACGATCCCCGGGCGATCGCCGCCGTGGACGGTCAGCACCCACGAGGACCCGCGCTCGGCACCGGCCGACTCCTGCGGCACCTCGCGCACCGTGACGGTCAACGTGCCGTCCTCGGTGAGCGGAGCCAGGGCCGACTCGATGTCGGCCGCCGGGGTCTCGCCCGCGCAGAGCAGCATCATCGCGAAGTGCCCGCGCAGCAGCGTCATGGTGGAGTCCTCGAGGTTCAGCCCGAGGCCGGACAGCCGACCGGTGGTCTCGGCGATGATGCCGGGGCGGTCGTGGCCGAGGACGGTGACGGCGTGGAGGGTGCTCACCCGGTCATTCTCGCAAGTGCCGCCGCGCGACCGAGCACCTCGTCCAGCATCGGCGCCGTGAGCCGCCGGGTGGCGGTGTTGTGCTGGCTCGGGTGGTAGCAGCCCAGCAGCGTCCGCTCCCCCAGGTCGACCTCCGCCCCGTGGCCGAAGCGCGGCCGCGGCCGCGGCACCTCGACCCCGCCCCGCGCGAGCATCCCGAGCGCCGCCGCCCAGCCGAACGCCCCCAGGGTCACCACCACCTCGACGTACGGCGCCACCAGCGCCCACTCCCGGTCCAGCCAGAGGGCGCACCGATCGCGCTCGTCGGGCGTGGGCTGGTTCTGTGGTGGGGCGCAGCGCACTGCCGCGGCCATCCGCGTGCCGCGCAGCCGCTGCCCGTCGCCTGCGTGGGTGCTGGTCGGGATCGCGGCCAGCCCCACCCGGTGCAGGGAGGCGAACAACCAGTCCCCCGAGGGGTCGCCGGTGAAGATCCGGCCCGTGCGGTTGGCGCCGTGCGCCGCCGGCGCCAGCCCGACCACGAGGATCCGGGGCTCCGGGTCGCCCCAGCCCGGGATCGGGCGACCCCAGTACTCCTCGTCCCTGAAGGCCGCCCGCTTCTCCCGTGCCACCTGCTCGCGCCAGGCCACCAGCCGCGGGCAGGCCCGACACCCGGTGATCTCCTCGTCGAGGGCCACCAGGGCGTCGGGCGTCGATCCCCGGACGGTCAGGGCGTCGCCTGCTGGGTGAAGCCGCCGACCCCCTGGGCAGCGTCCTGGACCTTCTCCTTGGCCGTGGCCACCGCCGCCTCGGTCTGGGCACGCGCCTGGTCGGCGGCCCGGTCGGCCGCGGACTGCACCCGCGGGTCGCGGGCCACCTTCTGCGCCCCAGCCTTGAGCTGCTCGTACCGCTCTCGTCCGGCGCGGGCCCCCAGGACGTAGCCCACACCGAGTCCGGCGATCAGGGACAGCTTGCTCATCGTGCTCCTCCTCGTGGGTCGGGTCGTCCCCACTCTCCCCCGGGGACGTGGCCAGGAGTCCACCCCATGCGGTGAGGGGCACGCCCGACGCCTACTGCTCGCGCAGCCACCGAGCCCTCAGTCGCACAGCGACCAGGCCCTCAGTCGCACAGCGACCAGGCGATCCCATCGAGGATGTCGGCCTCGCTGACGACCAGCTCGGAGACCCGCGAGCGCGCCAGCACCCGGGAGAGCACCAGCGCGCCGGCGGCGATCACGTCGGCCCGGCCGGGGTGCAGCCACGCCATCTGCGCCCGCTCCTCGGCCGTCGAGCCGACCAGGCGGTCGCACAGCGCGTGCACCTGCGCGACCGGCAGCCGCGCACCGTGCGTCGCGCTCCGGTCGTACGCCGACAGCCCGATCACCCCGGCGGCGAGAGTCGTGACCGTGCCGGCGACACCGACCAGCGTCACCGCTGCCCCCGGGTCGACCGGGCACGCGTCGAGGGCCGACTCGACGTCGGCCAAGCAGGCGGCGACCTCGTCGGTCGAGGGCGGGTCGGACCGCAGGTGCCGCTCGGTCATGCGGACCGAGCCGATGTCCATGGAGTGCGCGGCGTCGGGGGTCGATCCGGACCCCAGCACCAGCTCGGTGGAGCCACCGCCGATGTCCAGCACCACCACGGGGCCGGCCAGCCCGGGCAGCCCACGGGTCGCCCCGGACCAGGCGAGCGCGGCCTCCTCGTCCCCGCTGACCACCTCGGGGGCGACCCCGAGGCGGGCCCGGACCCCGGCGGCGAAGTCCTCGGCGTTGGCCGCGTCGCGGGTCGCCGAGGTCGCGCAGAAACGGATCCGGTCGACCCCGTGGCGCGCGATGAGGGCGGCGTACTCCTCGACCGCGGCGAAGGTGCGCTCCAGCGCCTCCTCGGCGAGCCGACCGGTGCGGTCGACGCCCTGCCCGAGCCGGACGATGCGCATCTCGCGCTCGAGGTCGGCACCGTCCTCGTCGAGGACGAGCAGCTTGATGGTGTTGGTGCCGCAGTCGATCGCCGCTACACGCACGGGCTGTCCACGCACGGGCCGGACCTCCACCACTCGCCGAGCTCGTCGAGCACCTCGTCGCCCAGCGGGTTCACGCCCCGGCCCATGGCCAGGGACTGGCCGGCCAGGACGTGCAGGCACTTCACGCGATCGGGCATCCCGCCGGCCGAGATGCCCTCGATCTCGGGGACGTCGAGGCCGTGCTCGGCTGCGATCTCCGCACGGGCCGCGAGGTAGCGCTCGTGGGCGGTGGCGTAGGCGGCGGCGAGCTCGGGGTCCTCGGCCAGCCGCTCCTGCATCCGCTTCATGACCCCCGACCCCTCGAGCGTGCCGATCCGCGACGCAGCACGTGGGCAGGTGAGGTAGTAGGTCGTGGGGAACGGCGTCCCGTTGGGAAGCCGCGGCTGGGTGGCCACCACGTCGGGGTTGCCGCAGGGGCAGCGGTGCCCGACGCCGTGGACACCCCGGGACTCCCGGCCCAGCTGCGCCTCGACGGCGGCGGCGTCGGCCGGGGTGAAGGGCTCGGTCATTCGGGTGCTCCGTCGGTGCCGGGGTCGATCTCGGTCAGGGGCGGGGCGCCGTCGTCGGCGGGCGGTCGCCCGGCCAGCACGACCGACGCCCAGGCGTCCTCCCAGAACGCCGGCTCCTCCTGGTCGCCCACCTCGTCGGGGTCGGCGAGCTCGGAGGAGGCCTCCAGCGGCTCGCCGTCCTCGTCGAGCACGACGTAGGAGGTCTCGCCGGGCATGACGTAGCCCAGCTCGCGGGCCTCCTGCTGCACGAAGGCGGGGTCCTGCCAGCGGCGCATCTCCCGCTCGAGGTCGGCGATCGCGCTCTCGCGCTGCTCGATCTCGGCCCGCAGGGCGTCCAGCTCGCTGCGCTGCTGCAGGTAGGCCCGCGCCGAGGAGGCGTAGGAGACCAGCAGCACCGCGAGGACGGCGACCAGGATCGTGGCGCGGCTGGTCAACCGGGGACGACGCCGCGGCGTCGGCGCGCTGGCCACGGGACGCGCGGGGCGCCCCGGGGCCGGGCGCGAAGGACGGCCCGGGCCGGTGCGGCCCCGCGGCCCCGAGGCGCGCGAGGACGATCGGTTCGAGGCCATGCGTCTAGGGTCGCTCAGGAGGTGTAGCGCGGGAACGCCGACACACCGGCGTACCGCGCCGCATCGCCGAGCTCGTCCTCGATGCGCAGCAGCTGGTTGTACTTCGCGACGCGCTCGGAGCGGGCCGGGGCACCGGTCTTGATCTGGCCGCAGTTGGTGGCGACGGCCAGGTCGGCGATGGTGGTGTCCTCGGTCTCTCCGGAGCGGTGGCTCATCATGCAGCGGTAGCCGTTGCGGTGCGCGAGGTCGACGGAGTCCAGGGTCTCGGTGAGCGAGCCGATCTGGTTGACCTTCACCAGCAGCGCGTTCGCCTGCCCGCCGGTGATCCCGCGCTGGAGGCGCTCGACGTTGGTGACGAACAGGTCGTCGCCGACGAGCTGGGTGCGCGAGCCGAGCTGCTCGGTGATCGTGCGCCAGCCGTCCCAGTCGTCCTCGTCGAGCGGGTCCTCGATCGAGACGATCGGGTAGGCGTCGACCAGGCTCGCGTAGTACGCCGTCATCTCGGCGGCGGTCTTCTGCTGGCCCTCGAAGGTGTACGAGCCATCGGTGCAGAACTCGGTGGCCGCGACGTCGAGCGCGAGCACGACGTCCTTGCCCAGCTCGTAGCCGGCCTTGTCGATCGCCTCGGCGATCAGGTCCAGCGCGGCGCGGTTGGACTCCAGGTCGGGCGCGAAGCCGCCCTCGTCGCCGACGCCGGTGGCCAGGCCGCGGCTCTTCAGCACCGACTTCAGCGCGTGGTAGACCTCCGCGCCCGAGCGCAGCGCCTCGCGGAAGGAGGGCGCGCCGATCGGCGCGATCATGAACTCCTGGATGTCGACGTTGGTGTCGGCGTGGGCACCACCGTTGAGGATGTTCATCATCGGCACCGGCAGCACGTGGGCGTTGGGGCCGCCGACGTAGCGGTAGAGCGGCAGGCCGGCGGAGTCCGCGGCGGCGCGGGCCACGGCCAGCGAGACGCCCAGGATCGCGTTGGCGCCGATCTCGGCCTTGTTGGGGGTGCCGTCGGCGTCGAGCATGGCCTGGTCGACCAGGCGCTGGTCGTCGGCGTCGAGGCCCTCGACGGCGGGGCCGAGCTTCTGGATCACCGCGTCGACGGCCTTGCCGACGCCCTTGCCGACGTAGCGGTCGCCGCCGTCGCGCAGCTCCACGGCCTCGAAGGCGCCGGTCGAGGCGCCGGAGGGCACCGCGGCCCGGGCGAAGGTGCCGTCGTCGAGGACGACCTCGACCTCGACGGTGGGGTTGCCGCGGGAGTCGAGGATCTCGCGGGCGCCGACTGCTTCGATGGATGCCACGGTGCTTCTCCTGGGATGTCCGGGTGGGATGTCGGTCGTGATGGCCGGTGAGGGCGGGCACGTACGTCGGCCCGACGACGGTCCACGAGCCTATTGCCTCCTCCGCCGCCGCGCCGACCCACCCGTCTGTTCACCGGGCGCTCCCCGGACCGACACGACCCCGTCGCCCCGCGTGGGTTGGGTTCCGGGGGCGGTGTCGCCCCTCGGCGCCTCGGAGCCGGCTCGGGCCGACCCGCCTCCCCCACCCACCACGAAAGGCAGCGGCATGTCCTTGCAGCACACCACCGGGGTCCCTCGCGGGCCACGGCTCCGAGGCGGGCTCGCGCTCGCCGCGGTCGGCGCCCTGGCCCTCTCCGGCCTGGCGCTGGGCACGGTGACCAGCACCGCCCAGACCAGCAGCCAGACCAGTAGCCAGACCAGTAGCCAGACCGGCAACCGGACCAGCAGCCTCGCGAAGCCCGCGGACGCGGCGGCCGAGCGGTTCGGCCGGATGTCGACGTACCCGGTCTACCTCAACGTCCCCGAGGGCGTGGACCCCCTCGACGAGACCGTGGCGGAGATCTCCGCGGTCAGCGAGGACGGCGAGACGGTGGTCTACACCGACGCCGCGGGCAAGCGGATCGGCTTCCTCGACATCAGTGACCCGTCCGCGCCGGAGGGCCTGGGCACGCTGGACCTCAGCGAGCTCGGCGACGCCGAGGACGAGCCGACCTCGGTCGCCGTCGTCGGCGACCACGTCCTGGTGGTCGTCAACACCTCGCCGAGCTACACCGAGCCCTCGGGCCGCGTCGACGTCGTCGACCTGGAGTCCCGTGAGCTGGTCGCCTCCCACGACCTCGGCGGCCAGCCGGACTCGATCGCGGTGAGCCCCTCGGGCGCCTACGCCGCGATCGCGATGGAGAACGAGCGCGACGAGGACGCCCTGCCCGACGGCGCCGGTGACGGCGCGGAGGAGGGTGACCTGCCCCAGGCGCCTGCCGGCTTCGTGCAGGTCCTCGAGCTCGACGGCGCCCCCGCCACCTGGACCCCGGACCCGCTGCTGCTGCCGGCCGAGGACCTGGCGGGCATGGACACCCCCGAGGACCCCGAGCCGGAGTACGTCGACATCAACGCCGACGACGAGCTCGTGGTGAGCCTGCAGGAGAACAACGGCCTGGTCGTCGTCGACCTGCCCACCCGGGAGATCACCAGCGCCTTCAGCGCCGGCAACGTCGTGCTCGAGGGCGTGGACACCACCGACGACGGCGTCTTCAACGCCACCGACACCATCGACGTCCCGCGCGAGCCCGACGCCGTGCACTGGGTCGGCGAGGGCCTGGTCGCCACCGCCAACGAGGGTGACTGGAAGGGCGGCAGCCGCGGCTGGACGGTCTTCGAGGCCGCGACCGGCGAGGTCGTCTGGGACGCCGGCACCTCCTTCGAGGAGCTGGTGCTCTCGGTCGGCAGCTTCAACGACGGCCGCGCCGACAACAAGGGCGCCGAGCCCGAGGGCCTGACCTACGCCGAGTACGACGGTGTCCCCTACGCCTTCGTGGGCTCCGAGCGCAGCAACCTGGTCGCGGTCTACGACATGACCGACCCGACCGAGCCCGCGCTCACCCAGGTGCTGCCCACCACCAACGGCCCCGAGGGGCTGCTGCCGATCCCCTCGCGCGACCTGCTGGTCGTCTCCAGCGAGGTCGACGAGTCCGACGTGGGCGTGCGTGCCAGCGTCGCGCTCTTCGAGCTCGGCACCGACGGGGTCGTGTGGCCCGACATCGTCTCCGTCCCCGCCCCCGGCGAGGACCGGCCGATCGGCTGGGGCGCCCTCGGCGCGCTGTCGGGTGACCAGCACGACCCGAAGGGTCTGTGGAGCGCCAGCGACTCGGCGTACTCCCCCGCCCGGATCTACCACCTCGACGTCTCCGCGGTCCCGGCCGTGCTGGACGACGTCATCGAGGTGACCGACGGGGACGAGCCGGTCGACCTCGACATCGAGGGCATCGCCGAGCGCCCCCAGGGTGGCTTCTGGCTGGCCTCGGAGGGCAAGACCGGCCCGGAGAACGCACTGGTCCGCACCGACGCCGACGGCGCGGTCGTCGAGACCGTCTCGCTGCCCACCGACGTCGCCGCCGGCCTCGGCAAGTGGGGCCTCGAGGGCGTGGCCGTGCGCGGCTCCGGCGCCGCGGAGACGGTGTACGTCGCGCTGCAGCGTCCGCTGACCGGCGAGGACACCGCCCGGATCGGTCGCTACGACGTGGCCGACGCGGCGTGGACCTGGTTCGCCTACCCGATGGAGACCACCAGCACCGAGGGTGACTGGATCGGGCTGTCGGAGATCACCGTCATCGACCAGGACACCGTGGCCGTCATCGAGCGCGACAAGCTGATGGGCCCGCGCGCCGCGGTGAAGCGGGTCTACACCGTCGACCTGCCCGCGGGCAGCGCCGAGACGGTCACACCGGTGACCAAGACGCTGGCCGTCGACCTGCTCCCGGCGATGACCGGGCGCAACGGCTGGACCCAGGAGAAGCTCGAGGGCCTCGCGATCACCACCAAGGGACGCGTGTACGCCGTCACCGACAACGACGGCGTCGACGACGCCTCGGGCGAGACCCAGCTCTTCGACCTCGGCCGGGTCTCCTCGGTGTTCTCCGGCGACGTCGCGACCACCACGAAGCTCAAGGTCAAGGGCAAGAGCCGGCGTGCCGGTCAGGCGTTCCGGGTCGTCGTGGTCGTGAAGCCGGCGCCGCAGGGCGGTCGGGTCGTCGTCGAGGTGGACGGCGAGAAGGCCGCCTCGACGCGCGTGGACGGCCGCACCACGCCGCTGCGGGTGCGCATCAAGGGCACCGGCAAGCACACGCTGACCGCGACCTACACCGGCAACGCCCTGGCTGCCGGCTCGACCTCGAAGGCCGTGACGGTCAAGGTCGAGAAGTCGAAGGGCCAGAAGAAGAAGTGAGTCGGCGGCGGACGGCGTCGCGGAGCTCCTGCTCCGGGTCGACGCCGTCCGCCCTCGCCTCCACCACCAGCGCCAGCAGGCGCTCGCCCAGCGCCTCGGCGTCCGGCTCGACGTGCACCGGCCGACCGGCCCGCGACAGCCGGTCGACCAGCTTGTCGGCGTACAACAGGGCGGGCAGCGTGGGCGGGACGCCGTCGGCGGGATCGGTCCGCTCGGACTTCTCCTCGGCCTTGATCGCCTCCCACGCCTCGTTGACCGCGGCCGCGTCCTGCGGCTCCTGCCCGGCGGCCGCGCCCGGGGGCCCGAAGACGTGCGGGTTGCGCCGCACCAGCTTCTCGGTGATGCCGCGCGCCACGTCGTCGATGTCGAAGGCGTCGCGCTCGGCGGCGACCGCGGCGTGGAAGTAGACCTGCAGCAGCAGGTCTCCCAGCTCCTCGCGCAGGTGGTCGGGATCCGGTTCGGGATCGCCCGCCTCGACCGCCTCGACGGTCTCGTAGGCCTCCTCGAGGAGGTAGCGCAGCAGCGAGCGGTGCGTCTGCTCGCGCTTCCACGGGCACTCGGCCCGCAGCCGCGCCATCACCCCGCGCAGCTCCAGGAGCGGCTCCTGCGCGGACACGGGCTCAGCCCTGGTTGGGGTTGCCCGGGTTCTCGAGCGGGATCGGCATGGTCGGCTCGGGCTCGGTCTCCACGACCTCCGGCGCGCAGCCCTGGCTGGTGGGCAGGTCGGCCACCAGCGCCGTGATCTCGGCCTGGGCCCCGACGTCGCCCTGCTGGGCGCGGGCGCGGAGCTCGTCGACCTCCGCACGCAGCGAGGAGGCCTCCGAGACGGCGACGGAGAGGTCGGAGGTGGTGGACACCGACGCCGAGGTCGCGAAGTCGACCTGGTCGAAGCGCGGGTTGACGTCGAGGTCGTGCTCGGCCTGCCACTGCTCGAGGTAGGCCTGGTACGCCGGACCCGGCTGCACCAGCTCCTCCTCGGTCAGCGTCGGGTCCACGATCTCGGAGACGACCGAGGTCAGGAAGCTGCTGGCCGCGAAGACGGTGACCGCGTCGTTCTGCTCGTCCCCGGGCAGCCCGAAGCTGATGCGCGCCTGCTTCTCGGCCTCGCGACGCAGCTCGTCGACAGGCAGGCCGTTCTCGGCGCCGATCGCCTCGGCGACCTCGGTGACCACCAGCTGCTGCACGACGATGCCACGCAGCTCGGCGCCGGTGAAGCCGCCGGCCAGGAGGTCCTGGGAGCCCTGGAGCACCTCGCAGGTGGCCTCGGTCGCGTCGTCGACGTCGGAGAGCGAGATCTCCTCGCCCTCGACCACCGCGGCCGTGCCGGGACGCACCTCGGCGTCGGCCACGCCACATCCGCTCAGGGCGCCGGTGGCGAGCACCGCGGCCGTGGCGAGACCGACGAGGGGACGGGAGAGACGCACGGGGACTCCTAGCGGGGCGTGTGTGACCTGCATCGCCCATTGAACCAGCCGGTCCTCCAACCCCACGCACCGCCCGCCCGCCGAACCGGCGCATCAGTACGCCGACTCGACCCGCCCGCCCCGCCGAACCGGCGCATCAATACGCCGGCTCGGCCCGGTGGACGGTGACCCGAGGACCGTCAGGAGGCGGCGGGCGGGTCGATCACCTGGTCGATGACGCCCTTGGCCCACTCCAGCAGCGCGATGCCGTCCAGCGGCTTCCCACCGATGACCGCCGTCTGCGGGCGCGGGACGAGGATGGTGTCGGTCTGCGGCTTGACCAGCGACTTGGGGTACATCCGCTGCAGCCGCACGACCCGGGAGTCGGGCAGCGAGACGGGGGCGAAGCGGACGTTCTTGCCCGCGATCGTGACCTCGCCGATGCCGGCGGCCCGCGCCCGCGCCCGGAACCGCGCCACGAGCAGCAGCGACACCACGACGATCGGCAGGTCGCCGTACCTGTCCTTGAGCTCCTCCTCGATGGCGTCGACGTCCTCGTCGGAGCGCACCTCGGCCAGCCGCTTGTAGATCTCCAGGCGCAGCCGCTCGGAGCCGATGTAGTCGTGCGGCAGGTGCGCGTCGACGGGGAGCTCGATGCGGACCTCGGAGAGCTCCTCGGCGCCGTCGCCCTTGAACTCCGCGACGGCCTCGCCGACCAGCCGGACGTAGAGGTCGAAGCCGACGTCGGCGATGTGTCCGGACTGCTCGCCGCCCAGCAGGTTGCCGGCGCCGCGGATCTCGAGGTCCTTCATCGCGATCGCCATGCCGCCGCCGAGGTCGGAGTGCTGGGCCAGGGTGGCCAGCCGCTCGTGGGCGGTCTCGGTGAGCGGCTTCTCGCCCGGGTAGAGGAAGTAGGCGTACGCGCGCTCGCGCGAGCGGCCCACGCGACCACGCAGCTGGTGCAGCTGCGAGAGCCCGAGGGTGTCGGCGCGCTCGATGATCATCGTGTTGGCGTTGGACACGTCGAGACCGGACTCCACGAGCGTCGTGCACACCAGCACGTCGAAGCGCTTCTCCCAGAAGTCGAGCATGACCTGCTCGAGCTGCTTCTCGTTCATCTGCCCGTGCGCGGTGGCGACCCGCGCCTCGGGCACCAGCTCGCGGATGCGGGCGGCGGCCTTCTCGATCGACTGCACCCGGTTGTGGATGTAGAAGACCTGTCCCTCGCGCAGCAGCTCACGGCGTACGGCGGCGACGACCTGCCGGTCCTCGTAGGCGCCGACGTAGGTCAGGACCGGGTGCCGCTCCTCGGGCGGGGTGGTGATCGTCGACATCTCGCGGATGCCGGTGATCGCCATCTCCAGGGTGCGCGGGATCGGCGTGGCCGACATCGACAGCACGTCGACGGCGGTGCGCATCCGCTTGAGCTGCTCCTTGTGCTCGACCCCGAAGCGCTGCTCCTCGTCGACGATGATCAGCCCGAGGTCCTTGAAGCGGATGTCGGGGTTGAGCAACCGGTGGGTGCCGACGACGATGTCGACGCTGCCCTCGGCCATCCCCTTCATCACCTCGGCCGCCTCCTTGTCGGTCTGGAAGCGGCTGAGCCCCTTCAGCACCACCGGGAAGCCGGTCATCCGCTCGGCGAAGGTGGAGAGGTGCTGGGTGACCAGCAGCGTCGTCGGCACCAGCACCGCGACCTGCTTGCCGTCCTGGACGGCCTTGAACGCCGCCCGCACCGCGATCTCGGTCTTGCCGTAGCCGACGTCGCCGCAGACCAGGCGGTCCATCGGGACCACCTGGCGCATGTCGGACTTCACCTCGTCGACCGTGGAGAGCTGGTCGGGCGTCTCCTGGAACGGGAAGGCGTCCTCGAGCTCGCGCTGCCACGGGGTGTCGGGCCCGAAGGCGTGCCCCTTGGTGGCCTGCCGGGCGGCGTAGAGCTTGATCAGCTCGGCCGCGATCTCGCGCACCGCCTTGCGGGCGCGGCTCTTGCGCTTGGCCCAGTCGCCGCCGCCGAGCCGGTCCAGGCTGGGCTGCTCGCCGCCGACGTAGCGGGTCACCTGGTCCAGCGCGTCGGCCGGCACGTAGAGACGGTCCGGCGGGGCGCCGCGCTTGGAGGAGCCGTACTCCAGGACGAGGTACTCCCGGGTGGCGCCGCCGACGACGCGCTGCTTCATCTCGATGAAGCGGCCCACGCCGTGCTGCTCGTGGACGACGTAGTCGCCGGGCTTGAGCTCGAGCGGGTCGATCTGTCGCTTGCGACGGGCCGGCATCTTGCGCATGTCGCGTGTGGAGGACTTCTGACCGCTGATGTCCTCGCCGGTGACCAGCACCAGCTTGTTGGTCTCGTCGACGAAGCCCTGGGTCAACGCACCGCAGGTGACCGTGACGACGCCGACCTGCCACAGTCCCTCCCCGCCTCCGGTGGTCGAGCCCGTCGAGACCGGCTCGGCCAGCCGCGCGGGGACCTCGGCCTCCGACAACGCCTCGACCATCCGCTGCGCCGGGCCGTGTCCGGGGTGCACGACGACCACGCGGTAGCCGTCGGAGCGCCAGGACTCGAGGTCCTTCATCGCACGAGCGACGTCACCTCGGTAGGCATCGACCGGCCCCGCCGCCAGCGCGCGCGTCGCGACGGCACCCACGGTGACGTCCACGTCCACGTGGACGACCTGGCCGGTCTCGTCGCGCACGACCTGGTCGGTGTCGCCGTCGGCGCCGGGGTCGAGCCCGAACGGGCTGACGGTCCACCACGGCCGGCCGCCGTCGAGGCTGTGCTCGCGCACGTCCGCCAGGGTCCGGTACGACGCCGCGCCGAGGTCGATGGGGGCGGACCCGCCGCTCGCGGCAGCCGCCCAGGAGGCGCCGAGGAACTCCTCGCTGGTGGCCACCAGGTCGTGCGCCCGCGCGCGCACCCGCTCGGGGTCGAGCACGAGCACGTGGGTGTCGGTGGGCATCAGGTCGAGGAGCAGCTCCATCTCGTCGACGAGGACCGGGGCGAGGGACTCCATGCCCTCGACGGCGATGCCCTGGCTGATCTTGTCGGTCAGCTCCAGCAGCTGCGGGTGGCTGGCGCCGAGCTCGGCCGCCCGGCGGCGTACGTCCTCGGTGAGGAGCAGCTCGCGGCACGGCGGGGCCCACAGACGCTCGACCGGCTCGAGGGTGCGCTGGTCGGCGACCGAGAAGGCGCGGATCTCCTCGACGTCGTCGCCCCACAGCTCCACGCGCAGCGGGTGCTCCTCGGTCGGCGGGAAGACGTCGACGATGCCGCCGCGCACGGCGAACTCACCGCGCTTCTCGACGAGGTCGACGCGGGTGTAGGCGGCGTCGGAGAGCCGACGGGTGAGGTCGTCCAGCGGCGCGGTGTCGCCGGCGCTCAGCTCGACCGGCTCGAGGTCGCCCAGGCCCTTGACCTGCGGCTGGAGCACGGAGCGGACGGGCGCGACGACGACGTCGATCGGCCCGTTGCTCGCCTCCGAGCCGGGGTGCAGCAGCCGTCGCAGCACCGCGAGCCGGCGCCCGACGGTGTCGCTGCGGGGGCTGAGCCGCTCGTGCGGCAGCGTCTCCCAGCTGGGGTAGTAGGCGACCCGGTCGGGGTCCATCAGGTCGCCGAGGTGGGCGACGAGGTCCTCGGCCTCGCGGGCGGTGGCGGTCACTGCGAGCACCGTGCGCCCCGCGCGCACCAGGCCGGCGGTGACGAAGGGTCGCAGCGCCTCGGGACCGGTCAGGTCCAGGGCGCGCACCCGGCCCTCCCGGGCGTCCTCGAGGGCGGCGGCGAGGGTCGGGTCGTCGAGGACGGGTCCGAGCAGGTCGGTGGTCATCTCACTCCTGGGGCACAGCACGAGAGCCCCCTGTCGTGGGACGACGGGGGGTGCGGGCCCGATCCTACGGTCGGTCCCCGAAGGCGACCTCACGCAGGCGGGCGAGCTCCGGGTCGGTCTCGGCCGAGGCACGGCCGTCGGCCACGATCGCGTCGAGCCGGTCGCGGCGGGCGGTCAGGTAGTCGACGTACGCCGCCCGCTCCCGCACGTGCGTGCGGTGCACGGCCCGCACCCGCACGTCGCGACAGACCGACAACGCCTCGTCGACGTCCGGCCGGGCCCGCTCGGCGGCCTCGGACATCAGCACCCACAGCCCGCTGCGCTCGGCGATCGAGGGGCGGATGTACTCCGCCATCGACCGGAGCACGCTGTCGGCGCGGACCGCTGCGGCGTACGCGCGGTCCTCGCACGCCGCCAGGGCTCGGTCCTCCCCCGCCCGCAGCCGCTGGTCCACCAGCGACAGCGCCAGGGCCGTGCCGAGCAGGCCCGCCACGACGGCGAGGACCAGCGCCCGGCGGCCCACCCCAGACCGCCCGTCAGCCCAGGCCGCGGAAGGACAGGGCGTGCCAGCGGGGTCCGACCGGGGTGACCTCGACGCGTCGCGGGTCGAAGGCGGCACCGGGGTCGGCGCCCTCGATGTCGCGGACGATGCGGATCTCCAGGCGCGACTCCGAGAGTCCCTCCGCGAGGTCCTCGCCCCACTCCACGACGGTGACCGCGTCCTCCAGGGAGGTGTCGAGGTCGAGGTCGTCGAGCTCCTCGAGCCCGTCGAGGCGGTAGGCGTCGACGTGCACCAGCTCGGGTCCGCCCACCCGCGAGGGGTGGACGCGGGCGATCACGAAGGTCGGCGAGGTGACGTGGCCGCGGACGCCGAGCCCGGCGCCGAGGCCCTGGGTGAAGGTGGTCTTGCCGGCGCCGAGGTCGCCGGTCAGCACGATCAGGTCGCCCTTGGTGAGCTGACCGGCCAGGGACCGTCCGATGCCGCGCATCGCGTCGGCGGTCGGCGCCTGGAAGACCGCGGTGCGCAGCGGCCGCCGCATCTCCACCAGCGGGGAGCGCCGCGTGATCTCGCGGAAGCCCTGGCGGTCCCAGAAGCGGATCGTCTTCGGCAGCTCCTCGCGGGCCACCACGGTGAGGTCGTCGGTGCCGGTGCCGGAGTCCAGCACCGCGTCGACGGCCGCGTCGATGAGCGCGCCGGCGATCCCGTGGCCCTGGTGGCCCGGGACCACCCCGAAGCGGCGCAGGTAGGTCGTCGACCCGATCGGGTCGAGGATCAAGGTCCCCACGGGCTCCCCGTGGAGCTCGGCGAGCAGTCCCCCGCCGGCGGCGAGCTTCTCGGCGATGGTCTCCTCGGTCTCCAGCAGCGCGGCGGGCTTCGGGTCCATGGCCGGCCGGGCACCGAAGGCGGCCAGCACCACGTGCAGCACGTCGGCGGCGGCCTCCGGCCCCACCCGGCGTACGGCGACCTTCGACTCGGGTCGGGTGTCGGTCACCGGCGTCCCACCCGCTCGGTCGACGCGGCGAGCAGCTGGTCGAGCGCGGCGTTGACCTGCTCGTGCCGCTCCATGATGACCATGTGGCCCGCACCCTCGGCCTCCACCAGCACCGAGCCCTCGATGCGGCTGTGCAGCTTGCGGCTGTGCCCGATCGACGTCAGCCGGTCGGCCGTGCCGCACACGATCGTCGTGGGCACCCGGCCCAGCGCCTCGACGGCGTGGAACTTGTCGAGGCCGTGCAGGCTCGGGAAGAACTCCGCCAGCACCTCGAACGGCGTGCGGCTGAGCATCGAGTCGACGAACCGGACGTAGGAGGCCGGCACCTCGTCCCCGAAGGCGAAGACGTCGGTGAACACCTCGGCCACCGTGGCGCCGAGGCGGCGCAGCACGTCGACCCCGCGGTGGCCTCGACGCAGGCCGCGGATCGCCCGGGTGGTCATGACGCCCCCGAGGCGCGCGGGCCCGATGGGCAGCAGGATCCGGCCGACGTCGAGGCCGCCGGCGGTGGTCGAGACCAGGCCGACGCCGACGATCCGGTCGCCGAAGAGCTCGGGGCGCTGCTCGGCCAGCGCGACGATGCTCATCCCGCCCATCGAGTGCCCGACGACCACGACGGGGGTGTCTGGGGCCAGCTCCTCGATGACCTGCTCGAGGTCGAGGCCGAGCTGGTCGATGGTGGCGCGGTGGTGGTCGGAGCGGCCGGAGCGGCCGTGCGAGCGCTGGTCGTAGAAGACGGTGCGCACCAGGCCGCGGTAGCCGGCACGCTGGAAGTGCCAGCAGTCCAGGGTCAGGGCGTAGCCGTGCACGAAGACGACGGTCACGGTGGTCTCGGCATCGGGCTCCGACGGCTCGTCGACCTCGCAGTGCAGGGGCACCCCGTCGGGGGTCACGACCGTGTGCGGGGCCGAGCGCAGCGAGCCCAACGGGGTGGCGTCCCCGGCACCCCGGCGGGCGGCGATGCCGCGGCGACGGCGCGCGACCTCGACGCCGGCCCCGATCGCGAGTGCACCCGCGGCGGCGCCGGCCCAGCGCCACACCGTGCTCCTGGTCCTGCTCACTGGTCCTCCTGGCCCACCCACCGGCGGCCGAAGCGCCCACCGATGCGGGTCACGATCTCGTAGCTGATGGTCCCGCAGGCCTCGGCCCAGTCCTGGGCGGTCGGGTGCGGGGCGGCACCGAAGAGTACGACCTCGTCACCGATCGACCCGTGGCCGTCCGGCAGCTCGACGACGACCTGGTCCATGCACACCCGGCCGCGCAGCGGGCAGTGCTCGCCCCCGACGTCGAGCACCGCGCGGTTGCCCGCGTGTCGCGGCACCCCGTCGCCGTAGCCGACGGGCACCAGCCCCAGCGTCGTCGGCCGGTCGGCGACCCAGGTGTGGCCGTAGGACACGCCCGTCCCCGCCGGCACCTGCTTGACCAGCGCCAGCGCGGCCCGCGCGGTCATCGCCGGCCGCAGCCCGAGGCCGGGGGTGTGGCCCGGCGCCGGGTCCAGTCCGTACGCCGCCAGCCCGACCCGCACCAGGTCGAACCGGGTCGCGGGGCTCAGGATCGCCGCTGCTGAGTTGGCGAGGTGGCGCACCTCGGGCTCGAGCCCGTGCTCGGCCGCCACGGCCAGCGCGTCCTCGAAGGCCTGCAGCTGCGCGGCGTTGGCCGGGTGGTCGGGCTCATCGCTGCACGCCAGGTGCGACCAGATGCCCGTCACCCGCCAGGCGCCCGACTGCTCCCCGGCGCGGGCGCGCTCGACCAGCCCCGCCCAGTCCTCGGGCGGGCAGCCGTTGCGCGACAGGCCGGTGTCGATCTTGAGCTGGAGCCGCGCGGGCGTGCCTGAGCGTCGTACGGCCTCGGCGACGGCGTCGAGGTGCTCCACGCCGTGGGCGGTGACGTCGATGCCGGCCGCGACCGCGTCGGTCAGGCGCTCCTCGCCGGGGACGAGGAGCCAGGTCAGGATGCGGCCGGTGTCACCGGCCTCGCGCAGCGCGAGGGCCTCCTCCAGCGCGGCCGCTCCCAGCCACTGCGCGCCCGCCGCTCGTGCGGCCCGGGCGACCGGCAGCAGCCCGTGGCCGTAGGCGTCGGCCTTCACCACCACCATGAGGGGGGTGCCGGTGTGGGCGGCGAGGGCACGCACGTTGGCGCGGACCGCCGCCAGGTCGACGACGATCTCCGCACGCACCACCGGGTCCGAGGCCATCGCGGGCCATCCTCCCATCCCACCCCGGTGGGCGAGGCCGGCGGTGGTGGAGGTGGCGGTGGTCGAGGCGGCGGTGGTCGAGCAGCGAGGCGCGTCAGCGACGAGCGGGCGTCGAGACCGCCCGCAGCCCCCGCACCACCTCGGCCACGCCACCCGCCACCTGACCGGCCACGATCGGTCCGCCGTCGGCGACGAGCGTGGCGGCCGCACCGTGCACCCAGGACCCGGCACTCGCGGCGTCCCAGGGGTCGAGCCCGGTCGCCAGCACGGCCCCCACCACCCCGGCGAGCACGTCGCCGGCGCCGGCGGTGCCGAGCCACGGGGTGCCGGTGGTGGTGACGCGGGTGCGGCCGTCCGGGCGGGTGACCAGCGTGTGCCGGCCCTTGAGCGCGACGACGCAGCCGAACCGCTCCGCCGCCACTCGCGCGTGGTGCAGCTGGCGCGCCTCGACCTCGCTGCGCTCCACGCCGAGGAGAGCGGCGAGCTCGCCCGCGTGCGGGGTGAGCACGAGGTCCTCGCGGACCTCGCCGTCGAGCACGGCCTCCAGGTGCTTCAGCGCGTCGGCGTCGACCACGACCGGGACGCCGTCGGCCAGCGCAGCAGCCAGCTCCTCACCCGCGCTGTCGCCACCGCCGGAGCCGACCACCCAGGCCTGCACCCGCCCGGCACCGACGACCTCGGGGTGCTGCTCGCGCACGCGGTCGGCCACGGCGGAGTCGCCGACGTAGCGCACCATCCCCGCCAGGCCGCAGGAGGCGCCGGACACGGAGAGCAGCCCGGCGCCCGGGTACGTCGCGCTGCCGGCCCGGACCCCGACGACCCCGCGGGTGTACTTGTGGTCGTCCGGCCCGGGCGCCCGCAGCAGCCGCGCGACGTCGGCCGACTGGAGGCTCTCGACCGGCGAGTCCGGGAGGGACTCGGCGCGGTCGAGCCCGATGTCGACCAGCTGGACCGTGCCGCACGCCTGGGCGCCCGGGTCCACCAGGTGGCAGGGCTTGTGGGTGCCGAAGGTGACGGTCAGGTCGGCACGGACATGCGGCTGGGGGGTCTCACCGGAGTCGACGTCCACGCCGCTGGGCGTGTCCACCGCGACGACCGGCACGCCCTCGAGCAGGGTCAGCGCGCTGCTGGCCGCGTCCTTCAGCCCCGGGCGACCGCCGATGCCCACGACCCCGTCGACCACCACGTCCGGCCGCTCGCGCAGCCGCCGTGGTTCGCCGACCCGGCCACCGGCCGCCGCGAGCGCCGCCAGCCCGCCCTCGTGCGCCGACCGGCCGAGCAACCACGCCTCGACACCGGCTCCGCGCCGGGCGAGCAGGGCTCCGGCGTACAGGGCGTCGCCGCCGTTGTCCCCCGAGCCCACCAGCAGCACGACCCTGCGGCCGTAGGTGGACCCCAGCCAGTCCGCGATCGCGCCCGCCAGCCCGTGCGCCGCCCGCTGCATCAGCGTGCCCTCCGGCAGCCGCGCCATCAACTCGCTCTCCGCCGCCCGGACCTGCTCGACCGTGTGCGCCCGCCTCATCGGGCCAAGGTAGCCGCCTCGTGTGGCTGAGCGCGGGCCATGGAGCGCGCTGAGCCACACGAGGCGGGGCTGTGGAGAGCGAGCAGCAACGGATCGCCGCAGAGCCCATGCTGCTCGGGTGACCTCCGCGCGCTCCGCACCCAGCTGGCGTGAGGTGGCGCGCGCCCAGGAGGGCCTGATCTGTCGCAGACAGCTCGCGGAGCTCGGCGTCGACCGCCACCGGGTGCGGGCCCAGCTCAACGCCGAGCGCTGGGTTGCCCGCTCCTCGATGGTGCTCTCGACGACCACCGGAGCACCGACCCGGGCACAGATGCGATGGCTGGGTGTCCTGCACGCAGGGCCCCGCGCACTCCTCGCCGACCTGTCGGCCGCCGAGCTGCACGGACTCGAGCGGTGGCACCGCGACGAGGTGACCGTGCTCATCCCCGAAGAGCTCGTGATGGACGAGCCGGTCGAGGGCGTCGCCTATCGCCGCACGCGACGTCATCTCCCCTCGATGCGCGGCGCCCTGGCCCTGCCCACCATGAAGCTGGAGCCGGCCGTGCTGCACTTCGCGGCCTACCAGCGCTCAGATCGAACGGCTCAGGGCGTGCTGGCCGCCGTGGTGCAGCAGGGCCTCACCACACCGACCGCCCTGCAGGAGTGGATCCGTCGGATGAAGCCGCTTCACAAGGCTCCGCTGCTGCGAGCATGCCTGACGGAGATCGCCGGCGGCGCCGGATCGCTCGCGGAGGTCGATCTCGCGCGTCTGTGCCGCACCTACGGGCTCGCGCCACCCGCACGTCAGACCAGGAGACGCGGCAGCGACGGTCGCGCCCGCTACACCGACGCCGAGTGGCGGCTGCTGGACGGGCGCACCCTCGTGCTCGAGATCGACGGGGGCTTCCACATGGAGGTCGAGCATTGGGAGGATGACATCGCCCGCGAGCGCAGCCTGCTCTCGGCCGACCGTCAGGCAGTGCGCTGCACGGCCAGGGAGCTTCGTGAGGACGGGGCACGGCTCGCAGCCGATCTCCGGCGCCTCGGAGTCCCGGGGCGGGGGGGGGGGCGGCGGCCCCCCCCCCCCCCCCCCCCCCCGCCCCCCCCCCCCCCCCCCCCCCCCCCCCCGAACGTCACTAGTGGGAGGGGTAAAAGGCCAGGAAGCATCGTTTTCGACAGGTTTGGTCTCCAAAGGCCTCTCACTGGGAACGGACGGCCTGTGAATCCACATCCACTTACACTTCCACTTACACTTTTACTTCTGGTTCACAAATCGTCCGTGAGAGGGGGATGTCACAAGCCCACTCGTCCCCCGCCCCTGTATCCCAGTCCTGTAGCGCGGGGGCAGGACGTAGGGGATCTGCACCGGTTCTTCGTTCCCCTGGGGAACCGATAGAGGTTCTTTGTGTTCTTTAATACATCTTACATCTTACATCTTTGCCTTTGGCGTTGCCTTTGCCTTTGGCCTTGCCTTTGCCTTTGCCTT
>JAYYWX010000147.1:0-8356 GCA_036341255.1 Actinomycetota bacterium | reverse complement strand
CCGGTCAGCAGCCCGGCCAGCGCCCCGGCGGTGGTGAGCCCGCGCCACCAGATGCCGAGCAGCAGCAGCGGGCAGAACGTCGAGGCGGCCACCGCGAAGGCCAGTCCCACGGTGGTGGCGACGCCGACGTCGGAGTCGCTGAGCGCCACGAGCGCCGGCACCACCACGGCGACGACCGCGCCGGCCCGGAAGCCGGTGACCCCGGAGAGCCGGCGGCCCCGGAAGGGACGGGTGAAGACGTCCTGGGAGAGCACGCCGGCGACCGCGATGGCCAGCCCCGAGGAGGTCGACAGGAACGCTGCGAAGGCGCCGCCGACCACCATGCCGGTCAGCACCTGGCCGCCCAGCCCACCCAGCATCAGGCCGGGCAGCTCCAGCACCAGGGAGTCCGAGCCGGCCGCGGCCAGCTCGGGGGCGTAGACGCGGCCGAGGGCGCCGTACACCGGCGGGATCATGTAGAAGAAGCCGATCAGCACCAGCACCAGCAGCGTCGTGCGGCGCGCGGCGCGGCCGTCGGGGTTGGTGTAGAACCGCACCACCACGTGCGGGAGCCCCATCGTGCCGAGGAACGTGGCGATGATGAGGGAGTAGGTGAGGTAGAGCCCCTGCGGCCCACCGGCCGCCAGCGGGTCCGACCACGCGACCACGTCCCCGGGGAACGTGTCGCCCGCCGGGCTGGCTGCGCCGGGGCGCCCGTCACCGAGCCAGACCACCAGCAGCACTGCGGCGGGGACGAGCAGGGCGGTGAGCTTGAGCCAGTACTGGAACGCCTGCACCAAGGTGATCGAGCGCATCCCGCCCGCGGTGACGTTGAGCAGCACGACGACGCCCACGACCAGCGAGCCGAGCCAGTCCGGCCCGCCGACCGCGCTGGAGAGCGTGATGCCGGCGCCCTGGAACTGCGGCAGCAGGTAGAGCCACCCGATCCCCACCACCAGCAGCGAGCAGGCCCGCCGGACGGCGGTCGAGCCCAGCCGGGCCTCGGCGAAGTCGGGGAGCGTGTAGGCGCCCGAGCGCCGCAGGGGAGCGGCGACGAGCACGAGGAGGACGAGGTACCCGGCGGTCCAGCCGACGGGGTACCACAGCATGTCGGCGCCGAAGGTCAGCAGCAGCCCGGCGACCCCGAGGAACGACGCGGCGGAGAGGTACTCCCCGCTGATCGCCGACGCGTTCATCCGCGGCCCCACCGCGCGCGAGGCCACCATGAAGTCGCTGGTCGTGCGCGAGAACCGCAGTCCGTAGGCGCCCAGCGCCAGCGTCGCCACGGTGACCAGCACGATCGCGACGATGCCCGGCGCGGCGTCCATCCCCGTGGTCATGCGCTCACCGCTCGACCTCGTCCATCAGCTCGGCGAAGGCGGCCTCGTTGCGCTCGGCGCGGCGGATGTAGCGCCAGGCCAGCACCACCAGGAACGGGTACGCCGCCAAGCCCAGCACCAGCCACGCGACCGGCACGGGTCCGACGTGGACCGCCGCCAGGCCCGGGAGCACGTGGAAGACCACGGGAAGCGACCCGATCGTCACGGTCAGCAGGGCGAGCGTCCGCACCGCCAGCCACAGCTGCTCGCGCAGCAACGACCCGACGTACAGGCCGCCGAGCCGGGTGTCCGCGTCGACCTCGCCCTTGCGTGCCATGGGAGGCCGACGGCGTGGCGGTCCGGTGACGCGGACCCGCTGCGGGGTCGGACGCTCGGTCACGCGCTCGCCTGCCCCGGTGCCTACTGGCCGCGCCGCAGCAGCAGGTCGCGCAGCTCGCGGGTGTGGCGGCGGCTGACGACGAGCTCGGTGCTCTCGCCGACGACGACCGAGCAGCGGCCGGACTCCATGCGGACCTCGCCGACGTGGGGGAGCGCGACCAGCAGCGAGCGGTGGATGCGCAGGAACCCCGCGGGTCGCCACTCCTCCTCCAGCGTGGAGAGCGGGGTGCGGACCAGGTGGGAGCCGGTGGGGGTGTGCAGCCGGGCGTAGTCGCCCTGCGCCTCGACGTGGGTGATGTCGCTGCGGTTGATGAAGCGCGTGACGCCGCCGAGCTCGACCGGGATCTGCACCTCCTTGGTGACCGCCGGGGCCTCGGCCCCGCCGCCGATGCGCCGCACCGCCTCGGCCAGCCGCTCGGCACGCACCGGCTTGAGGACGTAGTCGACGGCCTGCAGGTCGAAGGCCTCGACCGCGTGCTGCTCGTGGGCGGTGACGAAGACGATCCGCGGCGGCTGCTTGAAGCGGCTGAGGATCTGGGCGAGCTCCAGGCCGCTGAGCCCGGGCATCGAGATGTCGAGGAAGATCGCGTCGACCTCGGTCTCCTGCAGGGTCCGCAGCGCCTCGGTGGCCGCGGTGCAGGAGAGCACCTCCCCGACGCGGGGGTCGCGCTGCAGCAGCCAGGTGAGCTCGTCGACGGTGGGTTTCTCGTCGTCGACGACGAGCACGCGCAGCCCGGCGCCGCTCGGCGCGGTCGTGGTCATCAGGCGTGCACCCCCGGGGCGAACTTGGGCACCCGGACCACGACCTTCGTGCCGGCCCCGGGAGCGGTCTCGACGACGAGACCGTACTCGTCGCCGTACACCGTGCGCAGCCGCCCGTCGACGTTGCCGAGCCCGACCGAGTCGACGCTGCGGTCGCCGGCCAGGACCCGGCGCACGTGGTCGGGGTCCTCGCCGACGCCGTCGTCCTCGACCTCGATGAGGCACTCGTGGTCCTGGTCGCGGGCGGTGATGCGGATGTGGCCGCCGCCCTCGGCGCCCTCGAGGCCGTGGCGCACGGCGTTCTCGACCAACGGCTGGACGCACAGGAACGGCACCGCCACCGGCAGCACCTCCGGAGCGATCGACAGCGTCACCTGCAGCCGCTCGCCGAAGCGGGCCTGCTCGAGCAGGAGGTAGCGCTCGACCGACTTCAGCTCCTCGGCCAGCGTCGTGAACTCGCCGTGCCGACGGAAGGAGTAGCGCGTGAAGTCGGCGAACTCCAGCAGCAGCTCGCGCGCGCGGTCGGGGTCGGTGCGCACGAAGCTGGCGATGGCGCCGAGGGAGTTGTAGACGAAGTGCGGGCTGATCTGGGCCCGCAGCGCCCGCACCTCCGCCTCCATCAGGCGGGTGCGCGAGGAGTCCAGCTCGGCCAGCTCGAGCTGGCCCGACACCCACTGCGCGACCTCCTCGGTCGCCCGGGCCAGGCCGGCGGTCGACACCGGCGCGAAGGCCTGGAGCGTGCCGACGACGCGGTCGTCCACGAACAACGGGCTCACCACCGCCGTACGCGCCGGGCAGCCGGCCTCGACGCAGTGCAGGTCCTCCCGGCCGAAGGCCCGCGACCCGGTCCGCTCGAGGGTGGCCTGCACCAGCGCGGGCACCCGCTCGGCGTGGTGCTGGCCGGCGCCGTCCCACGCGAGCAGCCCGCCGGTGTCGGTGAGCGCGACGGCGGAGGAGCCGAGCAGGGCACGCAGGTGGCGTACGGCGCGCTCGGCGCTCTCCGTCGTCAGGCCTGCGCGCAGGGCCGGCGAGGCGAGCGCCGCGGTGTGCAGCGTGCGGAACGTCGCCCGGTCGGCGTCGGTGCCGAGGTGGGCGCGCCGCCACGGCCGCCAGGACCACCGCGTCGCGCGCATCGGCTCAGCGGAAGTCGATCAGCAGCATGGCGGTGTCGTCGTCGAGGACCGAGGACGGCGTGGCCTTGGCGACCTCGACGTCGATGCGCGGGATGCTCCCGGTCGTCACGAGCATGGGGGAGTCGTGCTGCTCAGGCGCCGGCTCGGCGACAACGTCGGTCGTGCCGGCCGGCGCGCTCACGGGACGGGACGCGCGCTCCTGCTCGACCATCCGGGCGCGGTAGCAGCGCGCGAGGTAGGGCAGCTGCATGCCGTCCATGCCGCGGCCGTAGTCGTCGTAGAACGCGCGCACCTCGGCGAGCTTGGCCTCGCGGCGGTGCTCGTCGAGGGTGGCGATGTTGCTGCGCGACAGGGCCAGGTCGAGCACGCTCTCGCGGTCGATGACCTGGCGGTGCTTGAAGGTCTCCTCCTCGACCCATCCGAAGAGCCCGCTGTGCTCGACGGGGTCGGCGAGGTCGGTGCGCTGGTCCTGGTCGCCCAACAGGGCACCGAGGCGACGGACCCACGGGACGCGCTCGTCGCGCTGGTTCCAGACCAGGGCGAGGTGGCCGCCGGGGCGCAGCACCCGGTTGATCTCCGGGAGCGCGCGCTCCATGTCGAACCAGTGGAACGCCTGCCCGGCCACCACCACGTCCACGCTGCCGTCGGCCAGCGGGATCTCCTCGGCGCCGGTGGCGCTCGCACGCACCAGCGGCAGCCGGGCCCGCAGCCGCTCCAGCATCGCGGCGTCGGGGTCGGTGGCGTGCACCTCGTGACCCAGGCCGACGAGGACCTCGGTCAGCTTGCCGGTGCCGGCGCCGAGCTCGAGGACGGTCGCGGGCTGCTCGCCCACGAGCCAGGCCGCGGCCTGGGTCGGGTACGACGGTCGGCCACGGTCGTAGGCGTCGGCGACCGACCCGAAGCAGCTCCTCGGGTCCGCGCCAGGCTGGAGGTCGGTCATCGGGCTCACCCTAGTCCGCTACTACCCTCCTCCAGGTGAGCGCCGACCCGATGTCCTGGCTGGTGTCGCTCGAGGGAGTCCCGAGCGCGTTCGCGGCGACCCGTGACGGCATCGACGCCCTGCTGCGCGACCGCGGCCTGCGGCGTACCTCGCCGGAGCAGACCGCGACCTCCCTGCTGCGCGGGGCGCACGCCTCGGCGGTCCTGGAGGGGTCGACCTCGACCTTCGAGGAGGTCGCCGAGGGCGCCGGTGACGCGATCGCCGTCGACGCCGTGCGGGTCTCCACCGAGCTGCTGTCGCTGGTGCCGGTGCTGGGTCGGGCGCCGCTGCAGGCGCTGGCCCGCATCCACGCCGTCGCCTCGGCGAGCAGTCTTCCCGAGGAGCGCCGTGGCCGTCCGCGCGACGCCGCCTCCGCCGAGCGGCTGCGGTCGCTGTCCGAGGCGCTGCTGGCCGACACCGCGGCGCCGGCGCTGATGGTGGCCTCGCTCGCGCACGCCGACCTGGCGACCGCCGCGCCTTTCCCCAGCCACAACGGGATCGTCGCCCGGGCCGCCGAGCGGCTGGTGCTGGTCGCGCGCGGTGTCGACCCCGCGTCGCTGACGGTGCCCGAGGCGGGTCACCTCGCGCACCGTGAGGCTTACGAGTCGAACCTGCGCGGCTACGCCTCCGGCGAGGACTCCGGCATCCACTCCTGGCTGCTCTACGCCCCCGAGGCCTTCGCCTCCGGTGCGGACGCCTCGCCGCTGCGGTCCTGACCCACTGCTGACCCGCTCCTGGCTGCCCCGGTCCGTCGCCTGGCCCGGACATGCTGGTGGCCCCCGGGGACACGGCCCCGGAGGCCACCGCTGACACGAGACGCCGCCGGCTACCAGGCGTGCATCATCAACTTGCTGCCGCGGGAGCATCCCGACTCGACAGGCACCCTGTAGGAAGGGTCGATCGCCGCGTGGGTACCTCGGGCCTCGTGTACGTCTGTGGAGTTGTTGGACTCATGTGTACGCCGATGTGACGGGCGGCACAACCCCTCCCGGCGAGTCTTGGCGCAGGTCGACCGGTCCACCCGCGGGAGGAGGTCGCGACCGGTGCGGACCAGGTTGCGCGGAGCGGCCGCACGTGGCAGGGACCGCCCCTGTCGAGAGCTCCTCGCGCTGACCGGGGGCCTCAGGCGCCGGTGGCGCGCTTGCGGGCACCGGCCCACATCACCCCGCCGACCGCGACGGCGCCGCCGACGGCCAGCGCAGCCAGCGTGGGCCGCGAGGGGACCGGCACCCGGGAGCGCAGCGCGACCGGCTTGTCGAACACCAGGACCGGCCACTCCTGCTCGATCGCGTGGCGGCGCAGGTCCTTGTCGGGGTTCACGGCGTGCGGGTGACCGACGGCCTCCAGCATCGGGACGTCGGTGACCGAGTCGCTGTAGGCGAAGCAGTCGGCGAGGTCCCAGCCGCGTCGCTCCGCGAGCTCGCGGATGGCGGTCGCCTTCTCCTCGGCGTACATGTAGGTCTCGATCTCGCCGGTGTAGCGGCCCTCCTCCACCTCCAGGATCGTCGCGATCACGGAGTCGGCCCCGAGCAGCTCACCGATCGGCTCGACGACCTCGGTGCCGGAGGCGGAGACGATGACGACCTCGCGGCCGGCGAGCTGGTGCAGCGAGATGAGGTCGACGGCCTCCTCGTAGACCAGCGGGTCGACGATGTCGTGCAGGGTCTCGGCGACGATGTCGCGCACGGTCTGCACGTCCCAGCCGGCGCACAGCTGCGACATGAACTGGCGCAGCTTCTCCATCTGGTCGTGGTCGGCACCCCCGACGAGGTACATGAACTGCGCGTACGCCGAGCGCAGGACCGCACGCCGCGAGATCAGACCGCCCGCCTGGAAGGGGCGGCTGAAGGCGAGGGTGCTCGACTTGGCGATGATCGTCTTGTCGAGGTCGAAGAAGGCCGCAGCCGGCATGGGTTCGAGCATACGGGCCGCGACCTGTCCACACCGGCGGCGTGTCGCGGCTTCCTCCACAGCCGGGCTCGTACGCCGCTGGACCGGCGGCCGCGCGGGACAGGCTGCCGGCATGGAGACACCCACCGCCCGTGCTGTTGACCGCGCCCTTGATCGCGCCGCTGATCGCCCCGCTGTGTTGGTCGCGACCGCCGACCCGCTGCTGCACGCCGAGGTGCAGCGGCTGGCTGCGTCGGTCGGGGTGGGCATCGTGCCCGTGGAGGACGGCGGGGGGCTGCTGCGCCGCTGGCAGACCGCGCCGCTGGTGCTGCTCGGCGCCGACCAGCTGCGGGCGACCGCCGACCTGCGGCCACCCCGGCGGTCCGGGGTGGTGCTGGTGAGCAGCGGCCCGGTCGATCCGGCGCTGCTGCGACCTGCCCTGGACCTCGGGGTCGGCGAGGTCGCCGAGCTGCCCTCGGCCGGGGCGTGGCTGGCCACCGCGCTGGCCGACCTCGAGCACGCCACGGCCGACGGGCGGGTCGTCGGGGTGCTCGGCGGTGCCGGTGGCGCCGGGGCCACCACGTTCGCCGCGGCGCTCGGCCAGATCGCCTCGCGCCACGACCCGACCCTGGTCGTGGACGCCGACGCCTGGGGGCCGGGCGTCGACCGGGTCCTGGGCCTCGAGCACGTCGACGGCGTCGGGTGGGAGCAGCTGGCCGGCTCGCACGGGCGGCTGCCCGCCCGCGACCTGCGGGAGGGGGTCCCACGGCGTGGCCACCTCGGGGTGCTCACCTGGCGGCAGGCCGCGGCGCCCCACCTGCCGGGGGCCGAGCAGGTCGCCGAGGTCCTGGCCGCCGCGCGGCGGGGCCACGACGTCGTGGTCGTCGACCTCCCGCGGCTCGGCGACAGCCGCGACCAGCTGGCTGCCCACTGCGACCTCGTCGTGGCCGTCGTCCCGGCGACCGTGGCGGGCGTCGCCTCGAGCGTCCGTGCGGTGGCCGGCTTGGAGGACCCGACTCGCGCGGGCCTGGTGCTGCGCGGTCGTGGCACCGACGAGCTGGCCGCCCAGCGGGCGACCGGGTTGCCGGTGCTGGCCACGATGGTGTCCCAGCGCGGCATGGACGAGGCCGTTGACCTCGGGCTCGGTCCGGTGCGCTCCTTCCGCGGGCCGCTGGGTCGCGCTGCGGGCGCGGTCCTCGACCGGCTGCGGCTGGCCGGGAGGGGGGTCGCGGCGTGAGCGACCCGTCCGCGGCGCTGGTGGAGCGGGCCCGCGCCCACCTCGCGGCCTCGGCGGCGCCGTTGAGCCCGCACGCCGTCGCGGAGGCGCTGCGCGGTGCCGGGCCGGTCGGCCACGACACCGTCCTGGCCGTGCACGCCCGCCTGGTGCGCGACGTGGACGGCGCGGGGCCGCTGCAGGCGCTCCTGGCGATGCCCGGGGTGACCGACGTGCTGGTCAACGGCGCCTCCGGCGTGTTCCTCGACCGCGGCCGCGGCCTGGAGCCGGCGGACGTCCACTTCCCCGATGAGGAGTCGGTGCGCCGGCTCGCGCAGCGGCTCGCCTCGCTGGGCGGACGCCGCCTCGACGACGCCTCCCCGTGCGTGGACCTGCGGCTGCCGGACGGCACCCGCCTCCACGCGGTCCTGGCGCCGGTCGCCCGACCCGGCACGACCATCTCGCTGCGGCTCCCGCCGCGGCGCCCGTTCACGCTGCCCGAGCTGCTCGCGGCCGGGGACGCCCCGCCCCCGGTGGGCCGGCTGCTGGAGGCACTGGTCGCCTCACGGGCGGCGTTCCTCGTCACCGGCGGCACCGGCACCGGCAAGACCACGGTCCTCGCGACCCTGCTCGGGCTGGTCCCGCCGACCGAGCGGATCGTGGTCGTCGAGGACGCCGCCGA
>JAYYWX010000146.1:0-9154 GCA_036341255.1 Actinomycetota bacterium | reverse complement strand
CCCCCCCGCGGGTGGGGGGCCCGCCGCTCGCCCCCCCCCCCCCCCCCCCCGGGTGCGCCCCCGCGGGCCCCCGCCCCCGCCCGCCCCCACACGAGCCGTCAGGCCTTGGCGACCCGGACGGTCAGCTCGGCGGCGTCCTCGGTGCGGACCGAGAGCGCGAGCGTCTCCTCGGCGACCATCGCCTCGTGCGCGGCGACGGCGGCCTGCACGTCGTCGGGGCCGCCGACGACCAGGCTGATCCGGTCGGAGACCTCGAGACCGGCGTCCTTGCGCGCCTGCTGGACCGCGCGGACGACGTCTCGGGCCAGGCCCTCGGCGGCCAGCTCGGGAGTGATCTCGCAGTCGAGCACGACGAACCCGCCGCCGGGCAGCATGCCCACCGCGGTGCTGTCGTCGGCCGCGCCGGCCACGGTCTCGAGGGTGTACTCCCCCTCCACCAGGGCCAGACCGCCGGCGGTCACGGTGCCGTCCTCGGCCACCGACCAGTCACCGGACTTCGAGCCCTTGATGGCGTGCTGCACGTCCTTGCCCAGCCGCGGCCCGGCGGCCCGGGCGTTGACGGTGAGCTTCTGCTCCACGCCGTACGCCGCAGCCTCGTCCGCGTCCGCGGCGAGCAGCCGCACCGCCTTCACGTTCACCTCGTCGGCGACGATCGACTCGAAGCCCTCCAGGCCAGCCGGGGCGGCGACGACCACGGTCAGGGTGGACAGGGGCAGCCGGTTGCGCAGCGAGCGCGCCTTGCGCAGCGCCGAGGTGGCCGAGCAGACCTCGCGGACGGTGTCCATCGCCGCGACGAGCGCGTCGTCGGCGGGGAGCTGGTCGGCGGCCGGGTAGTCGGCCAGGTGCACCGAGCGGCCGCCGGTCAGGCCGCGCCAGATCTCCTCGGTGGTCAGCGGCAGCAGCGGGGCGGTGGCGCGGCAGACCGTCTCCAGCACCGTGTGCAGCGTCGAGAAGGCCTGGGCGTCCTCGTCCCAGAAGCGGTCGCGGGAGCGACGGATGTACCAGTTGGTCAGCACGTCGAGGAACCCGCGTGTCAGCTCGCAGGCGTCGGCCACGGCGTAGGAGTCCAGCGCCTCGGTCATGTCCGCCACGTAGTCGCGGCACTTGGCCAGCAGGTAGCGGTCCAGCGGGTCGGTGGAGCCGGTCGACCCCTCGACGTCGACGCCAGCCCCGCCGTTCGCGGCGTTGGCGTAGAGCTGGAAGAAGTACCAGCTGTTCCACAGCGGGATCATCACCTGGCGCACCGAGTCGCGGATGCCCTGCTCGGTGACGATGAGGTTGCCGCCGCGCAGGATGGGTGAGGCCATGAGGAACCAGCGCATCGCGTCGGCCCCGTCGCGGTCGAAGACCTCGCGCACGTCGGGATAGTTGCGCAGGCTCTTGGACATCTTGTTGCCGTCCGAGCCCAGCACGATGCCGTGGCTGATGCAGTTCTCGAAGGCCGGCTTGTCGAAGAGCGCGGTCGCGAGGATGTGCAGCGTGTAGAACCAGCCGCGGGTCTGGCCGATGTACTCCACGATGAAGTCGGCCGGGAAGTGCGGGTCCTTCGCATCCGAGCCGGCGAACCACTCGGCGTTCTCGAACGGGTAGTGCACCTGGGCGTAGGACATCGACCCGGAGTCGAACCAGACGTCGAGCACGTCGGGCACGCGGCGCATCATCGACTTCCCCTCCTCGATCGAGCGGGGGTCGTCGGGGTTGGGGCGCACCAGGTCGTCGACGTACGGGCGGTGCAGGTCGGGCTGGCCGTCGGCGTTGCGCGGAAGCGTGCCGAAGTCGCGCTCGATCTCCTCGAAGGAGCCGTAGACGTCGATGCGCGGGTAGGCCTCGTCGTCGGACTTCCACACCGGCACCGGGCTGCCCCAGAAGCGGTTGCGGGTGATCGACCAGTCGCGGGCGTTCTCCAGCCAGCGGCCGAACTGGCCGTCCTGGATGTGCCCGGGCACCCAGTTGATCTCCTGGTTGAGCTCGAGCATCCGCTGCTTGATGGCGGTGACCTCGACGAACCACGACGAGACGCCCTTGTAGATCAGGGGCTCGCGGCAGCGCCAGCAGTGCGGGTAGGAGTGGTCGTAGGTCTCGCGCCGCAACAGGATCGTGCCGGGCGTGACGGAGCCGGTCTCGCCGTCGCCACGCGTCGTGGCCTTGAGGTGGTCGATGATCTGCAGGTTCGCGTCGAAGACGCGCAGGCCGGCGTAGTCGGTGACGGGGTGGGTGAAGCGGCCGTCCTTGCCGACCGGCATGACCGCCTCGATCCCTTCGCGGTCGGTGACCTCCTTGTCGACCTCACCGAAGGCGCCCGCGGTGTGCACGAGGCCGACACCGTCGGTGGTGGTGACGGCGTCGTCGGCGGCGACGACGCGGAACGCGCGACCGAACTCCTCGCCCGTGTGGTCGGCGTAGTAGGAGAAGGGCGGGTCGTAGGTGCGCCCGACCAGCTGGGCGCCGGTGTAGCGCCCGAGGACGGCCGGCTCGTCGGCGTCGGGGAAGAGCTCGCGCTTGTACGCCGCCAGCCGGGCCTCCGCGACGACGTACTTGGCCCGCTGGTCGGTCCCCGGGACGGGGCCCTCGACGACGACGTAGTCGATCTCGGAGCCGACCATCACGGCCAGGTGGCTGGGCAGGGTCCACGGGGTGGTCGTCCAGACGAGCAGGTGGGCGCCGTCGAGCACCTCGTCCTCGCCGGTGGCGTGCATGCGCAGGCCCACCGTGACCGCGGGGTCCTGCACCTGCTTGTAGACGTCGTCGTCCATCCGCAGCTCGTGGTTGGACAGCGGCGTCTCGTCGTTCCAGCAGTAGGGCAGCACGCGGAAGCCCTCGTAGACCAGGCCCTTGTCCCACAGCGACTTGAACGCCCAGATGACCGACTCCATGTAGTCGGGGTTCATCGTCTTGTAGTCGTGGTCGAAGTCGACCCAGCGGGCCTGCCGGGTGACGTAGTCGCGCCACTCGCCGGTGTACTTCATGACCGACTCGCGGCAGGCGTCGTTGAACTTCTCGATCCCCAGCTCGACGATCTCGTCGGTCGTCTTGATGCCGTTGAGACGCATCGCCTCGAGCTCGGCGGGCAGGCCGTGGGTGTCCCAGCCGAAGCGGCGCTCGACGCGCTTGCCGCGCATCGTCTGGTAGCGCGGGACGAGGTCCTTGACGTAGCCGGTCAGCAGGTGGCCGTAGTGCGGCAGGCCGTTGGCGAACGGCGGACCGTCGTAGAAGACGAACTCGTTCTCGCCGCGCTCGCCCGGGTCGCGGGCGTCGATGGAGGCCTGGAAGGTGCCGTCGGCGGCCCAGTAGGCCAGCACCCGCTCCTCGATCTCGGGGAAGCGCGGGCTGCTGGGGACCGACGTGGCGTCGGTGTGGGAGACCTTCGGGTAGGTCATCGCTGGCTCCTGGCTCGTCTGCTGGGGACTTCCTCACCCAGGGACGACCCTCACGGACCGCGGTACCACCCTGCTTGCGGTCCCGACCCGCTGGTCGAGCTTGTCGAGACCACCTCTTCGTTGCGGCTGTGACGGGCCCACCCGTCCGGTTCTACTGAGTCCCGCGTCGCTCGGTGGTCGAGCTGGTCGAGACCGTTCTTCCGGAGGCTCGCCGCTGATGACGGCTCAGACGCCTGTACGTCGGATGGTACGGCGCGGCCGGCTCGAAGCGGAAATGGGTTCCGCTCAGCCCTCGAGCCACGCGAGCACCCGCGCGGCCACCTGCTCCGGGGAGAGGTCGGTGTTGTCGAGGCGCAGGTGCCGGTGCTCGGCGATGACCGCGTCGGCGGGACTGGGCCGGTCGGGGTCGGTGTTCATCCGCTCGGCGTCCATCTCCACGACGTGGCGCTGCGACCACTCGAGGTCGCTCTTGGAGGGCTTGGCCGCGACCCGGTCGGCGCCGGTGTTGCGCACCAGCCGCGTCTCCAGCCCCGCGTACAGCTCGACGAAGGAGACCCGCAGCCCGCGGTCGGCGTACGGCGCGACGAAGCGCCGCACGTAGTCGGCGTCCTCGGGCAGGTCGACACCCCACACGAACGTGGCCACCAGCCGCATCCCCGACGCGGCGGCCTCCTCGACGACCTCGCGCCGCCACGCCTCCTTGAGCCGCTCGAACCCCGGGTGCCCGAAGCCGAAGACCTCGGCGAGCGGCTCGATGACGTGGTGGTTGTGGAAGAGCCGGAAGTCCGAGGAGGCCGCGATCGCGCGCCCCACGGTCATCTTCCCGACCGCCGGCGGGCCGATCACGACGAGGAGCTCTCCCGAGGACATGCGCGGAGGCTAACCAGTTGTCCTGGGTCGACGCGATGGCGTTTCCTGCACCTATGAGTGACATGTGGCTGCCCCACGACGAGGACCCGCGGATGCAGGCCGGTCCGACCCGGGGCGAGAAGGAGACGGTGCTCGGCTACCTCGAGCACTACCGCGCCACGCTGGAGCTCAAGTGCGGCGGCCTCTCCCCCGCACAGCTGGCGACTGCATCGGTCCCGCCGTCGCGGATGTCGCTGCTCGGGATGGTGCGCCACCTGACCCGCGTCGAGCACCACTGGGCGCGGCGGGTGCTGGAGGGCGAGACCGGGCTGGAGCGGCTCTTCCAGTCCGAGGACGCGGGGTTCGCGCTCCCCGAGGGCGTCGAGGCGGCCTACGTCGACGATGCCTGGGCCCGCTGGCGCGATGAGGTCGCGCACGCCCGGTCGGTGGCCGCGGGCATGGCGATGGACGCCCTGGTCGAGGTGCACGGCGAGCGGATCGAGGTGCGCGACGTGCTGGTGCACCTGGTGGAGGAGTACGCCCGCCACCTGGGTCACGTGGACCTGCTGCGCGAGTGCCTGGACGGGCGGGTCGGGCAGTGACCGGCCCGTTCTAGGGTGGAGGGCGTGAGTACTGCGACCTCTGCCTGGGCCCACGGACTGGCCACCGTCTCGACCGACTCCGCCACCGAGGGCAGCGTCCTGGACGTCTGGTTCCCCCACCCGCACCTCGGGGAGCGCCCCGCCGACGACGAGGCCCCGCGCGAGCTGGTCGAGGCGACCGGCAGCGACCACGCCCGGCGCATCCGCCGCGAGGTGGTCACCGTCGAGATCGCCGACCTCGCCGCGGCACCGACCACCACCGCCGAGGTGTGGCTGCGTCTCCACCTGCTCTCCCACCGCCTGGTCGCCCCGCACGGGCAGTCGATGGAGGGCGTGTTCGGGCTGCTCACCAACGTCGTGTGGACCAGCTCGGGCCCCTGCGCCGTCGAGGGCTTCGAGGACACGCGTGCCCGGATGCGGATGCACGGCCAGCACGTGGCGGTCTACGGCATCGACAAGTTCCCCCGGATGACCGACTACGTCGTCCCCACCGGCGTCCGCATCGCCGACGCCGATCGCGTGCGCCTGGGCGCCCACCTCGCCGAGGGCACCACCGTCATGCACGAGGGCTTCGTGAACTTCAACGCCGGCACGCTGGGCGCCTCGATGGTCGAGGGGCGGATCTCGGCCGGCGTCGTCGTGGGCGACGGCTCCGACGTGGGTGGCGGCGCCTCGATCATGGGCACCCTCTCGGGCGGCGGCAAGCAGGTCATCTCCATCGGCGAGCGCTGCCTGCTCGGCGCCAACGCCGGCCTCGGCATCTCCCTCGGCGACGACTGCGTCGTCGAGGCGGGTTGCTACGTCACGGCCGGCACCAAGGTCACCGTCCGCGGCGTGGGCGGGGTCGAGGACGGCGCGGTCATCAAGGCCGCCGAGCTCTCCGGCGCCAGCAACGTGCTCTTCCGCCGCAACTCGGTCTCCGGCGCCGTCGAGGCGGTGCCGTGGAAGGGCGAGGGCATCGCGCTCAACGCCGACCTGCACAAGAACTGACTTGGACCGGTCCCGGACCATGGGGGCGTGAACCCCGCGAGCAAGGCCGTCGGCGCGCTGCTGGCCCTCGGGCTCGTGGTCGCCACGGCCGTGGGCGGGTGGTACGTCGTCCGCGAGATCGGCCCCGGGTTCCTCCCCGACCGGTGCGAGGCGACGGTCGGGGACCTGACCGTCGAGCTCACCCCCGAGCAGGCCGAGAACGCCGCACTGATCGCGGCCATCGGCGTACGACGCGGGCTGCCGGCGCGGGCGGTGTCGATCGCGCTCGCCACGGCCTACCAGGAGTCCGGGCTGCGCAACCTGACCACCGGAGACCGCGACTCGCTGGGCCTGTTCCAGCAGCGGCCGTCGCAGGGGTGGGGCACCAAGCGCGAGGTGAGCGACCCGGTCCACTCGACCAACGCGTTCTACGACGCGTTGGTCGAGGTCAGCGGTTACCGCGACCTCCCGATCACCGAGGCCGCGCAGGCGGTGCAGCGCTCGGCCTTCCCGGACGCCTACGCCGACCACGAGGACGACGCCCGGGCGCTGGCCAGCGCACTGACCGGCAACTCCCGCGGCGCCTTCCACTGCGAGGTGCCCGGGTCCGCCGAGGCCGGGTCCGCGGAGCTGGGCGGCAACGGCCTCACCCCGCGAGCGGAGGACGTGCGCGCGGAGGCCGTCGCGGTGTTCGGACCGCTGTCACTGGGCGGGTTCGCGCCCGGCGGCGTGCGCGACGGGCACATCCCCGGGTCGACGCACTACGACGGTCGCGCGGTCGACATCTTCTTCCGCCCGATCAACGACGCGAGCAGGACCCGGGGCTGGGCCGTGGCGTCGTACCTCGTCGCGCAGGCCGAGCGCCTCGACATCCAGACGATCATCTTCGACGCCAAGATCTGGACCGCCCGCCGCAGCGACGAGGGCTGGCGGAAATACGACGCCCCCGACCGGCCCGGGGACCCCGACATCCTGGCCCACCGCGACCACGTGCACGTCGACGTGTTCAGCTGAGGCCGACCGGGATAGTCCGCACGAGTTCTCACCCTCCGCGCGAGCTCCGGGTGATAACTCGTGCGGACTATCCCGCAGAAGCCTCAGACCGCCAGCCGCTCGACGGCGGCGGCGATCCGCTCGTCGGTGGCGGTGAAGGCGACCCGGACGTGCCGCGATCCGGCGGCGCCGTAGAACGAGCCGGGGGCGACGAGGATGCCGCGGTCGGCGAGCCAGGAGACGGTCTCCCAGCAGTCCTCGTCGCGGCTGCTCCAGAGGTAGAGCGAGGCCTCGGAGTGGTCGACGCGGAAGCCGGCCGTCTCCAGCGCCGAGCGCAGCAGCGCCCGGCGAGCGGCGTAGCGCGCGTGCTGGTCGTCGGCGTGCGCGTCGTCGTCGAGGGCGGCGGCCATGGCGTGCTGCATGGGGCCGGGCATGATCAGGCCGAGGTTCTTGCGGACGGCGAGCAGCTCGCCGACCAGGTCGGCGTCGCCGGCGACGAAGGCGCAGCGGTAGCCCGCGAGGTTGGAGCGCTTGGACAGCGAGTGCAGCGCGAGGATGCCCTCGAGCGACCCGCCGTTGATGGAGGGGTGGAGCACCGAGACCGGGTCGGTCTCCCACGCGCACTCGAGGTAGCACTCGTCGGAGACCAGGATCGTGCCGCGCTCACGGCACCAGTCGACGACCTTGCGCAGGTGGTCGGGCGGCAGCACCCGGCCGGTCGGGTTGGAGGGGCTGTTGAGCCACAGCAGCGCCGGGGCCTCGGGCCCGAGCGACACCAGCGAGTCGGTGGCGACGGGGGTGGCTCCCGCGAGCACGGCACCGACCTCGTACGTCGGGTAGGACAGCTCGGGGAACACGACCGTGTCCCCGGGGCCGACGCCGAGGTGCTGGGCCAGGGTCGCGACGAGCTCCTTGGAGCCGATCGAGGGGATGACCTGGTCGAGCCCCAGGCCGCTCACGCCGTGGCGGCGCTCCAGCCAGTCCAGGCATGCCTGACGGACACGCTCGATCCCGATCGTGACGGGGTAGCCGGGCGAGTCGGCGTGCTCACGCAGCGCCGCCCGGGCCACCTCGGGGGTCGGGTCGACGGGGGTGCCGACCGAGAGGTCGACGAGACCGTCGGGGTGGGCGGAGGCCTTCGCCTTGTGCTCGGCGAGGCTGTCCCAGGGGAAGTCGGGCAGGCGCGCGGAGACGCGCCGGCCCGGCGTACGGAGGACCAACGGGTCGCTCAGTGGTCCTGGTTCTGCGGGGGCAGCGCGGCGACCATCGGGTGGTCGTGGTCGATCTCGCCCATCTTCGCGGCGCCACCGGGCGAGCCGAGGTCGTCGAAGAAGTGCACGTTGGCGTCGTAGTACTCCTTGTTCTCCTCCGGGACGTCGTCCTCGTAGAAGATCGCCTCGACCGGGCAGACCGGCTCGCAGGCGCCACAGTCCACGCACTCGTCGGGGTGGATGTAGAGCATCCGCTTGCCCTCGTAGATGCAGTCGACGGGGCACTCGTCCACGCACGCGCGGTCCTTGACGTCCACGCACGGCTGGGAGATGACGTAGGTCACCGGAATCCTCCTGGAGGGCTGGGCTTGGCCTGGTCGATCACGCGGCCGTCCGCCGGCCGGTCAACACCGTTGGCAGCCTAGTATCCCGGCGTGCCCGACATGGAGGAAGCCCACCCTTTGGAGCCCCGCATGTCGTCCCGGCCACCGACGAGCCTGGCCCCCCAGGCCGCCGGCCTGGGCCCCCACGTCGTGGGTGAGCGGGTCGTGGTGCGGCGGCTGCTGCGCGGCGAGACCGGCCCCACCGGCGGGGCTGCGTTCACCGATCTGCTCGGCACCTGCCTGTCCTGGGCCGACGGCGTCTGCGTCGTGGCCCCGGAGTCCGGCGAGCCGGTGCGGATCGCCCTGGCCGACATCGTGTCGGGCAAGCCGGTGCCGCCGCGTCCCTCGGTGCGCCAGCGGGTGCCGACCCGGGAGGCGGAGGTGCGCGGGCTGCGGATGTTCCCCGGCACCCTCACCGAGCCGCTCGGCGAGTGGGTGCTGCGCACCGACCCCGCCCCGGTGGGGCGCCTCTACAAGCGCGCCAACTCGGCCCTGGCGATCGGCGACCCCGGTGTCCCCGTGGAGGAAGCAGCCGCCCACGTCGTCGAGTGGTACGCCGCCCGCGACCGTGACCCGCTCGCGCAGGTCGAGGCGGGGTCGGTCAGCGAGGCCGGCCTGCTGGCCGCCGGGTGGCGGCCGCTCGAGCACGGCGAGGCCGAGCTGCGCCTGGGGTCGGTGTCGCGCACCCGGCGCGGCCTCGGTCCGACCGCGGGAGCAGCGGTCGTCGCGCCGGAGTCGGGTGAGGACCGGGTGGTCGTCGTCGTACCCGG
>JAYYWX010000145.1:0-6562 GCA_036341255.1 Actinomycetota bacterium | reverse complement strand
ACCAGCTGGTCGGGGCCGTAGTCGGCGACCAGCGCGTCCGGCTCGAGACCGAGCTCCTCGAGCGTGCGGTTCTCCAGCTGCTCGATGCGCATCCGCTGCTGGGTGCGGGCGACCTCGTCGCGGTGCACGGAGGAGACGAGCTCCTCGTGCTCCTTGGTCAGCTCGCGCAGCTGGCCGCGCACGGCACGCAGCTGCTCCTCGCGGCCGCGACGGGCCTCCTCGACCTCGGCGCGGGCGTCGGCGGCTTGCTGGATGGAGGTCTCGAGCCGGTGGAGCACGAAGCCGACGGCGGCGGAGACGGCCTCGGCGGCACGGCCCTCACGCAGGACACGCTCGCGACGGGCGGCCGCCTGGGCGCGCTGCTCGCGCTCCTTGGCGGCGCTGCGGCGCAGGCCGTCGGCACGGCCGTGCAGGGCACGGGCCCGCTCCTCGGAGGTGCGCAGCGCCAACCTGGCGTCCATCTCGGCCTGCCGGGCGTCGCGCGCGCGCTCCGCGAGCTCCTCGCGTACGCCGGTGTCGGGCTCCTCCTCGGGGGTCCCCTCGGCCGCGGCCAGTCGCTCCTCGAGCTCCGCGAGCCCGGCGACCGCTTGGACCCGTGCCTCCTCGGCCTTGGCGATCGCCTGCTCGAGCCGCTCGGCCTCGCCCCGCGCGGCCCGGGCCTGGGAACCGTGCTGCCCGAGCTCCTCGGCGACGGCGGCGAGGGTGGCGTCGGACTCGTGCAGGCGCGCCAGCGCCACGTCCACGCGCTTAGTCGCCTCGTGCCGCTCGGCCTCCAGCCGGCTGGTCTCGAAGGCGGCACGCTCCCCGGCGGCGACCGCCTCGGCGAGGGCCGCCTCGGCCTCCTCGACGGCCGCCTGGATCTCCAGCAGGCTCTGCTGCTGGCCGGAGCCGCCGGCGGCGTACCGCGCGCCGAGCACGTCGCCGGTCGCGGTGACGGCGGTGAGCGAGGGTTCGGCCTCGACGAGGGACCGGGCGGCCGGGAGGTCCGCGACGAGCGCGACGTGGTCCAGCAGCGTCGCCAGTCCCGCGCGCAGCTCGCTGGGGCACTCGACCACGTCGATGGCCCAGGTGGCGCCGTCGGGCAGGGCCGGCCACTCCCCCGCGGCCGGCGGCGTCGGGCCGTCGGCCAGCAGCAGGCTGGCCCGTCCCAGGTCGTTGCCCTGCAGGTGGCCGATGGCCGCCAGCGCGGCGGCGACGTCGCGCACGGCGACGGCGTCGGCGGCTGCCCCGAGGGCGGCGGCCACGGCGGCCTCGTGCCCGTGCTGCACGGCGAGCAGGGCGACCAGCGACCCGAGGATCCCGTCGACCTCGTCGGCCGCCGCGAGCAGGGCACCGGCACCGTCCTTGCGGGTCAGGCCCAGCTCCAGGGCGTCCTTGCGGGCGGTGAGGCTGTGCCGGTCGCGGTCGGCCTGCTGGGCCCGGTCGCGGACCTCGGCCAGTCGCTCCTCGATCTCGTCGAGGGCGGCGGCGGCCTGCTCGTGCTCGGCGTCGAGACCCTCCTCGCCGGCGTCGAGGCCGGCGACCTTCGTCTCCAGGGTGGTGAAGGCCAGCTGCGCCTTCTCCGCGCGTGCGAGGGCGTCCTCCCGTGCCTGCCGCAGCCGCTCGACCTCCTCGTCGGCGCCGGCCGCTCGCGACTTCAGCGCGTTGACCTGTCCGTGCAGGCGGGCCAGGCCCTCGCGTCGGTCGGCCGCTGCCCGCTGGAGACCGGAGATGCGGCGCTCCTCCTCGGCCGCCGCGTCCTCGGCGGCCTTGCGGGCAGTGACGGCGGCGTCGAGGGCGGCGCGGTGGGCGTCGACCTCGGCGGCGATCTGCTGCTCCTGCTCGGCGACCCGGTCGGCCTCGGCCTCCAGCGCCTCGGGGTCGCGGCCACTGGCGGTCTCCACGACGTTGCTGCCGGCGGCGTTGCGGATGCGCTCGGCGGCCAGCGACTGGGTGCCGCGCAGGCGCTCGCGCAGCCCGGAGAGGGAGTACCAGGTGTCCTGGGCAGCCGACAGGGCCGGCAGGTCCTCGCGCAGCGCCGCCTCCAGGGCGGCCTCGCTCTCCCGGGCCGCGGCGATGGCCGCGTCGACCTCCTCCCGGCGGGCGAGGAGGACCGACTCGTCGGCCATCTCCTGCTCCAGCGCGGTGCGGGCGGTGACCAGGTCGTCGGCCAGCAGACGGGCCCGGGCATCGCGCACGTCGGCCTGGACGGTCGCGGCGCGGCGCGCGACCTCGGCCTGGCGGCCCAGCGGCTTGAGCTGGCGACGGATCTCGGTGAGCAGGTCGTTCAGACGCGTGAGGTTGCCCTCGCACGCGTCGAGCTTGCGCAGCGCCTTCTCCTTGCGCTTGCGGTGCTTGAGGACGCCCGCGGCCTCCTCGATGAAGCCGCGGCGGTCCTCCGGCGTGGCGTGGAGGATCGTGTCGAGCTGGCCCTGCCCCACGATGACGTGCATCTCCCGGCCGATGCCGGAGTCCGAGAGCAGCTCTTGCACGTCCAGCAGCCGGCACGGGTTGCCGTTGATGGCGTACTCCGAGCCGCCGGAGCGGAACATCGTGCGACTGATCGTCACCTCGGCGTACTCGATGGGCAGCGCACCGTCGGTGTTGTCGATGGTGAGCAGGACCTCGGCCCGGCCCAGGGGCGGGCGCCCGGAGGTGCCGGCGAAGATGACGTCGTCCATCTTGCCGCCGCGCAGGCTCTTGGCGCTGGCCTCGCCCATCACCCACGCCAGGGCGTCGACGACGTTGGACTTGCCCGAGCCGTTGGGCCCGACGATGCACGTGATGCCCGGCTCGAGCTGCAGCGTCGTGGAGGACGCGAAGGACTTGAACCCCTTGAGGGTCAGGCTCTTCAGGTACAACGCGGGACCTTCCCCGTGGACTGGCTGGGCGACTGGCTGGGCGGGTAACTGGGCGGGCCGCGGCCCTCAGGAGCCGCTCGGCGCGCTCACCCTACTCCCGCGGGCTCCTCGTCCCGGGGCTGCTCGTCGGCGTGGGCGATGTGGGAGAGCTGGCCCCACAGCAGCACCAGGAAGACCGCGGACCCGCCGAAGGCGAACCAGAACGGAGCCGTGACGCCGTACGCCTGCGCCAGGGCGCCCCCGAGCAGGCCGCCGAGGACCAGACCGCCGAAGCACCCGACGAGGTTGACGCTGGAGACCCGGCCCTGCAGGCGCGTGGGCACGGCTCGCTGCTGCACCGTGATCGAGGTGGTGCCCCAGATGAAGGCGTGCGCCCCGAAGACGAAGAAGATCGCCAGGGCCACCACCGGTTCGGTGGTCAGCGCCAGCCCCAGGTGCGTGAGCGTCTCCACGACCAGGCCGATGCGCATCAGGTCGCCGAGGCTCACCCGCCGGGTGATCCAGCCGTACGCCGCCGTGCCGAGGAGCCCGCCCACGGCTCCCACGGTGGTGATCAGCCCGAAGCCGACTGCGTGCAGGCCCAGCCGCTCGGTGGCGTAGAGGACGAGCACCGACCAGGCGGCACCGAAGGTGAGGTTGAAGATCATCAGGGTCAGCACCAGGGTGCGGACCGCGGCGTGGTGGGCGACCCACCGGAAGCCCTCGACCACCTCGTGGAGGACCCGGGTGCCGGCCGCCTCGTCGCGACCGTGGGCGGGCAGCCGGACCCGCGCGATCGTGGCGACCGCGGCGAGGAGCAGCACGCCCTGCGCGACGAAGGGCAGCGTGGTCCCCGCCGCGAACAGCGCGGCTCCCAGGGGCGGACCGGCCAGCTGGTTGACGGTGATGAAGCCGGTCTGGATGCGCGCGTTGCCGACCGCCAGGTCATCGCGGTGGACCAGCATCGGGAGCAGCGTGCCGGAGGCGTTGTCGGCGAAGGTCTCGGCCGTGCCGAGCAGGAACAGCGCCATCAGGACCACGCCGATCGACACGGTGCCCGTGACGAGGCTCGCGACCAGCAGTCCGAGGACGGCGACCCGGACCACGTCCACGCCGATGACCAGCAGCCGCCGGTCGAGCCGGTCGGTGACCACGCCCGCGGGCAGGGCGAAGAGCAGCTTGGGCAGCCACTGCAGGGTCGCCGCCAGCGAGATGAGGAACGGCGAGTCGGTCTGCTGGGCCACCAGCAGCGGGCCCGCGGCGATGGCCAGCCCGTCGCCGAGGTTGCCGACCCAGACCGAGGACAGCAGCCAGCGGAAGTCGGCCCCCAGCCGTGCCGGGGCGACGACCTCGCCGACCCGACGGGCGGTTCGGCGCACGGTGCCCGGGGAGGTCCTCACGAGGTCGGGAGGCTAGTGCTCCCGACCGCGAGGCGCCTCCGAGTTTCCCGGCCGCCGAGGTCGCCGAGGGGCCCGGACCGACCCACCCTCGCGCCGAGCCGGCGCATTGATACGCCGGTTCGGCGGGGCTCGCGGAGTCGCTCAGGCGGGGACGAGACGGCGACGCAGGCGACCGACGCCGAGCACCATCGCCACGGCCGCACCGACCAGCGCCAGCGGCGTGGCGCTGCCACCCAGCCGCTGCGGGACGGCGACCGAGGACGCCAGCTGCACCGACGAGCCCGCGCCGTGGCCGGTCACGTCGACGGCGTACACGTCGAGACCGCGCAACAGGTCGATGGCGTAGACGATGTTGGTGCGGCGCTGGGTCTGCTTGCCGTCCTTGTAGACCGGGACCCACATGGCGTCCCAGACCTCCGAGGCACCCCATACCGCGCTGGCGTGGGAGGTGATCTCGCGCGGGTCGCTCACGTCGAGGATCTGGGTGCCGCCGCCGTAGAAGCCCACGGCGACCAGGCCGCCGGGGCGGTAGTCGAACCAGTGGCTGGAGCAGAACGCCCCGACGGGCAGCGGGTAGGTCCCGAGGTCGGAGAGCTCGACCTTGTCCAGCGGCACGATGCTGCCCGGCTCGCCGTCGAGGCGCCTGACCCACCAGGTCTGGAAGGAGCCGGCCAGGCTGCAGTCGGTCTGCTCGTAGTCCTCCTCGGTCACGAGCAGGACGTTGCCGCGCTTGAGCGAGGGCTTGCGATTCGGCTTGAAGCGCTGGGCGTGGGGCCGGAAGGAGTTGTGCAGGATGAAGTCGTTCCATCCCTCGAAGGCCGGGTCGTCGCCGGCGCCGGCCGCGCCGGTGGTGGCCAGTAGGCGCGGACGACCGGGCTTCTTCGTCGACCACATCGACGCGCCCTCGTAGCCGGTGTGGGTACCGACGCCGGCGGCGTCGAAGTTCCACTTGTGGCCGCCGGTCGGCGAGGCGAAGGACTGCAGCCCGTCGGTGCGTCGGTCCCCGTCGACCTCCTTCGGCGCGTCGAGGTCACGCAGGTCGAAGACCGAGAAGGAGCCACGCCCGCCGGCGGAGTAGGCGTAGCGGCACTGCACCCCGTCCACGCAGGCGACGGTGTGGGTGCTGGTCAACCCCTCCGCGCGGGCGGTGATGGTGGGGTCGGTCGGGTCGGTGACGTCGACGACGATCAGCTCGCCGCCCCCGACGTTGACGTGCTGGGGGTCGGTGGGGGCCGCGGCGACCAGGTCGACACCGATGAGCACGAAGCGACGTACGCCGTCACGGGTACGACGCTCCCCACAGGTCATCGCCTCGTTCTCGAAGAGCGCCTGCGGCAGGACCCCGGTCAGCGTGGGGCTGAGCGGGTCGCTCACGTCATAGACCCGCACCGAGTCGATGCCGGAGGTCACGAAGACCGGCGCCGTGTGCATGAAGCACCCGGAGATCGCCAGCTGCGAGGGGTTCTCCCCCACCTGCTCGATGTTGTCGGACATGACCAGCCCGGCCGATGCCGATCCCGCGCCGGCCAGGCGCGCGATGCGGTCCTTGCCGTCCTGGGCCGCAGCGGGGGCCGCCAGCGCCACCGCGGCGGCGGGCGCGAGCAGCGCCGCGGCGGCCAGGGCCGCGAGGGCCCGGCGGATGGCCGAGGGGCGGCGGTCAGCGGAGAGGGTGCGCGGGATTCTCACGCACCCCTCAACGAGTGCGTGGCGACGCGGTCACGCCCCGAGGGGCGCGGCGTTCAGGCGGGCTGCATCTCCTGGCGGGGCTCCAGCGGGGCGATCAGGTCGGCGGCCTGGGCGGCCACGAGCCGGTCGTTCTCGGCGGAGAGCTTCGTCACGAGGGCCTCGAGCTCGCTGACGCGGTTGCGCAGTCGCGCGTTGTCCGCGGCGAGACGGGTATCCCGCAGGTCGCTGTTCAGGTAGCCGATCAGCGCCTTGGCCATGAGGAGGACCTTCCGGAGGAGGTAGGAGGGGACGACCCGTGATCCGGGCCGTCTATCAGAATCGCACTGGACAGGCGTCCGGTCAAACCCGCGCAGCACGCCGCTGGACCGGTGTGCTAGTGCTCGGTCGCGACCGTCTCAACGAGGGGGTCGCCGGGTGGCCCGGGGCACCGGCTGGCAGCCCGGGCAGAAGTACGACGAGCGGTTCATGAACGCCACGCGCCGCACTGCCCGCCCGCACCGGTCGCAGGGCTCCCCGTCGCGGCCGTAGGCGTGCAACGAGCGGTCGAAGTAGCCCGACTCCCCGTTGACGTTGACGTAGAGCGCGTCGAAGGAGGTGCCGCCCTGTGCCAGGGCGTCGAGCATGACGTCACGCGCGTGGCTGAGGAGCTCGACGACC
>JAYYWX010000144.1:0-13857 GCA_036341255.1 Actinomycetota bacterium | reverse complement strand
GGTGGCCCCCCCGCCCGTCGACTCCGAGCTGGTGGTCGGGCTGCTGCCGTCCCCCCCGCGGGGAGCTGGGCGCACGACGGGCCGGGGACCCCCCGGGCCCAGGCCCGTCGCGACCGTCCTCCCCCGTCCCGGGGTGATCACGCCCGGGAGCCTGGTGCGGGTCTCAGCGCCGGCTGCCCGAGCGCTTGCCCTTCTTGCCCGTCGACGTCTTGGCCTTCTTGGCGGCCTTGTTGACCTCGACCAGCAGGCGGACCCGCGAGGTCTGCTCACCGTCGGTGACGGTCAGCACCACGCGGTACTCGCCCTTGGACTTGAAGCGGTGCACCACGTCGGCGCCCTCGCGGACCTTCCCGTCGCTGAAGGACCAGGTGTAGGTCAGGTCGGCGCCGGCCGGGTGGCTGGCCACCGCGGAGAACACCAGGCGCTTCTTGGCCCGGGCCTTGCCACGCGAGGTGACCGAGACCTCCTCGATGCGGGGAGCGCCGTCGGGCTCGGCGGTCTCGGTGACGGTCTCGGTGGCCGTGGCGGTCGTCGTGGCCGTGGCCGTCTCCGTCTCGGTCACGGTGGCGGTCGCCGTGGCGGTCTCGGTGGCCGTCTGGGTGACGGTCTCGGTCGCCGTGGCCGTCGCGGTGGAGACCACGACCGCGGTCTCCGTGGCGGTGGCGGTCTCGGTGGCCGTCGCCGTGGCTGTCGCCGTCTCGGTCACGGTCGCGGTCGCGGTCGCAGTCGCAGTCGCCGTGGCGGTCGCGGTGGCCGTCTCGGTGACGGTCTCGGTCACCGTCGGGATGGGCGAGACCGTGCCGGTCGGCGTGGGGGTGCCGGTGGGGGTGGCCGTGCCGGTGGGCGTCGCGCCGTCGGTCGGGGTCGGCGTCGGCGTACCGGTGCCGCCGCCCTGGTGCTCGGCGCCGATCGTGTAGGCGCACGGGCCGCTGGCGGTGTCGGCGTCGGGGACCAGGAGCACCAGCTCACGGCGGGAGACGAACTCCAGGCCGCTGACCGAGGCACCGGTCCTGATCGCGCCGGCGAGTGCCGGCACGGAAGCGACGTCGGTGGCCTTCACCGTGGCCGAGACGATGCCGGTCCCGGTGTCGAAGGTCCCCTCCAGCCCCGAGGCGAGGGTCTGCCGACCACCGGTCGTGCCCCCGAAGTCGCCGAGCACGAACGTCTCACCGGAGAGGGTGCGGCTGGCGGTGACGTAGTAGCCGGCGCCGCCGAGGGAGAAGTTCAGGTCGAAGTACTCGCCCTCGCCGGAGAGACCGCCCGGGGTCTCCGGCAGTGACTCCACCTGGACGTGGAACGTGAAGGCGTCACCGGCGGGGCTGCTGGTCACCCAGCCCTCGAGGATGTCGAGCTCGGCGACGTTGAGCGGCTCGGCCGTCGGCTGCCCGAAGCCGCCGCTGGCGTCACCAGCGGCGTCGGTGAACCGGGCGTCCACGGGACAGGAGAGCGGGTCGGTGACGCTCGCGGGCGAGCCGCTGAGCAGCGAGGCGGCCGCGGCGACGTCGACCAGACCGTGACCGGCGTCGAAGGACGTCGTCGTCTTCGCGGCGGTGTTGCGGGTGTCGGCGACGTAGGGGCGGGAGGCGCCGTACTGGTGGACGGTGTCGACCAGCAGGTTCTCCATCTCGGCGGGCGTGATGAACGCGCCGGTCCTCTCCATGGCCAGGCTCTGCAGCACGGCGACGTAGCCGGCGACGTGCGGTGCGGCCATCGAGGTGCCGGAGATGGTGTTGTAGTCCGGGTCGGCGAGGTCCAGGCCGGTGGCGCAGATGGGCAGGTAGGGGCGGCAGGCCGAGGTGATGTCGGCGCCCGGCGCCGAGAGGTCCGGGTAGGTCGTCACGCTGGCCTCCAGGCCCCGCGAGGACGAGGAGTCCAGGTCGTTGTCACGGCTGCCGGCGCCCGCGTCGTCGTAGTTCGCGACCGAGAGGACACCCGGCGTGGGGTCCTGGCTGGGCGGGTTGACCTCGTTGGACGAGCCATCGCCACCGTCGTTGCCGGCGGCCCAGACCACGGTGATGCCCTCGTCGACCAGAGCGCGCTGGACGACGGCGTCGGGCGAGCCGGCGCTGAACGCGCCGCCCGCGGAGCCCCAGGAGTTGTTGACGGCCACGACGGGCGCGCAGGTCACCGGCAGGCCGGGGAGGGTCTGCGTAGCGCAGGGGTCCTCGTGGTTCTCCAGCACCCAGTACATCCCGAGGGTGCCGGAGAGGATGGTGATGACCGCGCCGGTGCTGATGCCGACCACGTCGGCCTCCGGGGCCGCACCGCGCAGCTCACGACCCGCGGAGTCGGTGACGATGCCACCGGCCGCGATGCCGGCGACGTGGGTGCCGTGCCCGCCGATGGCAGTGGTGTCGGTGTCGCCGACGAGGGTGTTGTCCACGCCGCACTCACTGCCGGTCGCGAAGCCCTCGAGGATGTCGTGGCAGACCATCTTGATGTTGCGCCGCACGCGGGAGCCACCCTCGCCGTCGTCGAACATCGGGTGGGTGCCGTCGACGCCGGAGTCGACGATCGCGACCGAGACGCCCGCGCCCTGCAGCTCGTCGCCGACACCGTCGCCGTCGAGGTCGATGGCGCCCTCGTGCACGTCGTAGCCACGGGTCGCCTGGTGCGAGGTGTTGGAGAAGGTCTCCAGCTCCCGGTCGGCCCAGTCGACGCGGGACGCGCCGGCACTCTCGAGGAGGCGGACCTGCGTCGGCGTACCGACGGCGACGACGATGCCGACCCTGTCGAGCACGGTCTGCACGCTCATCCCGGCACCACGCACGGCGCTCCGCGCGGCGGCCGTGTCGCCGTCGGCCTGGACCATCACGCGGACGGGCTCCAGGCCGTCCACGCGACGCAGGTGCCGGGTCAGCTCGGGCCGCAGGACGGGACCGGGGTCGACGACCGGCTCCACCGACGAGGCGGCGCTGGTCACGCTGGATCCGGTCTGGCTGATCAGGGCGTAGGCGGGCAGCGTGACGAGCGCGGTGCAGGCCGCGGTGGCGGCGACTGCGGTGCTCATCACCAGCCGCTGGGTGGGACGGCGGGTCATGGGAGCTCTCTTGTCAGGGGCCGGTCCCGGATGTGGGACCGAACCCCTCAACGTGGCTTTGCCGTCCGGGTCACCCTCGTGTGGCCGAGGGGTCTCGACCACTGTGTTGCCGGCTTGTTTCGTCCACCGCGTCGGTGGCAGCGCCCCGTCACCACGGTCAGAACAGGACGCGCAGCGCTCCCGGCACCAGCTCGACGACCGACGGGTCGGCGGCCAGGCCCGGCAGGGTGCCCAGCGGCTCGCCGTCGCCACCCACCGCGATCGGGCGTACGCCGTCGGCCGCGACCTCGACGCGGGTGCCCCGCAGCACGTGCACCTCGTCGAGCCCCACGTGCGAGCCGTCGTAGATCTTCGGGAAGCTGCGCACGAGGGCCGAGCGGGATGCCGCCTCGACGACCACCACGTCGAGCAGGCCGTCGTCGACCGCGGCGTCGGGTGCGATGTGCATGCCCTTGCCGTAGTAGCCGGAGTTGGCGACCACGACCGTGGCGGCGGCGTACTCCTGCGTGCTGCCGTCCACGCTCACCCGGAAGCGGCCCGGGGAGTAGGTCAGGATCGCGCGCACCGCGGCGAGGGGGTACTGCAGCTTCTTGGGCGTCCAGCGCATCGCGTCGACGATCTCGGCGGCGCGGGCGTCGACGCCGGAGTAGACCGACCCGGCGACCAGCCGGGGCGCCTCGCCCGGGGCGGTCAGGCGCAGCAGGTCGACCGGCCGCTCGGGCGCCTCGAGGAGGATCCGCGCGATCGCGTCGGGCTCCCCGGGCAGGCCGAGCATCCGCGCGAAGTCGTTGCCGCGCCCGGCCGGCAGGACGCCGAGCACGCCGCCGGCCTCGGAGACGGCGCCGGCGAGGTGGGAGAGCATCCCGTCGCCGCCGACGCTGACCACGACGTCCCCGCGGGCGACGGCGGCGCGCACGAGGTCGTCGGTGGCCCGCGGGCCGGGTGAGTAGGTGACGTCGACGGTCGCGCCCGCCTCGCGCAGCAGCCGCGCGACGGGGACGACGGCGTCGGGCGCCGCGCCACCGCCGGAGGCGGGGTTGACCAGGAAGGAGAAGGACCTCACGGGACGAGCACCCCCGGGTTGAGGACGCCGGTCGGGTCGAGGTCGGCCTTGACCGCCCGCAGCACCGAGGCGCCCAGGTCGCCGATCTCGGCGGAGAGCCACGGCTTGTGGTCGGTGCCGACGGCGTGGTGGTGGGTGATGGTGGCGCCGGCGGCGACGATGGCGTCGTTGGCAGCAGACTTCGCGGCCAGCCAGGTCTCCAGCGGCTGCTCGCCCTGGGCGCTGGCCACGGTGAAGTACAGCGAGCAGCCGGTCTCGTAGACGTGGCTGACGTGGCAGAGCACCAGCGCGCCGTCCAGGTGCGACTCCAGGGCGTGCTTCACGCCGGCGTACAGCGCCTCGGCGTTGGACCAGAACGTCGCGGTCTCCAGCGTCTCGACCAGCACGCCGACGTCGAGCAGGGAGTCGCGGAGGTACGGCGCGTCGAACCGCCCGTGCGCCCACGACTCGCCCGGGCCCTCGCCCTGGGGGCGGCCGCCGAGCGCGGTGAGCGCCTCGGTGACGGCCGCGCGACGGGCCTCGACCTGGGCGGCGGTGCCCTCGTGACCCACGATCATCAGGCAGGCGCCCTCGGACTCGCTCTCGCCGCCGATGGCGTCGGGACGGGCGAGGTTGATCGCGGTCTCGGACTCGTCGGAGAGACGCAGGACCGTGGGGAGCAGGCCGCTCTGCGCGAGGTGGCGCATGGCGTCGCGGCCCTCGGCGAAGGAGCCCCAGCGCCAGCCCTCGTAGACCTTGACCTCGGGCAGGCGACGGACCCGGACGGTCACGGCGGTGATGACGCCGAAGGCGCCCTCGGAGCCGAGCACGAGCTGGCGCAGGTCGGGGCCGGCGGCGTTGGCCGGGGAGGAGCCGAGCACCCACTCGCCGCGCGGTGTGGCGACGCGCAGGCCGACGACCATCGCGTCGAAGCGGCCGTAGCCGGCCGAGGACTGCCCGCTGGAGCGGGTCGCGGCGAAGCCACCGATCGAGGCGAACTGGAAGGACTGGGGGAAGTGGCCCAGCATCAGGCCGCGCTCATTGAGCAGCGCCTCGGCCTCGGGGCCGCGCAGGCCCGGCTCGAGGGTGGCGGTCATCGACTCCTCGTCGACGGCGAGCAGCTGCTTCATCCGCACCAGGTCCAGGGACACGAGCCCCGCGTAGCCGTCGCGACGCGCGGCCAGGCCGCCGGTCACGCAGGTGCCACCGCCGAAGGGGACCACCGCGAGGTGGTGCTCGACGGCGACGGCCAGCACCGCGGCGACGTCGTCGTGACTGCCGGGGCGGACCACGGCGTCCGGGGCGTCGGCCAGGTCGCCGCTGCGGGCCCGCAGCAGGTCGGGCGTGGACTTCCCGCGCGTGCGCAGCCGGCGTACGTCGTCGTCGAGGAGGACGTGCTCCTCGCCCACCGCGGCGCGCAGGGCCGCCAGCGGGGCCTCGCCGAGGGCGGAGGCGGGCACGGCGGGCTCGTCGACCGCGGGCGTGGGGTGCAGGCCGAAGGCCATCTCGACCAGGCCGCGGGCGCCCTCGGGCAGGTCGGTCGCGGCGCTCGGGGCGCCCCAGCGCTGGGGGTGCATCTCGCCCAGGCCACCGGGCAGCGGAGCGGGGGTGGTGTCCGTCGTCATGTGTTACAGTGTGACACATGACGTCACTTCGTCACAACCACGAATCTTCGACAGGCCCCCGCGATGCCTACCTCGACGCGGCGCGGGCCTGCATCCTCGACGTGGGCTGGCGGCGCACGACGCTGACCGAGGTCGCCCGTCGGGCCGGCGTCAGCCGGATGACGATCTACCGCTCGTGGGCCGACATGCCCACACTGCTGGGTGACCTGATGACCCGTGAGTGGACCGGGCTCGTGGCCACGACCGTGGGGACCTCCACCGCCGCGGACCCGCTGACCCGGCTGGTCGACGACGTCGTGGCGACCATCCGCGCGCTGCGGGAGAACGAGCTGTTCGTGCGCATCGTCGAGCTCGACCCCGAGCTCGTGCTGCCCTACCTGCTCAGCCGGCGGGGCCGCTCGCAGGACCTCATCCTCGGTCTGCTCACCGAGGCGCTGCGCGAGGCCCAGTCGAGCGGCTCGGTCCGCGACGGCGACCCGGTCGCGATGGCGCGGGCGATGGTGCTCACCGCCCATGGGTTCGTGCTGTCGGCCCACACGATGGTCGACGCCGAGGTCGAGGCCGACGCGCTCGACGACGAGCTGCGGCTGCTGCTGACCCGCGGGCTCGTCGGGGGTGCGTCGTGATCCGGGCCGGCCTCGCCGGGGCTCCCACCGAGGTCGACGTCCTGGTCGTGGGCTTGGGCGTGACGGGCGCCGGGGTCGCGCTCGACGCCGTGACCCGCGGCCTGTCGGTGCTGGCCGTGGACGCCCACGACCTCGCCTTCGGCACCTCGCGCTGGAGCTCGAAGATGGTGCACGGCGGACTGCGCTACCTGGCCAAGGGGCAGGTCGGCGTCGCGCACGAGAGCGCCGTCGAGCGCGGCATCCTGATGGAGGTCACCGCGCCCCACCTGACCCGGTCGATGCCGATGGTCATCCCCATCACCTCCTCGATGTCGCGCCTGCAGGGCGGGCTCGCGCGGGCCGGCCTGCGCGCCGGCGACCTGCTGCGACGGGGCGCCCGCACCGACGCCGAGACGCTGCCCCAGCCGCGCCACATGTCGGCGACCGAGACGCTGGCGATGGTGCCCGCGCTGCGACCCTCCGGGCTGCGCGGCGGCCTGCTCGGCTGGGACGGCCAGCTCGAGGACGACGCCCGCCTGGTCGTGACGATGGGGCGCACCGCCGCCGACCACGGCGCCCACGTCCGCACCCGCGCGCGCGTGCTGCACGCCGCCCGCGGCGAGGTGGTCCTGCGAGACGAGGTCACCGGCGTCGAGCACACCGTGCGCGCCCGCGCCATCATCAACGCCGCCGGCGTGTGGGCCGACCAAGTCCTCGGCGAGGAGGGCAGCCGCAGCGACGGCATCCGGCTGCGCCCCAGCCGCGGCACCCACCTGGTGCTGCGCGCCGACACGCTGCCCGGCCTGGGGGCCAGTGTCTTCGCGCCCGTTCCCGGCGAGACCAACCGCTTCGTGATGGTCCTCCCCCAGCCCGACGGCACGGTGTACGTCGGCCTCACCGACGAGCCCGCCCCCGGTCCTGTCCCCGACGTGCCGGAGCCGACCGAGACCGAGATCGGCTTCCTGCTCGACGTCGTGTCCGCCGCGTTCGCGCGGCCGCTGCACCGCTCCGACGTGGTCGGAGCCTTCGCCGGGCTGCGGCCGCTGCTGGACGGCGGCGACGGCTCCACCGCCGACCTGTCGCGTCGGCACGCCGTCGTGACCGGCCCGTCGGGCGTGACGACGGTCGTGGGCGGCAAGCTGACGACGTACCGCCGGATGGCGCAGGACGCCGTGGACGCCGCGGTCGAGCACCACGGGCTCACGGCCGGGCCGTGCGTGACCGCCTCCCTGCCGCTGGCCGGTGCCGCGCCCCGCGCTGAGCTGGCCACGCTGGAGGAGCCGGCCCGACTGGTCCGCCGCTACGGCGCCGACGCCGCGCTCGTGCTGTCCTCGGCCCGCGAGCTGACCGGGCTCGACGACGAGGAGCTGCTCGCCCCGGTCTCCGCCACCGTGCCGGTCACGCTGGCCGAGCTGCTCTTCGGCGTCACCCACGAGGGCGCCCACGACGTCGACGACCTGCTGGACCGGCGTACCCGCGTCGGCCTGGTCCCCGAGGACCGCGTCGCCGCCGAGCCGCTCGCCCAACGCGCCCTGGAGCTGGCGACCCGCCCCTCCTGCTGACCCGTGCCTTCCGCCGAGCCGGCGTATCAATACGCCGGCTCGGCGATGAGTCCTGGGCCCGTCGGGGGTCTGCACTGTCCGATGTGCCCGCGGGCGGGCAGGATGAGCGGAGGCAGGACATGGGTGGAGTGGGTACGGCGGTGCGGACCGCGGAGGGCACGACGATGACGACGACCGACGACGAGCTGGCGGACTTCCCGCGGCTGACCGAGCGCTACCAGCGCGAGCTGCTGGCCCACTGCTACCGGATGAGCGGGTCGGTGCACGAGGCCGAGGACCTCGTGCAGGAGACCCTGCTGCGTGCGTGGAAGGCGTCCGCGGACTTCCAGGGCCGTTCGTCGGTGCGGACCTGGCTCTACCGGATCGCCACCAACGTCTGCCTCACCAACCTCGAGGGCCGGCCGCGGCGACCGCTCCCCTCCGGCATCGGCACCGCCGACCAGCCGGCCGGGGACGCCCTCGAGCAGGACCACGAGATCACCTGGCTCGAGCCGGTGCCCGACGCCGCGGTGACCGTGGCCGAGCGCGACTCGATCCGGCTGGCGTTCGTCGCCGCTCTGCAGCACCTCCCGGCCAAGCAGCGGGCCGTGCTGATCCTGCGCGACGTGCTGCGCTGGAGCGCCGCCGAGGTCGCCGACGCGCTCGACACCACCGTCGCCGCGGTGAACTCCGCCCTCCAGCGGGCGCACGCGCAGATGAGGACGCGCGCCCTCACCGAGGACACCGTCGCCGACGAGCTGACGACCGCGCAGCGCCAGCTGCTCGAGCGCTACACTGAGGCGTTCTGGCGCAAGGACGTCGACACGATCGTCTCCATGCTGACCGCGGAGGCGGTGTGGGAGATGCCGCCGTTCACCAGCTGGTTCAAGGGGCGGGCCAACATCGCGTGGCTCATCGGCAACGAGTGCCCGGGCGGCTCGGAGGACATGCCGATGATCGAGACGCGCGCCAACGGCCAGCCCGCCTTCGGCCTCTACATGCGTACGCCGGAGGGCGGGTTCGTGCCGTTCCAGCTGCAGGTGCTCCAGTGGGACGGCGACCCCGACCACCCCGAGGTCTCGCAGGTCGACGCCTTCTTCGACACCCGGCTCTTCGAGAAGTTCGGGCTGCCGATGAGCCTGCCCGCGGACTACCGACCCGACCGCCCCGCGGGCGTCGCCGCGTCCGCAGCCCCACCGGCCTGAGACCGCCGTGTCCTCCCGGCTCGACGCGGGCGTCGAGCTGCTCGAGCGTTCCCTGGGCTACACCCGCACCGCCCTGGCCCGGGTCGGTCCCACGGACCTGACCCGGCGGACACCATGCGAACGGTGGGACCTCGCCGCGCTGCTCGCCCACATGGACGACGCCCTCGACGCGTTCCTCGAGGCCGCGGGCGGCTCGGTGTCGGTCCGACCATCGGGGCCGGGCGACGCGACAGGACTGTGCACCAAGGCCTGCACCCTGCTGGGCGTGTGGTCCGCCACCTCGCCGAGCACGGTGGAGGTGGGTGGGGTCGATCTCGACACGGGGCTGCTCGTCGGCACCGCCGCCCTGGAGATCACCGTCCATGGGTGGGACGTGGCACGGGCCCTGGGGCTCGACCACCCGATACCCGGTGCCTTCGCGGCCGCCCTGCTGCCGTGGGCGCAGCTGGTCTCGGCGCAGGGCGGCTTCGCTCCCCCGGTCCCGCTGGCCGGCGACGCGCCGCCCGACGCGCGCCTGCTCGCCGCCCTCGGCCGACGTCCGTGACCGTCTCGTGTGGCCGAGCGCGCGCCATGGACCGCCCTGACCCACACGAGGCGGACGGAGCCGGCTCGCGTCAGACCGGCAGGGCGACGTACGTCGTCTCGAGGTACTCCTCGATGCCCTCGAAGCCCCCCTCGCGACCGAACCCGGACGCCTTCACACCGCCGAAGGGCGCCGCGGGGTTGGAGATCAGGCCGGTGTTGATGCCGACCATGCCGTACTCCAGCCGCTCGGCCATCCGGATCGTGCGCGACAGGTCCCGGGTGTAGACGTAGGAGGCCAGGCCGTACTCGGTGTCGTTGGCGCGGGCGACGGCCTCGTCCTCGGTCTCGAAGGTGGTGATGGGCGCGACCGGGCCGAAGATCTCCTCGGCGTTGATCGCGGAGTCCGCGGGCACACCGAGCAGGACGGTCGGGGGGTAGAAGAAGCCGGGGCCGTCGGGGACGGTGCCGCCGGTCAGCAGCCGAGCGCCGTCGTGCACCGCGTCGGTGACCAGCTGCGAGACCGACTCGACGGCCTTCTCCTCGATCAGCGGACCCACGTCGACGCCGTCGTCCTGGCCGCGGCCGACGGTCAGCGCGCCCATCCGGGCGGCGAGCTTCTCGGCGAACTCCTCGGCCACGCTCGCGTGCACGAGGAACCGGTTGGCGGCCGTGCAGGCCTCCCCCATGTTGCGCATCTTGGCCGTCATCGCGCCGTCGACGGCCGCGTCGACGTCGGCGTCCTCGAAGACCACGAACGGCGCGTTGCCCCCGAGCTCCATGCTGACCCGCTGCAGCTGGTCGGCGGACTGACGCACCAGCGTGCGCCCGACACCGGTGGAGCCGGTGAAGGAGACCTTGCGCAGCCGGTCGTCCCCCTGCAGCGCCTCGCTCATCTCCTTCGCCCGCGTGGTGGGTACGACGTTGAGGACCCCGTCGGGCAGCCCGGCCTCGGTCAGCAGGCCGGCCAGCGCCAGCATCGTCAGCGGCGTCTGGTGCGCGGGCTTGACGACCATCGTGCATCCGGCCGCGATCGCCGGGCCGATCTTGCGGGTGCCCATCGCGAGGGGGAAGTTCCACGGGGTGACGAAGAAGCACGGGCCGACCGGCTTCTTGATCGTCAGCAGCCGCGAGCCGCCGGCCGGGGCCTGCATCCACCGGCCGTGGATGCGCACCGCCTCCTCGGAGAACCACCGGAAGAACTCGTTGCCGTAGGCGACCTCGCCCTTGGCCTCCGCGACGGCCTTGCCCATCTCCAGGCTCATCAGCATCGCCAGGTCGTCGGCGCGGGAGGCGACCAGCTCGAACGCCGAGCGCAGGATCTCGCCGCGCTCGCGGGGGGCCGTGGCGGCCCAGTCGCCCTGTGCGGCGACCGCGGCGTCGAGCGCCTCGACCGCGTCGGTGACCGACCCGTCGGCCACGCGCGCCAGCAGCTGGCCGTCAGCGGGGTCGACGACCTCGAAGGTGTCGCCGCCCTCGGCGTCGCGCCACTCGCCGGCGACCCACAGGCGGCGCTGCTCGGCGGGAAGGAGTCGGTCGAGCAGGGCGTGGACGTCTGGACCAGTCATGGTCGAATCCTGGCACTTCCGGGACTTCGGACCAATCCACTTCACAGCGTGTCCGGGCGTGGCACTATAGGTGTTGTCGACTTCGGAGGGAGCACTCAGAAGACGGCTGTGAACCCCTTGCTGACCCCATGCGGCGAGGGGTTCATCTACGTCCGGCGGCACGTCCCCACGTCCCTCCGCCAGACGCCGCCGCGAAGGGCCCGGGCACCCCGGGCCCTTCGTTGTTCCTACGGACGTCCTCGAGCCTGCGCCTCAGCGGCGCGCGGCGCGCAGGAACGCCTCCAGCAGCGGTCCGGCGGTCCGCGAGCCGGACTCGCCCTCGTCGACGTAGACCGCCACGGCCAGGTCGGAGCCGGCGGCGACCATCCAGGCGTGGGTGAGGACCGTGCCGTCCCGCTCGAACTCAGCGGTGCCGGTCTTCGCGATCAGCTCGGGGCCCGGCACGTCGAGCAGGCCGCGGCCGCTCCCGTCGGTGACGACGGCCCGCAGCATCGAGCGCAGTGCGGACGCCTCGCCGCCGGTGAGCGGCTTCGCCCCCTCAGGCGGGCCGTCCCGGTAGTCCTTGACGAGCCACGGCACGACGGTCTCGCCGGCCTGCACCGACGCCACGACCGTCGCCATCGCCATCGGGCTGGCCAGCACCTTGCCCTGGCCGATCAGGTCGGCGGCGGCCTCGGTCTCGGTCTCCGGCTGCGGCACCTGGCCGAAGTACGCCGGGAAGCCGAGGTCGTGGTCGATGCCGAAGCCGAGCGAGGCCGCGGCGTCGTAGAGACCGGTGCCCCGGATCTTCCCGCGGCTGGTGATGAAGGCGGTGTTGCAGGAGTTGGCGACCGCCTGGCGCAGGGTGATCCGGCCGGTGGCCCCGGAGGGGTAGTCGGAGTAGTTGCCGAAGGTCTTGCCGTCGACCACGGTCGTCGCCGGGCACTGCACGGCCGAGGTCGGGTCGAGCCCGGCGCGCAGCAGCGCGAGCGAGGAGACGGTCTTGAAGGTCGAGCCCGGCGCGGCCTGGCCGTACGTCGCCAGGTTGGTGCCCCCGGTGCCCGGCCCGTTGGCCGCGGCGAGCACGGCGCCGGTGCCCGGGTCGATCGCGACCAGGGCGCTGGCGGGGCCGGTGCGCCGCAGCACCGCCTCGGCCTCGGCCTGCAGGTCGACGTCGAGGCTGACCTTGAGGGTCGAGCCCTTCTCTGGCTCGGCCCGGAACACCTCGCGCACCTCGCTGTCGGCCCCCTCGGCGGGCACCACGTCGACGCTGGCGCCGGGCGTGCCGCGCAGTTGGTCGTCGTACCTGGCCTGGAGGCCCGAGAGGCCCGCCACCTCGCCGGGGCGATAGGTGTCGGGGTCCTCCTCGACCATCTCGGCGGTGACCTGGCCGACGGAGCCGAGGATGGGTGCGGCGAAGCCCCGCGACGGCGCGAGCGGGATCTCGGCGGCGATGCGTCGCGCGCCCTTGAGGCGGGAGATGGCCATGCTCATCGGGGAGGAGACGTCCTCGGAGCGCAGCACGATCGCCTCGACGAACGCGGCGTCGCCCGCGGCCCTCACCTGCTTGACGAACCCGCCCGGGTCGACGCCGACAGCCTCGGCCAGGGCCCTGGCGTCGGAGACCGCCCGCGCGGCGCCGACCAGTGTCTTGTCGATGCCGATCCGGTTCACCGGACGTTGGGTGACGACGGCCAGGCCGCGGGCGCCCACGATGTCGCCACGCCGGGGCGTCAGCGTGGTGAGGTCGAGCGTCTCGCCCTCGGCCAGGGACGGCTCGACCACCGAGGGCGCCCACACCGCGACCCACCCGTCACCCTCGCGCTCGAGACGGAGCGGGGCCTCGTAGGTCCAGTCGACCGCCGTCCCCGAGCCGACCAGGGGCCATCGCCACTGCACGGTCGCGGTCGCGGTGTCGCCGGCCTCGTCGAGGTCCAGCAGCCCCACCTGCGCGGTGACCCCGCCCATGCCGTCGACGATCCGAGCGCGCTCGGCCTCGGCCGCCTCCGGGTCGGCCACTGGTGCCGCCGACAGGTCCTGCGCTGCCAGCGCCTCCACGAACGCCGTCGCCGTCGGCTCCGGGTCCGGGCCCGCGACCGCGTCCTTGACCTCGGTGCAGCCCGCGAGCAGGACCGAGCCCGCCAACGCCAGCACGGAGAGCAGCTGTCGGACCCGAGTGCGCACCATGGCAGCGATCCTGCCACCGCCCGCCGACCGTCCCGCCGAGGCGTCACCCGCGCACGCTCGAGACGTCATTCACGCACGCTCGGTGGCGGTCCCACCGTGCGCGAGCGACCTCTCAGCCGTGCGCGAGCGACGCCTCGGCGGACGGATCAGCCCTTGTGGCGGGGCTTCTTGCGCGGCTTGTCGTCCCAGGACTTGCCGCCCCGGTCGCCCCGGTCGCCCCGGTCGTCCCGGTCGCGGCGGGGGCCGCCCTGGCCTCCACGGGGCCCGGAGCGAGCGCCCCGGGACGGCGGGCCGGAGTCGGAGGTGAGCTCGATGAGCTTGCCCGAGATCCGGGTCTGCTCGAGCGCGGCGAAGGTCCCGGCCGGCAGCTCTGCGGGGAGCTCGACGAGGGAGAAGTCGGGCTTGATCAGGATCTTGCCGAAGTCCTTGCGGTTCAGCCCGCCCTCGTTGGCCAGGGCGCCCACGATCTGGCGGGGCTCGACCTTGTGCCGCTTGCCGACGGAGATGCGGTACATCGCCATCGGGGTGTCGCCGTGCCGCTCG
>JAYYWX010000143.1:0-5713 GCA_036341255.1 Actinomycetota bacterium | reverse complement strand
CGCACGCCGGGGTGCTCGGCCTCGAACTCCTCGGCGAGCTCGGTGAACGTCTCGGTCAGCGACGCCGCCGCCAGCACGGTGAGCGTCTCCTCGTCGTCGCCGGTCGAGCAGCCGCTGAGGGCGAGCGCCGCCACGAGCGCCGCGGCCACCGGACGCATCAGGTGGTCGAGCAGCGAGGAGCGCCAGCGACGAGCGGGCGTCGAGACCACCCGCGCACGGCATCGGGGAGTCGACCCGCCCGCCGGCCGCGGTCGACGTGGTGACCGGCCGTGCGGCGTACACGCTCGACCTGCCCGCCACGGCCCCCGAGACCGAGACGCTGCACCTCGCGGTGCTGCAGAGCCCGCACAGCCACGCGGCGATCACGCGCATCGACACCGCGGCGGCAGAGGCGCTGCCCGGGGTGCACCTGGTGCTGACCCACCGCGACGACCCCGGCGTGCTGTTCTCGACCGCACGCCACGACAGCCGGCTCGACGACCCCGACGACACCCGTGTGCTCGACGACGTGGTCCGCTTCGTCGGACAGCGCGTGGCCGCCGTCGTCGCCGACTCCCCCGCGATCGCCGAGGCCGCGCTGAGCCTCCTGACCGTGGAGTACGACGTCAGGCCGGCGGTCCACGACGCCGAGGCGGCCCGTGCGCCCGGGGCACCGCTCGTGCACGGGGAGAAGGATCCCGTCACCTCCCGCATCAGCGAGCCGGGTCGCAACGTGGTCGCCCAGACCCACGGCGAGGTCGGGGACGTAGCCGCCGGTCTCGCGGCCGCCACCCACCGCGTGCACGGCACCTGGCGCACCGCCCGGGTCAACCAGGCCGCGATGGAGACCCACGCCGCGCGGGCCTGGCTGGACGCGCCCCTGTCCGAGGGTGGGCGGCTGGTGGTGCGCTCCTCGAGCCAGGTGCCTTTCCTGGTGCGCGACGAGCTCGCGCACGTGCTGGGCCTGGAGCCGTCACGGGTTCGGGTGACGACCGGTCGGGTCGGCGGCGGCTTCGGCGGCAAGCAGGAGATGCTCGTCGAGGACCTGGTGGCCCTGGCGGTGCTGCGGCTGGCCGAGCGCGGCCTGCACCGGCCGGTGCAGTGGGAGCTGACCCGTGAGCAGCAGTTCACGCTGGTGCCGGGGCGTCACGCGTTCCGGGTCGAGGTGGAGCTGGGGGCCGACGCCGACGGGGCGCTGACCGCGATGCGGCTCGACGTGCTCAGCGACACCGGCGCCTACGGCAACCACGCCGTCGGGGTGCTCTTCCACGGCTGCCACGAATCCGTGGCGCTCTACCGCTGCGCCAGCAAGCGGGTCGACGCCGAGGCGGTCTACACCCACACCGTCCCGGCCGGGGCGTTCCGCGGCTACGGCCTGGGGCAGGTCATCTTCGCGATCGAGTCGGCGCTGGACGACCTGGCCCGCGAGGTCGGCATCAGCGCCGCGGAGATCAGGCGGCGCAACGCGGTCGTGCCCGGCGACGAGCTGGTCGTCAACGGACCCGCGGTCGACGACATCGTGCACGCCACCGACGGCCTGCCGCAGTGCCTGGCCCTCGTCGAGGAGGCGCTGGCCGCGAGCGAGGACGGGCCACCGGGCCCGGAATGGCTGGTGGGCAACGGGCTGGCGGCGGCGATGATCGCGACCATCCCTCCGCGCGGCCATCACAGCACCGCCACCGTGACGCTGACCGAGGACGGGTCGGTCGAGGTCGGCGTCGGGAGCGCGGAGTTCGGCAACGGGTCGGCCACGGTCCACGCGCAGCTGGTCGCCACGGCCCTCGGGGACCGCGTCGACCCGGCACGGATCCGGGTCCGCGGCGGCGACACCGACGCAGCGGCGTACGACACGGGGGCCTACGGCTCGACGGGCTCGGTCGTCGCCGGCGGCGCCGTCCACGCCGCGGCGCAGGACCTCGCCCGACGCCTCGACGCCGGGGAGACCGAGCGCCCGCTGGTCGGCACCGGCGAGCACCACGGCACCCCGCGCTCGGTGGCCTTCAACGTGCACGGCGTCCGGGTGGCGGTGCACCCGCCGACCGGCGAGGTACGGGTCCTGCGCAGCGTGCACGCCGCTGACGCCGGCGTCGTGCTCAACCCCGAGCAGCTGCGCGGCCAGGTCGAGGGCGGCGTCGCCCAGGGCTTCGGGTCGGCGCTGCAGGAGGAGGTGCGGCTCGAGGACGGGGTGGTCACGACCCGCACGTTCCGCGACTACCGCGTGCCCCAGATCGGGCAGGTGCCGCACACCGAGGTCCTCTTCGCCGACACCGTCGACCCGGTGGGGCCGCACGGCGCGAAGTCGATGAGCGAGGCCCCCTACAACCCCGTCGCCCCCGCCGTGGCCAATGCCGTCCGCGACGCCACCGGCCGCCGTCCCCGCGAGCTCCCGATGAGCCGCGACCGGATCTGGCGGCTCCTGACGTCCGAGGAGGACCCGTGCCCGACCCCCTGACCCACGAGTCCGTGACGTCCGAGGACTTCCTGCAGCGAGCCGTCGACCTGGCGGTCGCCAACGTCGCGGCCGGCGGCGGGCCCTTCGGTGCGCTCGTGGTGCGCGACGGCGAGGTGCTGGCCACGGGCCAGAACCGCGTCACCCGCGACCTCGACCCCACCGCCCACGCCGAGGTCGTCGCGATCCGCGCCGCCTGCCGGGAGGTCGGTGACTTCTCGCTGGCCGGCTGCGTCCTCTACTCCTCGTGCGAGCCGTGCCCGCTGTGCCTGGCCTCCGCGCTGTGGGCACGGGTCGACCGGGTCGCCTTCGCCGCCGACCGCGACGACGCCGCCCGCGGTGGCTTCGACGACCGCGCGTTCTACGACCTCTTCGACACCCCGCGCGAGCAGTGGAGCACGCCGGTCGCCGGGCTCACCCTCGCCGGCTCCTTCGCCCCGTTCGACGCATGGCTGGCCAAGGACGACCGGACGCAGTACTAGTACGCCGCAGGCGATCAGGCGTCACGCCAGAGCAGCCAGCACAACCACAGCGACGCGCCCCACAGGCCGAGGACCGGCAGGTCACCGGTGTTGAGCCCGTGCCCGATCGAGACCTCCCACAGCAGCCCGCCCGCCCAGGGTCCGTGTCCGGCGATGAGCAGCACGCACAGCACCGAGGTGATCAGGTAGAAGCCGACCGCGATGAGGCGCCGACGCTCCCTCACGCTCCCACCTCCCATGACGTCCCAGCACCGATCGATCGAGAGCACAGGGTGCACCATCACAGCTGGGACTGGCTCATCCCCATCCGCGCGAGCACGACGGTCTCGGCGAGCTGCACCACGTTGTAGAGCAGCAGCGTGACCAGGGTGATGATCGCGACCGAGGCCCACAGGTTGTCGAACTGCGCGGCCGCGTTGAACTTCACGATCTGGCCGCCCACGCCCTTGCCGGTCGAGAGCCACTCCGCCAGCAGCGCACCGGTCACGGCCCCCGGCACCGAGACGCGGGCCGCGGCGAAGAGCGACGGCAGCGCCCCGGGGATGGCGACCTTGAGCAGGGCGGCGAGGTTGCCGCCGCCGTAGACGCGCACCAGGTCCAGGCTCTCCTTGTTGGCCCGCGAGAGCCCGAAGAGCACCGAGGCCAGCGCCGGGAACAGCACCACGATCGAACCGATCACCGCGACCGACGCGGTGGTGCCGCGGCCGGTGAGCAGGATGATGACGGGCGCGATCGAGACCAGTGGGATCGAGCGCAGGAGCAGCGCCAGCGGCATCACGCCCGCCTCGACGGTCTTCGACAGTGTGAACAGCACCGCCAGGACGATCGCGATGGCCATGCCCACCACGAAGCCGATCGCGGCGTCCTGCAACGACACGGCCGCCAGGTCGAAGAGCAGCTCCCGCCGCTCCCCCGCGGTCGCCCGGGCGTCGGGGTCGGTGACGAAGAGGAAGCGCCACACGTCCAGCGGTCCCTTGGCGACGTACGGCGAGATCTTGCCGCTCATGATCAGCGCCTGCCACGCGGCCACGACGATCGCCACGGTGATCGCGGCGTTGAGCAGGCCCTTGCCGACGGCGGCCAGCACGGCACGCGACGTGCCGGCGACGCTCCCCGTCGCGACCGCGGGGCCGGTCCCGCCGCTCATGGCGTGCTCCGTCCGGAGACCCAGGGCGTGACCAGGCGCGAGACCAGCCCGAGGGCGCCGTACCCGACCATCGCGACCAGCGCGCACAGCAGGAACACCGCCCACACCCGCTCGGAGTCGAGGTTGCCCTGCAACCGGATGAGCAGGATGCCGACGCTGCGGTCGGTGGCGCCCATGTACTCCCCGAGCACGGCCCCGAGGAACGCGGTCGGCACCGCGATCTGGAGCGCGTTGAGGATGCCGGGAAGCGCTGCGACGAGCCGCACCTTGCGCAACTGGGTGAACCGCCCGCCACCGAAGACCCGGATCACGTCGAGGCTCGCGCGGTCGGCGGCCTTGAAGCCCAGCAGCGCCCCGACGACGGTGGTGAAGAAGACCGCGAGCGCGGCCAGGAAGATCGCCGTGGTCGACGGGTCGCCGGGCCGGGTCGCCCCGCCCAGCACCACGATCGAGATGCCGCCGACCGCCACCAGCGGCAGGCAGTACGACACGACCGCGATCTGCACGATGATCGGCTCCAACCGTGGCGCGAGCAGCACGGTCGCCGCGAGCAGCAGCGCCGCCAGGTTGCCCCAGAGGAAGCCCCAGGCGGCCTCGGTGATGGTGACCCGGAAGGAGCCCCAGTACGCCGAGAAGCCGTCCTCGACCAGCTGGCCCAGCACCGCGCCCGGCGACGGCACCGGCGTGTAGGTGCCGGTGTCGGGGCGGAAGGCCAGCGCGAAGAGCCACCACGCCGCCAGGAGCACCCCGACGCCGACGACGCCGGAGAGCCAGCCGGGGATCCGACGCTCGCCCATCCCTCCCCCGCCCTCAGGCCTCGGCCGCGGCGCGGCCGTCGGCGCCGAAGAGCAGCTCGGAGGCCCGGTCGACGAAGTGGTGGAACTCCGGGGTCCGCATCATCTCCGGCGTGCGCGGACGCGGGAGGTCGATGTCGATGACCTCCTTGATCCGGCCCGGGCGCGGGCTCATCACCGCGACCTGGTCGGAGAGGAAGATCGCCTCGGAGATGCCGTGGGTGACCAGCAGCGTGGTCGCCGGCTTCTCTGTCCAGATCCGCAGCAGCTCGAGATTGAGGTTCTGCCGGGTCATGTCGTCCAGGGCGCCGAACGGCTCGTCGAGCAGCAGCACCGACGGCTTGAGCGCCAGGGCCCGGGCGATCGAGACCCGCTGCCGCATGCCGCCCGAGAGCTGGGCGGGCTTGGCGTTCTCGAAGCCGGTGAGCCCGACCAGGGCGATCAGCTCGGCGACGTACTCCTTGTCGACCGACCGACCCGCGACCTCGAAGGGGAGCGCGATGTTCTTCACGACGCTGCGCCACGGCAGCAGCGCGTGGTCCTGGAAGGCGATGCCGAGCTCGCTGGCCTTGCGCAGCTCCGCGGGGGTGCGTCCGTCGACCAGCGCCTGCCCGGTGGTGGGCTCCGCGAGCCCGGCCAGCACCCGCAGGATCGTCGACTTGCCACAGCCCGAGGGCCCCAGCAGCGCCAGGAACGAGCCCTGCTCGGTGTGCAGGTGCGCGTCCTCCAGCGCCGTCACGGTCTTGCCGGCACCGACCTTGAAGGTCTTGCCCAGTCCGTCGACCTGGATGCCGGGGGCGGCCCGCCCGGGGGCCCCCGCCCCGGGGGGGTGCGCGGCGGGCCACGGGGGGGGGCACCCCCG
>JAYYWX010000142.1:0-13467 GCA_036341255.1 Actinomycetota bacterium | reverse complement strand
GCGAGCTTCTCCAGCGCCGCGACGTGGCCGGCGGCCAGGTCGACGACGTGGATGTAGTCGCGGACCCCGGTGCCGTCGGGGGTGTCGTAGTCGTCGCCGAAGACCTGCAGCTTCTCCCGGCGCCCGACGGCGACCTGGGCGATGTAGGGCATCAGGTTGTTCGGGATGTCCGAGGGGTCCTCGCCGATCGTGCCCGAGACGTGCGCGCCGACCGGGTTGAAGTAGCGCAGCAGCGCGATCCGCATCGACGGGTCCGCCACGGCGACGTCGCGCAGGATCTGCTCCTGCATCACCTTGGTCCAGCCGTACGGGTTGGTGGCGAAGGTGGGACGGTCCTCGGTGGCCCCGGCCTGGTCGGTGCCGTAGACCGTGGCGCTGGAGGAGAACACCAGCTTGTCGACGCCGTGCTTCTGCATCGCGCGCACCAGCGCGAACGTCGACCCGAGGTTGTTCTCGTAGTAGTCCAGCGGCTTCTGCACGCTCTCGCCGACCGCCTTGTAGCCGGCGAAGTGGATGACCGCGTCGATCTCCTCGATCTCGAAGAGGTGCGCGGTCTTGTCGGCATCGGTGAGGTCGAAGGCGTGCACCGGGACGTGCCGCCCCGTGAGTGCCTCGAGACGTCCGATCACGGTGGGCTTGGCGTTGGAGAAGTCGTCGACCACCACGATGTCGTGGCCGGCCTCGACCAGCGCGACGACGGTGTGGGACCCGATGTAGCCGGCACCGCCGGAGACGAGGACTCGCATGGCCCGCACGCTAGCCGAGGGGTGGGCCGACGTCTGACACAGTGGGGCCGTGGACTTCTACAACGCCTACGACCAGGGGTTCGCCCGCGTCGCGGCGTGCACCGCCCCCGTGGCCGTCGCCGATCCGGCGACCAACGTGCGGACCGTGCTGGAGCAGGCCCGCGCCTGCCACGACGAGGGCGTGGCGGTCGCGGTCTTCCCCGAGCTGTGCCTGTCCGGCTACGCCATCGACGACCTGCTCCTCCAGGACACCCTGCTCGACGCCGTCCGCGACGCGATCGACGTGCTGGTCGAGGAGAGCCGCGACCTGCTGCCGATCCTGCTGGTCGGTGCTCCGCTGGTCCAGGGCAGTCGCGTCCTCAACTGCGCGCTCGTGGTCCACCGCGGGCGTGTGCTCGGCGTCGCCCCGAAGTCCTACCTCCCGACCTACCGCGAGTTCTACGAGCGCCGCCACTTCGCCCCGGGCGACGACCGTCGCGGCGAGACGATCACGGTCGCCGGGCAGCGGGTGCCCTTCGGGCCGGACCTGCTCTTCGACGTCACCGACGTCCCCGGCCTGGTCCTCCACGTCGAGGTCTGCGAGGACATGTGGGTCCCCGTGCCGCCCAGCGCCGAGGCGGCGCTCGCCGGCGCCACCGTGCTGGCCAACCTCTCGGGCAGCCCGATCACCATCGCCCGCGCCGAGGACCGACGGCTGCTGGCCCGCAGCGCCAGCCAGCGCTGCTCGGCCGCCTACGTGTACGCCGCCGCCGGCCGCGGCGAGTCCTCGACCGACCTCTCGTGGGACGGCCAGACGATGGTCCACGAGGTGGGCGACCTGCTGGCGGAGGGCCAGCGCTTCGTCGACGGCCCCGTGCACACGGTCGCCGACGTCGACCTCGACCGGCTGCGCCAGGAGCGGCTGCGCCAGGGCACCTTCGACGACAACCGCCGCACCCACGCCGCCCGCACGGCCGAGTTCCGCACCGTCGAGGTCGAGCTGGTCGCCCCGACCGGCGACCTGGGTCTGCGCCGCCGCGTCGACCGCTTCCCGTTCGTCCCCGACGACCCCGAGCGCCTCGCGCAGGACTGCTACGAGGCCTACGAGATCCAGGTCTACGGTCTCGAGCGACGACTGGAGGCGATCGGCCAGGCCTCGGGGCACCAGCCGCGCGCCGTCATCGGCGTCAGCGGCGGGCTCGACTCCACCCACGCCCTCATCGTCGCCTGCCGCGCCATGGACCGGCTCGGGCGGCCGCGCAGCGACGTCCACGCGTTCACGATGCCGGGCTACGCCACGGGCGACACCTCCAAGTCCCTCGCGGTCCGCCTCGGTGAGGCGCTCGGGGTCACCTTCGAGGAGATCGACATCCGCCCGGCGTGCGAGCAGATGCTGCGCGACCTCGACCACCCCTTCGCCGACGGCGAGCCGGTCTACGACGTCACCTTCGAGAACGTCCAGGCCGGGCTGCGCTACGACTACCTCTTCCGGTTGGCCAACCACCGTGGCGGCATCGTCGTCGGCACCGGCGACCTCTCCGAGCTCGCGCTCGGCTGGTGCACGTACGGCGTCGGCGACCAGATGTCGCACTACAACGTCAACGCCGGGGTCCCCAAGACGCTCGTCCAGCACCTCATCCGATGGGTCGCCGACTCCGGGGAGATCGACGCGACGACCGGCGACCTGCTGCGCGAGGTCCTCGACCAGGAGATCAGTCCCGAGCTGGTGCCGAGCGAGGACGACCGACCGCAGGCGACCGAGGACTTCGTGGGTCCCTACGCCCTGCAGGACTTCACCCTGCACAAGGTCCTGCGCATGGGCTACCGCCCCAGCAAGATCGCCTTCCTGGCCTGGCACGCCTGGCGCGACGCCGACGCGGGGGAGTGGCCGGCCGGCCTGCCGGAGGCCAAGCGCACCGCCTACGACCTGCCCGAGGTACGACGCTGGCTCGAGGTCTTCGTGAAGCGGTTCTTCGCCAGCCAGTTCAAGCGGTCCGCGCTCCCGAACGGCCCCAAGGTGAGTGCGGGCGGCACCATGTCGCCCCGCGGTGACTGGCGGATGCCCTCGGACGCCTCCGCCGCGGCCTGGCTGCGCGAGCTCGAGGAGAACGTCCCCTCCGAGTGACCGCGGAGTGAGCCCGTGAGCCGGTGAGTGGCCGCCGGCACGTGCCGGTCAGCGTCACACGCTGGTCAGGTAGTGGTCCGGACCGGGTTCCGCGGACCGCGTAACCCCGGTCTGCGCCGGCGCGTTCTCCCCACATGCGCACCTCCATCCCCCGCTCCCGCACCGCCGTCCGCGCCGGCGCCCTCGTGGCCGCCGCCTCGATCGCGCTCGCCGCCTCTCCTGCCGTCGCCTCCACCCCGGACTCCTCGACGCTCGTCGCACCCAAGAAGTCCGGCCAGGTCGTCTCGGCCTGGGACGGTGCCTTCGACTACCCGGGCCTGGACGCCGCCTCCCTCGTCGGCGCCACAGATGAGCACACCCTCACGATCGAGGTCCCGGGCAAGAAGCCGGAGAAGTACTTCAAGACCCGCGCCGCCACCGTCCACGTCGACCTGACGTGGGAGGGCGGCAGCACCAACGACATGGACCTCTACGTCTACGACGCCGCGGGCAACGAGGTCGCCTCATCCGCCGAGGCGGCCACCGAGGGGGAGTCGGTCACCATCCCGGTCACCGGCCCGGCCGTCTACACCGTCGAGGTCGCCAACTGGCTCTCCGCGCCGGGCACGGCCTACTCGGCCTCCGCGACCCTGACCGTCACCCAGGACGCCCCCGCCCCGTGCAAGAAGAAGAAGGGCAAGAAGGGGAAGAAGAAGAACAAGAAGGGCTGCTGAGCCCCCGGCCCACCGACGGGTCTCGGCGAGACCACGAGCCGCCCGTCGAGCCTGCCCACGGGGGCAGCCGTCGCACCACTAGGCTGCGGCCATGGGCAAGCAGGAAGAGTTCGTCCTCAGGGCGCTCGAGGAGCGCGACGTCCGGTTCGTGCGGTTGTGGTTCACCGACGTCCTGGGCTCGTTGAAGTCGGTGGCGGTGGCTCCGGCCGAGCTCGAGAACGCCTTCTCCGAGGGCATCGGGTTCGACGGCTCGGCGATCGAGGGCTTCGCCCGCGTCTTCGAGTCCGACATGCTGCTCAAGCCGGACCCCTCGACCTTCCAGATCCTGCCGTGGCGCAGCGGCGAGGGTCCGGCCACGGCCCGGATGTTCTGCGACATCGAGATGCCCAACGGCGAGCCGTCCTACGCCGACCCCCGCCACGTCCTGAAGCGGACGCTGAGCAAGGCAGCCGACCAGGGCTTCACCTTCTACACCCACCCCGAGATCGAGTTCTACCTCTTCAAGAACCTCCCGGCCCACGGCGAGGAGCCGGTGCCGGTGGACCGCTCGGGCTTCTTCGACCACACCGCGCAGTCCGAGGGCGCCGACTTCCGCCGCGAGGCGATCACCATGCTCGAGGCGATGGGCATCTCGGTGGAGTTCAGCCATCACGAGGGCGGCCCGGGCCAGCAGGAGATCGACCTGCGTTACGCCGACGCACTGTCGACGGCCGACAACATCATGACCTTCCGCACCGTCATCCGTGAGGTGGCGCTGAGCCAGGGCATCTGGGCCAGCTTCATGCCCAAGCCCTACACCACCCACCCCGGGTCGGGCATGCACACCCACGTCAGCCTCTTCGAGGGCGACGAGAACGCCTTCTACGAGGCCGGCGCCGAGTACCAGCTCTCGAGCACCGCCCGCCGCTTCATCGCCGGCGTCCTGCACCACGCGCCCGAGATCTCGGTCGTCACCAACCAGTGGGTCAACTCCTACAAGCGGATGATGATGGGCGGGGAGGCGCCCTCCTACATCTGCTGGGGCCACAACAACCGCTCGGCGATGATCCGTGTCCCGATGTACAAGCCGCTCAAGGGTCAGTCGACCCGTGTGGAGCTGCGCACCCTCGATGCCGCCTGCAACCCCTACCTCGCCTACGCCGCGGTGCTCGCCGCCGGCATGAAGGGCATCGAGGAGGGCTACGAGCTGCCCCGCGAGGCCGAGGACGACGTGTGGTCGCTGACCGAGCGCGAGCGCAGCAGCCTCGGCATCAAGCCGCTGCCGCGCAACCTCAACGACGCCATCTCGATCGCCGAGGACTCCGAGCTGCTCGCCGAGACCATGGGCGAGCAGGTCTTCGACTTCCTGCTGCGCAACAAGCGCGCGGAGTGGGACGAGTACCGCGGCCAGGTCTCCGCGTTCGAGCGCGACCAGATGCTGCCGGTCATCTGAGTCGCGGAGCCCGTCGCTCGCATGGTCACGCTGCTCGTCGTCCAGCACGAGGACGAGTGCCCTCCGGGGCTGCTCGGCCGCTGGTGGGCCGACGACGGATGCCGCCTCGACGTCCGGCGCCCGTACGCCGGTGACGCGCTGCCCCCCGACCTGACCGAGCACGACGCGCTGGTCGTCCTCGGCGGCCACATGGGGGCCGAGGACGACGCGACGCACCCGTGGCTGACCCCCACCAAGCAGCTGTTCCGGGTCGCGGCCGGCGGGGGCGTGCCCGCCCTCGGGGTGTGCCTGGGCCACCAGGTCGCCGCCTCGGCCCTGGGGGGTCGGGTGACCCGCAACCCCGCCGGGCCGCAGACCGGGCTGCTCCGCGTCGGCTGGGAGGAGACGGCGGCGCGCGACGACCTGCTCGGCGGCCTGGCCACGCCGCGCCGCGGGGTGCACTGGAACGACGACGTGGTCGTGGACCTGCCGGCCGGCGGCGTACGCCTCGCCACGGCGCCGGGCGGTGAGGTGCAGGCCGCGCGACTGGCGCCGTCGGTGTGGGGCGTGCAGTGGCACCCCGAGGCCGACGTCGACGTGGTCGCGGGCTGGCCGGGCACCACCAGGGGGCTGGACGAGGTGCGGACGGCCGGCCCGGAGCTGGTGGCGTCGTGGCGTCCGCTGGCCGCGGCGTTCCTCGCGCTGGTCCGGGCCCGCGCATGACCCGCGAGGACCGCACCACCAAGGGCACCCTGCTGCGGCTGGGGTTCACCGACCCCGAGCGCGCCTTCGACGACGTCGGCGAGCTGGGGGAGCAGGGCGAGGAGCTGCTGTGGATCCTCGCGCGCACCGCCGACCCCGACCTGGCGCTGCAGCAGCTGGTCCGGCTGCGCGACTCGGCGCTGGAGAAGGGCGCGGGCGCGGAGGCGCTCCTCGCCGAGCTCCTCGACGACGAGGGCTTCGCGATGCGGCTGCTCAGCGTCCTCGGTGCCAGCGAGGCCCTCGGCGACCACCTGTGCCGCCACCCCGGCCAGTGGCGCGAGCTCACCGACCCCGCCCTGGGCTGCACCCGCCCCGCGGCGTACGCGGTGCGGGCCGGGCTGCTGCGCTCGGTCGGCGCCGACCCGTCCGACGAGCGCCCGGTCGCGACGCTGCCCGACCACGAGGCGCTCGACGCGATGCGGGTGGAGTACCGCCGGGTGCTGCTGCGGCTGGCGGCACGCGACCTGGCCCACCACGTCGGGGTGGACGACGCGGCCGCCGAGCTCAGCGACCTCGCCGCCGGCACCCTCGAGGCCGGGCTGGCCGTCGCCCGGCAACGGGTCGGCGAGGACGCCGACCTGGTCCGGCTGGCCGTCGTCGCGATGGGCAAGTGCGGCGGGCACGAGCTCAACTACGTCTCCGACGTCGACGTCATCTTCGTCTACGAGCCGGTCGAGGGCCTCGACCCGAGCCGCGCCAACCAGGCCAACCGGGCCGCGACGCAGCTGGCCTCCCACCTCATGCGCGCCTGCGCCGACCACACCGGCGAGGGCGACATCTGGCCCGTCGACGCCAACCTGCGCCCCGAGGGCCGCAACGGCCCGCTCGTGCGGACCCTGGAGAGCCACCGCGGCTACTACGAGCGCTGGGCCAGCACCTGGGAGTTCCAGGCCCTGCTCAAGGCCCGGCCCGTCGCCGGCGACCTCGACCTCGGCCGCGCCTACGTCGAGATGGTGCAGCCGATGGTGTGGGTCGCGGCCGAGCGCGAGGGGTTCGTCGAGGACACCCAGGCCATGCGCCGCCGCGTCATCGAGCACATCCCGTCCAAGGAGGCCGAGCGGCAGCTGAAGCTGGGCTCGGGCGGCCTGCGCGACGTGGAGTTCGCCGTGCAGCTGCTGCAGATGGTGCACGGCCGCGCCGACGACCAGATCCGCTGGCCGACCACGCTCTCGGCGCTGGCCGCCCTCACCGAACGCGGCTACATCGGCCGCGAGGACGGCCTGGCGCTGCACGACTCCTACTCCTTCCTGCGCACCCTCGAGCACCGGATGCAGCTGCACCGCCTGCAGCGCACCCACGTCGTGCCCGACGACGAGGAGGCGCTGCGCCGCCTGGGCCGTTCGATGGGCTTCCTGAAGCGGTCGGCGGAGTCGCTGAAGGACCAGTGGGGCAGGCACCGCCTGGAGGTGCGCCGCCTGCACCAGAAGCTCTTCTACCGCCCCCTGCTCTCCGCCGTCGCCCGGATCCCCGGCGAGGAGGCCAGGCTCAGCCCCGAGGCGGCGCGCGACCGGCTCGCCGCGCTCGGCTACGCCGACCCCTCGGCGGCGCTGCGGCACCTGGAGTTCCTCACCACGGGCGTCTCCCGCGCCGCGCACATCCAGCGCACCCTGCTGCCGGCGATGCTCGAGTGGTTCGCCGAGGGCCCGGACCCCGACGCCGGGCTGTTCGGCTTCCGGCGCATCAGCGAGGCGATGGGCACCACGCCGTGGTACCTCGCCACGCTCCGCGACGAGGGGGAGGTCGCCCAGCGGATGGCGCACCTGCTGGCGACCTCGCGCTACGCCACCGAGCTGCTGGAGCGGGAGCCCCAGGGCGTGCGGATGCTCGGCCGCGACCTCGCTCCGCTGAGCGCCGAGGTCCTCACCGAGGAGATGCGCGCCTCGGCCTCACGCCGCGACGACGTGGAGGCCGCGGTCCGGGCCGTCCGCGCCGTACGCCGTCGTGAGCTGTTCCGCATCGCCGCCGGCGACCTGCTCGGGCTCACCGACGTCGGCGACGTCGGCGCCGGGTTGTCGCGGCTCACCGACGCGACCCTCCAGGCGACCCTGGAGGTGGTCGAGGCCTCCGTGCGCACCGCGCGCTCCCTGGAGGAGGCGCCCACCCGCTTCGCGATCATCGCGATGGGCCGCTACGGCGGGTTCGAGCTGTCCTACGGATCCGACGCCGACGTGCTCTTCGTGCACGACCCGGTCGAGGGGGCCGAGCCGCAGGTGGCCGCGCAGTACGCCCAGGCCGTGGCCAACGAGCTGCGTCGCCTGCTCTCGCTGCCCGGCGGCGACCCGGCCCTCGTGGTCGACGCCGACCTGCGGCCGGAGGGCCGGTCGGGTCCGCTGGTCCGCACGCTGGAGTCCTACGCCGCCTACTACGCCGGCTGGTCGGAGGTCTGGGAGGCCCAGGCGCTGCTGCGCGCCGACGCGGTGGTCGGCGACGAGGACCTCCGCCGTCGGTTCACCGAGCTCATCGACCCACTGCGCTTCCCCGAGGACGGCATCACCACCGAGCAGGTCCTGGAGGTGCGCCGCATCAAGTCCAGGGTCGACCAGGAGCGACTGCCCCGCGGGGCCGACCCGAAGACCCACCTCAAGCTCGGCCGCGGGGGGCTGGCCGACATCGAGTGGACCGTCCAGCTGCTGCAGATGCGGCACGCGGGACAGGTCCCGGCGCTGCGCACCTCCCGCACCCTGGAGGCGCTGGCCGCCGCCCGTGACGCCGGGCTGCTCGACGAGGACGACGCGGCGATGCTGCAGCAGGCCTGGCGGCGGGTGAGCCGGATGCGCAACGCGGTCACGCTGGTGCGTGGCAAGCCGAGCGACTCGATCCCGTCCGACCCCCGCGAGCGGGCTGCGATCGCCAGCATCCTGGGCTACCCCGACGGCTCGTCGGAGGCGATGGTCGACGACCACCTGCGACACACGCGCACCGCGCACGCCGTGGTGGACCGGGTCTTCTGGGAGTCCTGATGTCGACCGTCGAGCGGCCGCCGCTGCGCACCCACCAGCGCCAGGCCCTCGAGGCCCTGGAGGCGGCGTGGGCGGGCGGTCGCACGCGGGCGTGGACGGTGCTGCCGCCGGGCGCGGGCAAGACCCGGGTCGGGCTGGAGACCGCGGAGCGGCTGCTCGCCGCCGATCAGGTGGAGCGCGCCGTCGTGCTGGGCCCCAACACCGCGATCGTGGGGCAGTGGGAGGTGCAGGCCGCGGAACTCGGGGTCGACGTCACGGCCTGGACCTACCAGTCGGTGGCGGTCTTCGACCCCGACGCCGAGGTCGACGAGGACGGCGACGAGCGGTCCCCGGTGGCGCGGCTGCACGAGAACGGCCGTGCCCGGGTGGAGGAGCTGCGTGCGGCCGGTCCGCTGCTGCTGGTGCTCGACGAGTGCCACCACCTGCTCGAGGTGTGGGGACGGCTGCTGGCCGACCTGCTCGAGGAGCTGCCGCAGGCCATGGTGCTGGGGCTGACCGCGACGCCGCCGGCCGCGCTGACCGGCGACCAGGCCGGGCTGGTCGACACGCTGTTCGGCGGCACGGTCTTCGAGGCGACGATCCCGGCGGTGGTGCGCGAGGGCGACCTCGCGCCGTTCGCCGAGCTGGTCTGGCTGGTGACGCCCACCCCGCACGAGCGGGCGTGGGTCGACGGCAGCGCCGTCCGGTTCGCCGAGCTGGTGACGGCCCTCGCCGACCCGTCCTTCGGGTCCGTGCCGTTCCTGACCTGGCTGGACCGTCGGCTCGTGACCCGCGACGCCGGGGGAGCCGAGGTCTCCTGGGCCGCGCTCGCCGCCGCGGAACCGGTGCTCACCGACGCCGCCCTGCGCCTGCACCACGCCGGCCTGCTGGCCCTGCCGCCCGGGGCCCGACCGACCGAGGAGCACCGCCGCGATCCCGGCGCCGACGACTGGGTCGCCCTGGTCGGCGACTGGGTCACCGGCCACCTGCTGCGCAGCCGGGAGCCCGCCGACCTCGAGGCACTGGAGGGCGTACGCCGGGCGCTGCCCGCCGTCGGGCACGTGCTCACCCGGGCCGGCGTCCGCCGCGGCCGCTCGCCCATCGACCGGGTGCTCGCCCGGTCGGAGGCCAAGACCGCGGCCACGGTGGAGATCGCCCGTGTCGAGCAGCTCGCGCTGGGCGAGGACCGGCGGCTGCTCGTGCTCTGCGACCACGAGCGCGCCACCGCGACGCTGCCCGTCGACCTCGTGGGCGTGCTCACCGAGCAGGCCGGCTCGGCGCACGCCGTGCTCGCCGCCCTCCTGGAGGACCCCGCCGGTGCGGACGCCGTGCTGGTCACCGGCTCGACGGTCGCCGGGTCGGCCGCCACGCTGACGGCGCTCGTCGAGCACGTCGCTGCCACCGATGCCGGGCTCGCGCGCACCCTGCGCATCCGGCCCACGAGCGGGCCGGTCCACCGGCTCGAGGGCGCCTGGACCAGCCGACGCTGGGTCCCGCACGTCACCCGCTTCTTCGAGTCCGGCGGCACCACCGTGCTCGTCGGCACCCGCGGCCTGCTCGGCGAGGGATGGGACGCCCGCTCGGTCAGCGGCCTGGTCGACCTCACCTCGGTCACCACGACCACCGCCGTCGTCCAGACCCGCGGGCGAGCGCTGCGCACCGACCCGGCCCGCCCCGACAAGGTGGCGGTCAACTGGTCCGTCGTCTGCGTCAGTGACCGGCACCCGCGCGGCGACCGGGACTGGCAGCGGCTGGTGCGCAAGCACGCCGGGTTCTTCGGCGTCGACGAGACCGGTGAGGTCGTCGACGGCGTCGGCCACATCGACCCCGCGTTCTCGCCCTACGCCCCGCCCGCCGACCACGAGCTCGACGCCGCCAACGCCCGGATGGTGCTGCGCGCCGAGGACCGGGCCGGCATCCGGGAGCGCTGGCGCGTGGGCGAGCCGTACGCCGACCGGGCCGGTCGTACGGTCCGGGTCCGCGCCCGACGTGACGGCACGCTGGGCGCCGGGTCCGACCCCGCGGCGGTGGTGGTGCGACCGGACGTGCTCGAGGCGCGCACACCGCTCCAGCGGCGTACCCCGGCACGGGAGGTGGTGGCCGCGGGCGTGGTCGGTGGTGCAGTGCCGGCGGTCGGCCTCACCGCCGCCGACGTCGTGCCCACCGCCCTGGGCGTGACGGCGGGGGTCGTGCTGCTGGGCCTCGGGGTGGTGGTGGGGCTCTTCGTGCGGCGACGCACGCTGGCGGCGCGGGGAGCCCGGTTGCTGGAGCAGGCGGCCGCCCCGCCGTCGGTGGGGCAGGTCGCCGCCGCGGTGGCGGACGCGCTGCACGCGTGCGGGCTGGTGGGGGCGGACTCGAGTGCCGTGGGCATCGACGTCGACCCGGGCGGGGAGTACCGCTGCCGCCTCGACGGTGTCAGCGAGGAGGAGTCCGCGGTCTTCGCGACAGCCCTGGACGAGGCCCTCGCGCCGGTGCTCGCGCCGCGCTACGTCCTGCCGCGGCACGTGGTCATCGCCCGCGAGCGACCCACGGCCGAGCGGGTGCGCGCCGCGCTGGGTCGACCGTTCGGGCCCGACGGCGAGGTCTGGCACCCCGTCCCCACGGTGCTGGGCGTGCGCGCGGAGCGGGCGAAGGCATACGCCGCCGCGTTCGACCACTGGGTCGGTGGCGGGGAGCCGGTGTGGACCGGCTCGGCCGAGGGAGCTGGTGTCCTGGCTGCGCAACGCGGCAGCGACCCGTTCGACGTCGCCACCGTGATGCGGCGGCACTGGACCTGAGTCCCGGCCCCCCCGGGCCGGAGGTGGGCCGGAGGTGGGCCGGAGGTGGGCCGGAGGTGGGTCAGCGCCGGCGGGTGCTCTCGTCGGCCAGCAGCCGTTCCAGCAGGTGCGTGCAGGCGGCGTGCTCGGTGCGGAAGACGCGCTCGTCGGTGTGACGGCCCCGCTCGGAGTAGTAGACCGCCCAGCCCCGCTCGCGCTGCTCCAGGACGTACTGCTCGTTCGGCACTCCGCCGGACAGGCCGAAGGAGTCGCGGTCCACGCCCGCGGCGTGCAGCCGTCGCTGCAGCTCGGCGCGGTCCAGGCGCGCGCGGCGGCACAGGAGACCCATGGCCGAAGCGTAGGTGCTCGGCATCAGCGTCGCCCGGTGCGCACGCGCCCGACGGGCAGGGGGTGCGGCCCTCCGCCGCAGCCCATCCCCGGGACACGGGCTGCGAGCGGCCGAGATCGGGCTGTCCCTGCCCCGACCTTCCCCGCCGTCCCGGGAGGCAAACCGTCCCCGGATCACCGGTCTGGACCGCGAGGGCTCACAGGTGGTCCACATGCTGACCGCAGCGGGCACCCAGGACCGGCGGACAGGCTGCAGGCACGCACCGTGACCGACCCCAGGGGAGCCCGATGAACGACAAGCCCGACAGCCAGGACCAGAGCCAGGACCAGAGCCAGGACGAGACGATGCCGATCGGCGCCGCCTCGGCCTCCGAGCAGCAGGACCCTGCCGCGCCGGAGCCTGCCGCGCCTGAGCCTGCCGCGCCGGAGCCCGAGCCGGAGCCCGGGGCGGGCACGGACGACCAGCACGTCGCAGCGGCGCCGGCGCCGGTGACGCGCCGGGCGCGGGCAGCGGCCCTGGCGCAGCGGATGCGACCGCGCGGTCGCGCCGGGCTCGCGGCGGGGGTCGCGGCGCTGGTGGTGGTGGGTGCCGGGGCCGGCTTCGCCGTCGGGCACGCGGTGGCCGACGATGGGCGCGGCCACGGGATCGAGAGACGGTCCGAACGGGGGTCCGAGCGGGGGTCCGAGCGGGGGTCCGAGCGCGGGCGCCCCGACGGGGGCGTGCGCGGTGGCCCGGGCGATCCGCAGGGACGCCCCGGGCTGCCTCCGGCGTACGTCTCGCCGGACCCGGAGTCCTCGGTGTCCCCGGGCTCCACCGGGGACGAGACCCTGAGCTGAGCTGCCCCTTCGGGACCGGAGCACCGGTGTCGGGGGACCTTGGACCCTGCGACCCGGCGCTACCTGTGGGGCACCGTGGAGGCATGACCACCATGCACAGTCAGGGGCACGAGCGTCCGGTCCTGGTCGACCTCGACGAGGCGACCTGCTGGGAGCTCATGGAGACCGCCGGCATCGGTCGGCTCGTCTGGGTCGACGCCGACGGGCCGGTCGCCGTGCCGGTGAACATCGCCGTCTCCGACGGTGCGGTCGTCGTCCGGACCGCGGCCTACTCCGCGATGGCGCGCGAGGTCGACGACAGCCGGGTCGCCCTCGAGGTCGACGAGCTCGACCACGAGACCCGCACCGGGTGGAGCGTGCTGGTCCGCGGGGTGGCCCGCGTGCTCTTCGAGCCGGCCCCCGAGGACGCGCCGACCGCGTGGCCCACCGGCAGCAAGTCCGCCACCGTGCGGCTGCGGCCCACGAAGGTCACCGGTCGCCGGCTGGCCCCTCCCCGCTGACTGCGGGACGGACCACCGCGTCCAGCTCCTCGCCGGACCACGGCCCGGCGGTGTGGTGGTCGCGCCACGTCAGCAGGGTCTCGGCCGGTGGCGCCAGCCTTCCGACGTACCCGCCCGCCGCGGTGAGGACCTGCCCGCTCACCCCCTCCGAGCGGTCGTCGAGCAGGTAGAGGTACGTCGCCGCCGCGTGGTCGGGCGTGCCCGGGTCGCGTGCGCCGGCCAGCGCGAGGTCGTCGAGGAGACCACGCTGGTGCAGACGGGTGAGGGTCTGCTCGTAGTCGTCCCCCGTGCTCAGGCGCGTGGTCGCGCCGGGTGAGACCGCGTTGACCCGCACCCCGTGCTCGCGCAGCT
>JAYYWX010000141.1:0-15480 GCA_036341255.1 Actinomycetota bacterium | reverse complement strand
CCGACCAGGCCGAGGACCCGTGGCTCGCTGGTCTCCGAGCGCACGGCGGCGACGACGTCGCGGACCTTGCCGACCTGGTCGCCCTGCGGGTCGAAGATGGGGAGCCCGACCAGCCGTGCGGCGTAGACGCGGACCGGGCTGGAGCTCACGGGACGAGGCTAGGCCATCGCGTGCGCCCGCGGCCGCGGGTGGCACGATGGCCGGGTGCGCGTCGTCGTCCACGTGGGCCTGACCAAGACGGGCACCACCCACCTCCAGGGCCTGCTGGCCGCGCACGCGCCCGCCCTGCTCGAGGCGGGGGTGCTCTACCCGGTGCGGCCGCCGGGGCTGCACTTCCGGGGTGCGGTCGACGTCCGCGGCAGCGCGGAGGTCTTCGGCCTGCCGGCCGAGGAGGTGGACGGGGCCTGGGCCCGCCTGTGCGCCCAGGTGCGCGAGCACGTCGAGTCGACCGGTGGCGACGCGGTGATCGGGCACGAGGTCCTCGCGGGCGCCACGCCCGAGCAGGCCGACCGGGCGCTGCAGCAGCTCGAGGGCCTGGAGGTGCACGTGGTGGTGACCGCGCGCGACCTCGGGCGGCAGGCCGTCGCGCACTGGCAGGAGCGGGTGAAGCTGGGGGAGACCCGCAGCTTCGGGGACTTCGAGGGCGAGGAGCTCTTCGCCGACACCGGGCGCGACCGCGGGCCCGACGCCGGGGGCGTGCGGCCTCGGTTCTGGCACGGCCAGGACTTCGCCGACACCCTGCGCCGCTGGACCTTCGCCCTGCCGCCCGGGCACGGGCACCTCGTCGTGTGCCCCGCGCCCGGTGCCCCGACCGGGGAGCTGTGGCGGCGGTTCGGCGAAGCGGCCGGGCTGCCGGCAGCGGCGGTGGAGGCCGTCGACGCCGACGCGGAGGTGCGCGCCAACGCCTCGCTCGGCGCGGCCGAGGTGGCGCTGCTGCGCGAGGTCAACGCCCGGATCGGGGATTCACTGCCCACCGACGTACGCCACCGGGTCGTGAAGAGGGAGTACGCCGAGGGCGAGCTCGCCGCGCGCGACTCCGCCCCGGCCCGGACCCCGGCCACGGCGGCCGGGCTGCTGGCCGACCGGACCAGGGCCTGGCTGGAGGAGGTCGAGGCGGCCGGTCACGTCGTCCACGGGCCGGTCGAGGACCTCGAGCCGGTCGTCGCCGGGCCCGAGGACCCGGCCCCCGACACGACGCCGCCCCCCGACCTGGACCCCGACGAGGTCGTGGCGATGCTGCGCGCCCGGGCCGCGGGCGAGGACCGCGGCTCCACCCGCCGCCCGCGCTGGTGGCGCCGGGGCTGATGTCCGCCACTAGGGTGCGGGGCATGCAGACCGGCTCGCAGGTCCCGAGCGGCCAGGCCCCGCTGCTCGCGGTCAGCACCATCAAGGACAGCCCCGACCACGTGCGGCGCTACGTCGAGGGCAACCTCGCCGGTGGGGTCGACCACCTCGTGGTGTTCCTCGACGCGCCCTCCGACGACGAGCAGGACGAGGTCCTCGCACTGCTCAGCGAGCACCCGCGGGTCAGCGTGGTCCGGGCGGGGGGCGCGTGGTGGGGCGGGCAGCGCCCCCGGGAGCTCAACGTCCGGCAGTGCATCAACGCCAACGTGACCCGGCGCGTGCTCGCGGAGCTCGGCCTCGGGCGGGGATGGCTGCTGCACGTGGACGGGGACGAGGTCGTGCGGGTCGACCGCGAGGCCCTCGCCGGGGTGCCGGAGGAGACGCTGGCGCTGCGCCTGGCGGTGCGCGAGGCGGTCTCGAGCAGCACCTGGGCCGGGCAGCCGACCGCCTTCAAGGCCGAGCTCGACGACCGCGACCTCGCGCTGCTGCACGGGCTCGGAGTCATCGACGAGCCGAGCAACCAGGTGTGGATCCGTGGCCACATCATGGGCAAGTCCGCCGTGCGCATCGAGGCCGACCGGTGGCTCACGCTGCACAAGGTGGCCCGCGAGGACCGCGGTCACGAGCCGGGCCTGGAGGACGAGGCCTGGCTGGTCCACCACTACGAGTCCTACTCGCTGGAGGACTTCTGCCGGAAGTGGACCGCGATGGTCGCCTCCGGCCCCCGGGCCGCCTACCGCGCCGAGCGGCGCCAGGTGGCGCGGACCCTGCGCGACCTCATCAGCCGCGGCCTCGAGCCCGAGGCGCTGCGCCGCCAGCTCGAGCGCTTCTACCGGATGCAGGTCGAGGAGGACCTGGAGACGCTCCGCGACCTCCGCGTCGTCACCGAGGTCGACCCCCTCGTGCCGCTGGCGGGCGCGCCGGTCGCGCCCGGGGCGGTGCCCGTGGCCGACCTCGAGGCGGCGCTGGAGGAGTGGCGCGGGCGGGCCAAGACCGAGGAGGAGTTCTTCCGCGGCACCTCGCCGGCAGGGTCGGGCGCCTCCGGGGACGGCGCGGACCGAGGGCGGCGCCGCGGGCTCCTGGGCGGTCGGGGGCGCTGACCCGGGGCAACCCTCGGCACAACCGTCGGGGCAACCGTCGGGGCAACCGTCGGGGCGAGACCTCGGGCCGATGCGGTCGCGGGGCCGTTCTCCCGTGTACCCTCGCACCGTCGTGCTCCTAGGCGTCCGGCCGCGCGGCGGTGGGCGTCCGAACACCCGGGAGAAGTTCCGTGCTCCGTCTCCACACCACCCGCGCGCGCCTGGCCACGATGGCCCTCGCGCTCGCCCTGGTCCTGGCCTCGGCCGCCGCCGTGCTGCTCGCCCCGACCGCCCCGCAGGCCGTCGCCGCAGAGACGAGCGCGGAGCAGAAGCCGACGTACAAGGTCCAGGAGGGGCCGACCTTCAACACCGCGATCGGTGACCAGTCCTCCCGCCGCGCGATCCTGGACCTGATCCTGCAGACGATCCGGCACACCTCGCCCAAGGGCCAGATCAAGATCATGACCTGGAACTTCATGAACGCCGGGGCGGCCGACGCGTTGATCCAGCGCGCGCAGAAGGGCACCACCGTGCGGGTGCTCATCGATGCCAACAACAACGACGAGGACACCGACAACCCGTCGTTCCGCCGCCTGAAGAAGGGCCTGAAGGCCACCAACGGCAAGAACGAGAAGGGCGCCACCAAGTCCTTCGCCCGCATGTGCCGCGGCTCGTGCCGCGGCAAGAGCGGTGCCGCCCACACGAAGATGTTCCTCTTCGACAAGGTCGGGCTCTCGCGCAACGTCCTGATCCAGGGCAGCGCCAACCTCACCACCGCGGCCGCGGCCAACCAGTGGAACGAGGTCTACACCTACGTCGGGCGCGACAAGATCTACGACTTCGCCGAGAAGATCTTCGACCAGATGTGGCGCGACAAGGTCACCAAGAACGCCTACCGGGCCTTCGAGGGCAACCGCTACAGCCTCTACTTCTCGCCCTACTACGGGAAGTACTTCGAGGAGGACCCGGTCCAGGCGATGATGGACCGGATCCGCTGCAAGGGCGCGCAGAACGCCGGCAACGCCAACGGACGCACCATCGTGCGCAGCGCCCCCGACGTGATCCGCGGCAAGCGCGGCATGATCGCCGCCCGGCGGCTCAAGACGCTGTGGGACCAGGGCTGCGACGTCCGGATCGCCTACACCGTCATGGGACGCGACGTGAAGAAGCACCTCAACGGCGGCGGCGGTCGCGGACCGGTCCCGATGAGGCACCTGGTGCAGGACTTCGACGGCGACGGCGACTTCGACAACTACTTCCACCTCAAGGTGCTGACCATCAACGGGCGCATCGGCGCCGACCGCACGTCCTACGTCACCTTCAACGGCTCGGCCAACACCTCCGACCCCTCCAGCAGGTCCGACGAGCAGATCGGCAAGCTGGTCGGGAAGAGGAACACGCTGGCCTACCAGCGCTTCATCGACCGGTGGTTCGAGAACCCGCCGCCGAACGCCGGTCGCCGGGCCGATGCCGACCCGAACATCGACCCGTACCAGCACGTCGACATGGACTGAGGCCGCGGTGCTCGACCTGCGTGTGCGCCGCGTGGACGCCGACGGCGTCGGCCTGGTGGTGCTCGGCTCGGACCGGGTCGTCGACGTCCTCTTCGACGGGCGCCGCATCTGGTCGTTCTGGGTACGCCGCGACACCGAGCCGGGTCGCGCGGCGGCCCGACCGGTCCGCTCAGTCGCCTGGCCGCCGGCCATGCGGCCGCACCTGTCCGGGACCGGCTCGGTGACGTTGCGCGACCACGTCTCCGGCGCCGACGTCTGGAGCGGCGAGGTCCGCTTCACCGACGACGACCGCCGCGTGGACTTCGTGGACCGGCAGGGCCACCCCATCGCGTTGGACAAGGCCAACCGGTTCAGCCCGGTCTTCGCCGAGCGCACCGCTGCGGACCTCGACCCGCTGCTGGACGCCATGACCGAGCTGCTCGAGGTGCTCGGGGGCGCCGGGGTGGCCGCGTTCCCGGCGTACGGCACGCTGCTGGGCGCGGTCCGGGAGGGCGACTTCCTGGGCCATGACTCCGACGCCGACCTCGGCTACGTCTCCTCGTGGTCGAACCCGGTCGACGTCATCCGGGAGTCCTTCGAGCTGCAGCGGGTGGTCGCGGCGGCCGGCTACCGCACCTACCGCTACAGCGGACTGGCCTTCCGTGTGGACGTGGTCGAGGCCGACGGCGCCACCCGCTTCCTCGACGTCTTCGGCGGCTTCCTGGACGGCGGCCGCCTCTACCTCATGGGCGAGGTCGGCACCCCGTTCGAGCGCGACTGGCTGCTGCCGCTGGGCACGGTGTCGCTGCGGGGACGTGACTACCCGGCGCCGGCGCGGCCCGAGAAGCTCCTCGAGGCGATGTACGGCCCGTCCTGGAAGGTGCCGGACCCGGCCTTCAAGTTCGAGACACCGCGCGAGACCACCGAGGTGCTCAACCAGTGGTTCCGCGGCACCGGGCACGCGCGACGCGACTGGGAGCGGCGGGCCGCCCAGCGGCGCCGTCGCCCGGTGCCCAAGGGCTCCTCCGCGCTGGCCAAGCAGCTGCGCCGCGGCGAGGCCGAGGGCACGACCGTGCTCGACGTCGGCGCCGGCCGCGGCCGGGACGCACTGTGGCTGGCGCGTCAGGGCTTCCCGACCACCGCCTACGACTTCGCCCCCCGTGGCCTGGAGAAGGCCCGGCGCACCGCCCGTCGACGCGACCTGCCGCTGGAGGTGCGGGCGCTGAACCTCGACGAGTGGCGCTGGGTCCTCAGCGAGGGGGCTCGCATGAGCCGTGCCGGTGACGGCCCGCGCGCGATGCTCGCGCGCCACGTCCTCGACGCCACCGACGAGCTCGGCCGGCAGTCCTTGGGGCGACTGGCGTCGATGACCCTGCGCGGGGGCGGACGCCTCTACGTCCAGACCTGGACCGGCAAGGGCCGCGGGGGAGCCGGCCTGGTGCCGGTGCGCACGAAGCAGGTGCAGAAGCTCGTCGAGAAGCACGGCGGCACCGTGCTCGACGTGTCGGAGTCGCCGGGTGGAGGATCGGACGGCGGCAAGGGATCGGTCGGAAGGGTGGTCGCGCAGTGGCGATGAAGCAGGGACTCAAGCAGCGGCTCCAGCGGGTCGTGCCCGGTGGGGGCGACCAGGAGCTCGCCGAGCGGGTCGCCCGCCTCGAGCGCGAGGTCGCCGACCTGCGCCGGCACAACCTGCGGCTGGCCGAGCTGGCCGACGTCGTGCAGGAGCTGCTCGTGCCCATGGCCCAGCGCGACCAGGAGCGGGTGGACGCGGCGATCGCCGCCTTCCAGGACGCGCTGTGACGCCGCTGGGACTGGTCCGGCAGTGACTCCGCGGGCCTTCCTGCACATCGGTCTGCCCAAGACCGCCACGACCTACCTGCAGACGATCCTGTGGGGTCAGCGCGACGCCGTCGCCGAGCAGGGACTGCTGCTGCCGGGCCGCGAGCGCCGCGACCACCTGTGGGTCTCGCGCGTCGTGCGCGAGGAGCCCGACCGCAAGCGCCGCCCCGAGCGCGAGCACGAGGCGATGGACCGTGTCCTCGCCGACGTGACCGCGTGGGACGGCGACGTGCTGGTCTCCCACGAGTTCTTCGCGGCCGCCTCCACCGAGCAGGCCGCGGCGTTCGTGGCCGGGCTGGCGGCCACCGGCCGCGAGGTGCACGTCATCGTGACCGCCCGCGAGCCGCTCGGGCTGTTCACCGCCAGCTGGCAGGAGAGCCTGAAGAACCGCAGCACCACCCCGCTGGCCGACTACGGCCGCAGCGAGTCGCCCAGTCCCCAGGACATCTGGGACTGGCGCACCCTGGACCTCTCGCTCGTGCTGGAGCGCTGGCTCGCCGTCGTCCCGGGGGAGCGCACCCACGTGCTGCCGCTGGACCGCTCCGCGGACCGCGAGGAGATCTGGCGACGCTTCGCCGGTGTGGTGGGCATCGACCCCACCCGCGTCGACGTGTCCGGGTCCTTCCCCAACGAGTCCATGGGGGTGGTCGAGGCCGAGCTGCTGCGCCGGGTCAACGGGCACCTCGGGGAGTTCCGCTCCGCCTTCGACCGCGGCGTGTGGATCCGCACCTTCCTCGCCGACGAGCGCCTCGTGACCCGCGGCGGGGAGCGGTTCTGGCCCTACCCCGACCAGGTGGCGGACTGCCGGGCCCGGGGCGAGCGCGCCGTCGCCCTGCTGGCCGAGCGGGACGTGGACCTGGTCGGCGACCCCGGGTGGCTGCTGGTCCCCGAGACGCTGGAGCAGCGTCGTACGCCGGACACGGTGAGCGACACCGAGGTCGCCGACGCCGCGGCCGAGGTCATCGCGGGACTCCTCGGCGACGTGCGTGCGCTCAGGGCGGAGGCCAAGCAGGCCGGTGCCACCGACCAGCCCGGCCTCCCGGCCCGGGTGGTCAGTCGCCTGCGGGGGCGACGGTCGCCGTCGCGCTGATGTAGAAGTGGTCGCTGATGCGGCGGTTCACGGTGGACTCGTCGATCACGTAGCCGCTGAAGGACACATCGGGGCTGCCGACGATCCAGTCCACCGGCATCCGGCCCGGCGGGCGGCACCCGCCCGAGGTGCTGCCACCGACCGCGGCCACGAAGCCCGTGGGCGGCAGGAACGCGCAGAAGAACGCGGCGCGGTCGTTCATGTCGCCGGTGACGAACACGGGCAGTCCGCTCTGCCGCAGTGCGTTGACCTCGGCGACGCCGCGCCGCCACCCGGCGACGCGCGTGGAGGTGTTGCGGGCGTCGTGGCCGGCGGAGGGGTGCATGTTGACGACGTAGAACTCGCGCTGGGTCGGCTTGTCGCGCAGGCGCACGATCGTCTGGGGGCGGGTGCGGTTCATGAAGACGATGGGGAACGTCGAGCCGGAGACCAGCTCGAAGCGGCTCGGGTCCCACAGCACGGTGTTGTCGGGGTCCGCGGCGCCGGGACCGGGATAGCCGACGAAGCCGGTCATCCGCATGATCGTGCCGAGCTGGTCGGGCTTGGCCTCCTGCAGGCCGACGATGTCGGTGCCGTGGCTGCGCAGCACGCCCACGCCCTGCGGGGTGCGGGTGCCGGCGGCGGGGAAGTTGCGGCGCGCACCACCGGGCCCGGTGTGGTTGCTGCCCAGGACGTTGAAGGAGGCGATCTGGAAGGAGAACGGCTGGGCGGCGCGCTTCGCGGCGACGCGCTCGGCCTTGAGCCGAGCCTTGCGCTGCTCCGCCAGGCGCCGGAGCTCGGCCTTGCGAGCCTTGGTGAGGCGGAGCCTCTCGCCGGCCACGACCGGCTGGGGCGCGTCCTCGAGCAGCTGGGCGGTCATCGCGCCGCTGATGCTCATGCCGACCGTGCGCCGGGTGGGCTCCGCGGGGTCGTCGGCGAAGGGATCGACGACCGCGGCCGCGGTGACGCCACCGGTGACCAGGACCGCGGCGATGACCGCCGGCACCAGCCGTCGCACTAGACTCCCGGAGGCACGTGGGGTCTCGGCGCGGTGCTTGCTGGGGTCCGACATGACCGGGTGAGTCTACCTGAGCCTGAACCAGCCGGAGGATCGATGCGGAGCGACGTCCAGGGCCTCCGCGCCGTCGCGGTCCTGCTCGTCGTGGTCGCCCACCTCGGTGTCGACGTCGTCTCGGGCGGCTACCTCGGGGTCGACGTCTTCTTCGTCATCTCCGGCTTCCTCATCACCGGCCTGCTGCTGCGTGCCCGCGAGCGCCCGGACGCCCCCGGCCTCGGCGGCGCCCTGGTCGACTTCTACGCGCGACGTGCGCGCCGCATCCTCCCCGCGGCCACGGTCGTCCTGGTCGCCACCTGCGGCATCTCCGCGCTCCTGCTCCCGGTCGTGCGGGTGGGGGAGATCCTCACCGACGCGTGGTGGTCGGCGCTGTTCGCCGCCAACATCCGCTTCGCGCTCGTCGAGACCGACTACTTCGCCGAGGGCCGCCCGGTCTCGCCGCTGCAGCACTACTGGTCGCTGGCGGTCGAGGAGCAGTTCTACCTCGTGTGGCCGGTGCTGCTGCTCGTGGTCGCCGCGCTGGCGCTGCGCCGGCGCCGCGACCCGGCCGCCGCGGTGCAGCACGTGCTCACGGTGCTCGTCGTGGCCTCGCTGGCCTGGTCGGCCTGGGCGACCTACGCCTCGCCCGACACCGCCTACTTCTCCACGCTGACCCGCGGCTGGCAGCTCGGGGCCGGCGCGCTGCTGGCCGTCGTCCTGCACCGCCGTACGTCGCGGGGCGCGCCGCTGGGTACGCCGCGGGGCGGCCGGCCCGGTGTGCTGGCCGCGGTCGGGATGCTGCTCGTCGTGTCCTCGGGGTTCGTGCTGACGCCGCAGTCCCCGGTGCCGGGGGTGGTCACGGTGCCCGTGGTGCTGGGCACCGTCCTGCTGCTGCTCGCCGGGGCGCTGCCCGGTGGCGCGGACACCTGGGTGGCGCGCGGGCTGTCGCTGCGACCGATGCAGGTCGTGGGCGACTGGTCCTACTCGATCTACCTGTGGCACTTCCCGGTGATCATCGTGGCCCGCAGCCACCTCGGCGGGCTCTCCCCGGCGGCCGTCGCGGTGTGCGTGGTGGCCATCGGGGTGCTCAGCGGCCTCACCTACCACCTGGTGGAGCAGCCCTTCCGCCGACGGGGCAGCCGATGGGACCTCGCCCGCTGGGCCGTCCCGATGTACCCCGCCGCGGTCGTGGTCCTGGCGTTGGGCGTGCTCGCCTCGCAGACCTGGCTCGACCACCGGGTGGCCTCGACACGCAGCAACCCTGCCGTGCAGCCGGCCGACTACCTCGACGAGGGGCTGAGCGCCGACCCCGTGCGCGCGCTGGTGCAGGCCTCGGTGCTCGCCGCCCAGGAGGGGCGCCCGATCCCCGGCCGATTGGTCCCGGGACTGCTCGACATCCGCCGGGACACGGCGTCGCTGGGCGACTGCGACTACCGCACCGGGACCCGGGAGCTGTGCCCCGAGGGCGACCCCGACGCCGAGCGCTCGATCGTGCTCGCCGGCGACTCCCACGCCCGGGCCTGGAGCCCGGCGGTCCGCGCCGTGGGAGAGCGGCTGGGCTACCGGGTCTACACGCTGGCCTACACCGGTTGCCCCACCAACTCCGCGATCCGCCTGGACCCGGAGACCGGGCGCCACTGGGACGCCTGCGAGGACTTCGTGGCCTTCACCCAGGAGACCGTCGCCGAGCTGGAGCCGGAGCTGGTGCTCGTGTCCAACGCCCCGCTGGCGCCGGTCGAGGACGTGGACTCCGGTGAGGTCGTGACCAAGGGCGAGGGGCGCGAGGTCTACGCGGCCGCGGTGGACCGGGGGCTGGAGGTCGCTCTGGCCGGCCTCGCCGAGCACGCCGACCGCGTGGTGCTGCTGGCCAACACCCCGAAGCTGCCCCGCGAGCAGGCCGTGTGCCTCTCGCGCGCCGACGACCTCGGTGACTGCCTGCTCTCGCCCGAGCGGGGTCCCCGGAAGCTGCAGCGCGGCTTCATGGACGTCGCGACCGGCCTGGGCCTGGAGGCCGTCGACGCGGAGAAGTGGTTCTGCGAGCGCCGGCGCTGCCCCTCGGTGGTGGGCAGCTTCGTGACGATGCGCGACTCCGAGCACATGACCACCGCCTACTCGGTGCACCTCGCGGACGCTCTTGCTCAGGACCTCGACCTGGGGACCGATCCCTCCCCGTGAGGACTGGGGCGCGGGGCCCACGGACGACCCGACGAACCAGTCGGCGAATTACACGTCTGTAGTTGTCGCGAACGTCTTGTCGTGTGGCCTGTGTTGCTGTTGTGATTCCTGTGACGAGGGCGCCGGAGCGCCCTCGCCTGCTGAGGAACAAGGAGTCGAGATGATGCTGCGCCGGGCCCTGGCGACCGGGCTGAGTGCTGCCGTGGCGACCGCCGGCGTGGCCGCGCTGGCCGTCACCGCCGGACCGACGGGTGGGCTGCTGAGCGCCCCCGGCGACCTCGCGCTGGCCGCGGCGACCGGGTGCGCGAGCGCGCCGGAGCCGCCGACGTACACGCCGACCCCCACCCCGACCAGCAGCCCGACGAGCAGCCCGACCAGCACCGCCACGGCGAGCGCCAGCCCCAGCCCGGCCAAGGCGACCGCGAGCAGCAGCCCGACCAGCACCCCGACCAGCACGCCGACCGCGGACCCCGAGCCCACGACCGACCCCGAGCCGGTCACCTCGGTGGAGATGGTCCAGGCCAACATCAAGTCCGGCACCGCGCTGAAGAAGTTCAAGGCCGACCTGCGCAAGGTGTTCCGCACCTGCCCCGACTTCGTGACCTTCAACGAGGTCCCGATGCGCCAGCCGCAGTACCTCGCGCCGGCGGGCTACGAGATGTTCCGCACGCCCGGCCAGTACACCGGCGCCAACCCGGTCGTGTGGCGCACCGACCGCTGGACCCCCGAGGCCCGCGGGACGACGATGATCAGCAACAAGCAGGGCTACGGCAAGGGCCAGCACGTCATGTGGGGCGTGCGCTACGCCAACTGGGTGACCCTGCGCTCGGTCGACGGCAAGCAGACCGTGTCGGTCGTCGCCGTCCACATCGCGCCGAAGTCGCCGCGCACCACCAAGCTGCTCGGCCCCTCGATCCAGCGCCTCGGCGCGCTCGTGGGCCAGCTCAGCGGCAGCGGGCCGGTCCTCGTCGGCGGTGACTTCAACCGCCACTACAAGTCCTCGGAGTACCCACGGGCACTGCTCGACGCCGCCCGCCTCAACGCGGTCTACGACCTGTCCGGGAAGTACGAGCCCACCGGCGACCACCGCGGCGCGACCATCGACTACGTCATGGTGCGCCCGGCCGAGGCCTTCACCGTGCTGAAGCAGCGCACCCGCGAGCTGAACTCCGACCATGACGCCGTCGTCGTCGAGCTCTCGCTGCCCGAGGAGACCGTCGGCGAGCCGGTGGTCAGCTTCTCGGCGGGCACCACCGTCAACGACCCGGCGTCGGTGTCCCAGCGCGGCCGCAGCACCGTCATCCGCTCGATCAAGAGCGTCATCAAGGCCGTGCCCGCCGGCGAGGAGCTGCGGGTGCGCACCTCCTCCCTCGACGTACGCCGGGTGGCGGCCAAGCTGCTGGCCGCGGCGCGCCGCGGGGTGACCGTCAACGTCGTCACCGGCACCACCGAGTCCACGACCCCCGAGCGCTGGTTGACCAAGCAGCTCTCGGAGATTCCGGGCTCCTACGTCCGCCACCGTCCCGAGGCCTTCGAGCCCGGGGCGACCTCCTCGCTGCTGCTGGCCAGCCGCGCCGGCATCACGCCCTGGACCTCGCTGGCCCTGGACCGCGGCCTGTCGCGGACGATGGTCAGCCAGCGCACCGTGCTGCGCCTGGAGACCAAGAAGAAGGCGTACAAGAAGCAGGTCCGCGCCTTCCAGGCCGACGCCGCGCCCCCCTCGGCCGAGCCCGAGGAGCCGACCGAGGAGCCCGGTGGGGAGCCCGGCGAGGGTGAGGGCGGGGACGTGCCGCAGCCCGAGGAGACGGCTGCCCCCTAGGGTGTGCGCGTGACCCGCCCGCTCTACCTCCACATCGGTCTGCAGAAGACCGGCACGTCGTACCTCCAGGGGCTCTTCCTCGGTTCCGTCGACGCGCTGCGCGAGGCGGGTCTCGACGTCTACCCCACGCACCGCCGCGCGGCGTACTGGCTGATGCTCGACGTGCGTGATCGGTTCCGTCCGCACGACCCGCCGCAGGCGCGTGAGGTGCTGCGCGACCTGCCCGGCAACCTCGACGCCGCGCTGGGTCGGGCGGCGCTGGTCTCCGAGGAGTCCTTCTCCCCGGCCGACGACGCGCAGGTCCAGCGGCTGCTCGCGGCCTGCTCGGACCGCGAGGTCCACGTGGTCGTCACCGCCCGCGACCTGGGCCGCCAGATCCCGTCGGTGTGGCAGCAGGGCCTGCAGTCCGGGCGCGCCATCACCTTCCCCGACTACCTCGCGCGCCTGCACAAGACGCAGGGCACGCCCGCCCCGATCTGGTGGCAGAAGGACCTGCCGGCGGTCCTGGAGAAGTGGAGCCGGCACGTGCCGGCCGAGCGCATCCACGTCGTGACGGTGCCGCCGCCCGGGGCCGACAAGGGGCTGCTGCTCGAGCGCTTCTGCTCGGTGCTCGGCATCGACCCCGCCCTCCTCGACCAGTCCTCGGTCGGTCGGGCCAACCGCGGCCTGCGGCTGGAGCAGGCCGAGGTGCTGCGCCGGGTCAACGCCGGCATCCCCGACGACCTCAAGCGCCGCGACGTCTACGGCGACGTGGGCAAGCGCGGCTTCTCGGTCAAGATCCTCGGTGGCGCCGAGGGTCGGCCGATCCTGCTGCCGGAGAGCGAACGCGCCTGGTGCGAGGAGCTCTCGCAGCGCTACGTCGACCACGTCCGCGACGGCGGCTACGACGTGGTCGGCGACGTGGAGGACCTGCTGCCGCGCGACTCGGCCTTCGCGCCGGACGAGCAGGAGGTGAGCGAGGAACAGGTCGCGCAGGTCGCGGTCGACGCGCTCACCACCATGGTCTCGCGCCAGCTCACCACCCACCGGACCCGCAAGGACCGTGCGGCCGCGGAGGCGGCCGAGCGCGCCCGCCGCGGTTGGCGGGGTCGGGTGCGACGGCTGCTCGGCGCCGGCGCCGGCGTCAGCAGATGAGCGGGACCACGATCTCGTCCGGGATGCCCGGCGTCAGGTCGTAGGACGCACGCACCACGCGGTGGTCGGAGACCCTGCTGGGGTGGGTGCTGACGACGTTGACCCCCAGCTGGCCGCGGTGCATGAGGTAGTCGATGCGGCTGCGCGGGTCGGCCGAGGGGTGGGTCAGGCCGGCGCCGCGACCCGCGGCCGCCCAGGTGTCGGTCGCGACGCCGCGCAGCGTGGTGATGGGCGCCGAGGCAGGGCGGGCGTTGAGGTCGCCGCCCAGCACGACGCGGTGCGGGTCGTCGGCCAGGATGCGTGCCACGGTGCGCGCCTGGGTCAGCCGCGCGTCCTGGGAGGTGTGCTCGAAGTGCGTGGTGAACACGCTGACCCGCTGGCCCGGCAGTGGCTCGACCACCACGCGCAGCAGTCCGCGCTGCTGGGTGCCGGGCGGGCGGGGGAGCAGGGTGTTGCTGCTCTCGAGGATGGGGTACGCCGACAGCACGGCCGTGCCGTACCGGCTGTCACCGGGCCGCAGCACGTTGGTCGCGAAGGCGTACTCCATGCCCAGCTGGCCGGCGAGGTAGGCGGCCTGGTCGACGCGGCCGCTGTTGATGCGGTTCTTGTCGACCTCCTGCAGCAGCCACACGTCCACGTCGAGGGCGGCCATCTCGCGCGCGATCTGCGGCAGCATCAGCCGGGTGCGCCCGCGATTCCACCCGGAGTGGATGTTGAAGCTGGCGACCTCCAAGGAGCTGTCGGTGCTGACCACGCAGCTGCTGGCGCGCTTCGGCAACCCGCCGGGCAACCGTTGGGGCGTGGGGAGCGCCGCCGTACCGCTGCTGCCCTTGCCCTTGCCCGTGCCCTGGGTCGTGCCCTCGATCGGGTCGCCGCCGGTGACGACGTCCTGGGCGGGACGGGCGCCGGGGGTGACCGTGGTCTGGCCCGGGGCGGTGGTGGGCAGCGTGCGGGTGGGCTGGCGGGAGACGAAGAACGCGGTGGCGGCGAGGCTGAGGACCAGGATCAGGCCGATCGCCTCGAGCCACGGCCGTCTGGGTCCGTCCATTCCTCCACCCGGGATCGCGCGCCGGTCATGACGCGCCTGTCATGATCTGACCCGTCCAGTGTAGGAGCCGTCACACCGCTCGGGGCTCGAACGGGCCTCCCGTGGTCACCGACGGTCGGTTACTCTCCGGTAACAGTTCGCCCGTCGACATGGAAGGACCCCCATGACCCGCCTGTGCACGACCGAGGGCCTCACCGAGGACCAGTCCGAGATCCTCAAGGCCGTGCGGGCCTTCGTGGACAAGGAGATCATCCCGGTCGCGAACGAGCTCGAGCACGCCGACGAGTACCCCACCGACATCATCGAGGGCCTCAAGGAGCTCGGCGTCTTCGGGCTGATGATCCCCGAGGAGTACGGCGGGCTCGGCGAGTCGCTGCTGACCTACGCCCTGTGCGTGGAGGAGATCGCGCGCGGCTGGATGAGCGTCTCCGGCGTCATCAACACCCACTTCATCGTGGCCTACATGCTGATGCAGCACGGCACGGAGGAGCAGAAGCAGAAGTACCTGCCGAAGATGGCGCTCGGCGAGGTGCGCGGCGCCTTCTCGATGTCCGAGCCCGGCCTGGGCTCCGACGTCTCGGCCATCTCCACCAAGGCCACCAAGACCGACGAGGGCTACGAGATCACCGGCCAGAAGATGTGGCTGACCAACGGCGCCACCTCGACCCTGGTGGCCTGCCTGGTCAAGACCGACGAGGGCGCGGACTCGGTCTACAAGAACATGACGACCTTCCTCATCGAGAAGGAGGCCGGCTTCGGCGAGACCGCCCAGGGCGTCACCGTCCCGGGCAAGATCGACAAGATGGGCTACAAGGGCGTCGAGACCACCGAGCTGGTCCTCGAGGGCCACAAGATCTCCGCCGACCAGATCCTCGGCGGGGAGCCCGGCAAGGGCTTCTTCCACATGATGGACGGCGTCGAGGTCGGCCGCGTCAACGTCGCCGCCCGCGCGTGCGGCCTGGCCTGGCGGGGCTTCGAGCTGGCTGTTGAGTACGCCCAGCAGCGCAAGACCTTCGGGAAGGCCATCGCCGAGCACCAGGCCGTGCTCTTCCGCCTCGCGGAGATGGCGACCAAGGTCGAGGTCGCGCACACGATGATGGTCCGCGCCGCCCGCCTCAAGGACAAGGGCGAGCGCCTCGACGTCGAGGCCGGCATGGCCAAGATGGTCGCCTCGGAGTACGCCAACGAGGTCGTCGAGGACGCCTTCCGCATCCACGGCGGCTACGGCTACTCCAAGGAGTACGAGATCGAGCGCCTGATGCGCGAGGTCAAGTTCATGCTCATCGGCGAGGGCACCTCCGACATCCAGAAGATGATCATCGGTCGCCAGCTCCTCAAGGAGTACAAGCTCTGACCGGAGCCTGCACCGCCTGATCCACGCACGTGTCGACGCCGAGCCGGCGCGTCCTTCCGGAAGGACGCGCCG
>JAYYWX010000140.1:0-18633 GCA_036341255.1 Actinomycetota bacterium | reverse complement strand
GCGGTGTCGAAGATCTCGTAGTGCTCCGTCTTCAGGCCCGGGGCGTCGACCACGTGGCCGTGCTCGGCGATGTAGTCGACGATCGCCTCGACCTGCTCGGGCTGGTAGCCGAGCTTCTTCAGCGCCCGCGGGATGGTCTGGTTGACGATCTGCATGGAGCCGCCGCCGACGAGCTTCTTGAACTTCACCAGGGAGAAGTCGGGCTCGATGCCGGTGGTGTCGCAGTCCATCATGAAGCCGATGGTGCCGGTGGGCGCGAGCACCGAGGCCTGGGCGTTGCGGAAGCCGTTGGTCTCACCCAGCGCGATCACGTCGGCCCACGCGGCCGTGGCCAGCTTGTGGGTCGCGGTGTCGTTGACGTGCAGCGTGCGCACCGAGTCGTTGGCGGCCTGGTGCTTGCGCATGACCCGCTTGTGCGCGTCGGCGTTGCGCTTGTAGCCGTTGTAGGGACCGACCACGCCGGCCAGCTCGGCCGAGCGCTTGTAGGAGGTGCCGGTCATCAGCGAGGTGATGGTCGCGGCCATCGCGCGGCCACCCTCGGAGTCGTAGCCCAGGCCCATCGCCATCAGCAGGGCGCCGAGGTTGGCGTAGCCGATGCCGAGCTGGCGGTAGTCGACGGTGGTCTGACCGATCGACTCGGTCGGGAAGTCGGCGAAGCAGATGGAGATGTCCATCGCGGTGATGATGAACTCCACCGCCTTCGCGAACAGCTCGGCGTCGAAGGTGTCGTCGTCCTTGAGGAACTTCAGCAGGTTCAGCGAGGCGAGGTTGCACGAGGAGTTGTCCAGCGACATGTACTCCGAGCACGGGTTGGACGCGGTGATCCGCCCGGTCTCGGGGTTGGTGTGCCAGTCGTTGATCGTGTCGTCGTACTGCAGACCCGGGTCGGCGCACTCCCACGCGGCGGTGGCGATCTTGCGCCACAGGTCGCGGGCGTCGACGGTCTCGATGACCTCACCGGTCTTGCGGGCCCGCAGACCGAACTCGGTGCCCTCCTCGACCGCGCGCATGAACTCGTCGCTGACGCGCACGGAGTTGTTGGCGTTCTGGTACTGCACGGAGGTGATGTCGTTGCCACCGAGGTCCATGTCGAACCCGGCGTCGCGCAGGACGCGGATCTTGTCCTCCTCGCGCGCCTTGGTCTGCACGAACTCCTCGATGTCGGGGTGGTCGACGTCGAGCACGACCATCTTCGCTGCGCGGCGCGTGGCGCCACCGGACTTGATGGTCCCCGCGGAGGCGTCGGCACCGCGCATGAAGGAGACCGGGCCCGAGGCGGTGCCACCGGAGGAGAGCAGCTCCTTGGAGGAGCGGATGCGGGAGAGGTTCAGGCCGGCACCGGAGCCGCCCTTGAAGATGAAGCCCTCCTCCTTGTACCAGTTCAGGATCGAGTCCATCGAGTCGTCGACGGAGAGGATGAAGCAGGCCGAGACCTGCTGCGGGCTCGGCGTGCCCACGTTGAACCAGACCGGGGAGTTGAAGGAGAAGTACTGGTTGACCAGCAGCCAGGTCAGCTCGTGCTCGAAGACCTCCGCGTCACCCTCGGTGGCGAAGTAGCCGTGCTCGATGCCGGCCTTGGTGTAGGTCTTCACCACGCGGTCGATGAGCTGCTTGAGGCTCCACTCCCGCGCCTCGCTGCCCACCGCGCCGCGGAAGTACTTGGTCGTGACGATGGTCGAGGCGTTGACCGACCAGGTGGAGGGGAACTCCACGCCCTTCTGCTCGAAGACGGTCTCGCCGGTCTTCCAGTTCGTCTGGACGACGTCGCGGCGCTCCCAGGTCAGCTCGTCGTAGGGGTGGGTGCCCTCGGTGCTGAAGACGCGCTCGATGGCGAGGCCCGCTCCGGCCTTCGCCTGCGATCCTGCGCCGCTCACCGTCTCGGTCATGGTGGTGCTCCTCTGTTCCCGGTGTGAGGGGTGGGGTGGTGGGTCGTGGGGGGGCGGGCTCCGTCGGGCCCCCCCCCCCACGGCGTGGCGGCCGCCGGGGGGGGGGGGGGGGGGGGTGGGGGGGGGGGGCGTCGGTGGCCCGGCGCGGCCCGGCCCCCGACAGTCGTGCTGCGCTGCCGCGCGGGGGGGGGGGAGAGGGGTTGGTGCGCCCGGCAGGCAGCTTCCCCACTACCTGCCGGGCGGTCTGTGTCAGCCCGTGGGCTGAGGGGTGGGCTCGGGGTCTCGAGACGGTCGCGGGGCGACCTCCTCGACCGCCGAGGCCACGTCGCCGGTCTCGCGCAGCATCGCGATCTCGGCCTCGAAATCCGCCGCGGAGCTGAAGGCCCGGTAGACGGAGGCGAAGCGGAGGTAGGCGACCTCGTCGAGACGGCGCAGCGGGCCCAGGATGGCCAGCCCGACCTCGTGGGCGGGGATCTCGGCGGCGCCGGCGGTGCGCAGCGCGTCCTCGACCTCCTGGCCCAGGCAGGCGAGCTGGTCCTCGGAGACCGGTCGGCCCTTGCAGGCCTTGCGGACGCCGGAGACGGCCTTCTCGCGGACGAACGGCTCGGTGGCGCCCGAGCGCTTGACCACGGTCAGCTGCATCAGCTCAACGGTGGTGAAGCGTCGCTCGCACGTGGAGCAGGTACGCCGGCGGCGGATCGATCCCCCGTCCTCGGCGACCCGCGAGTCGAGCACCCGGGTGTCGGTGGCTCGGCAGTACGGGCAGTGCACAGCGAGGCTCCTTCACGTGATCGGATGGTCGAACGGGTCGAGGGCGTGACAGCGACACCCCTGGCTCAGGGGTGTGCAGTCGATGTGGAGATCGGGGCTCTCCCTGTGGAGAACCACGAGGGAGATGTGAGTCATCCACCCCGGCTCTGTGAACTAGATGTGGATAACTACATCCGTGTAAGTACTAGATGTAGTGGGAACCGTACGCCTCGATCACTAGGCACGCAAGTGGACCGACGAGATTGACGTCATCTGGATCACACTCGCCACAAAGTCGCAGGTCAGCGCCCTGCGGGCGCGATCGAGGCGCACCCGGACGGGCGTGTCGCGGGCCACGACAGGGGCCTCCCGGGCCCCTCCGGAGGCCCCTCCGGAGGCCCCTGCCGGGCCGAGCACCAGCCCTCAGGCGTCGACGCTGGCCCGCGCCCGCGTCCCGCGGGTGATGAGGAAGCCGAACGCGGTCGCCAGGACGTACATCAGGATCGAGTAGACCGCCGCGGGGATCGCCACCTCGGTGCTGTCGAGCACCGAGAGGGCGATGGTCAGCGCCACGGTGGTGTTGTGGATGCCGACCTCCATCGAGCTGGCCACGGCCTGCGGCTGCTCGAGGCGGGCCAGCCGCGCGCCGGCGTACCCGAGACCGAGACTGAGCACGCACAGCAGGCCGGTGACCAGGCCTACCTGCTGCAGGTAGTCACCGAGGTTCTCCCGCTCCCCCAGCAGCGCGCCCACCGCGACGGCCACCAGCACCACGATCGAGAAGATCCGCACGGGCTTGTCGGCACGGACAGCGAACTGCCGCGACCAGCGACGCACCACCATGCCGACTCCCACCGGGACCAGCACGATGGCGATCACCTGCACGACCTTCGACCACTGCAGCCCCAGGTCGCCGTCGGTGTCGAAGTAGCCGATGGCGAGGTTGGTGACCAGCGGGATCGTCACGGCCGCGAGGACGGAGTTGATCGCCGTCAACGTGATGTTGAGCGCGACGTCCCCGCGGAAGAGGTGGCTGAACAGGTTGGCGGTCGTGCCGCCCGGCGAGGCGGCGAGCAGCATCACGCCCACCGCCAACAGCGGGTCGAGGTCGAAGGCCACCACCAGGCCGAAGGCGATGACGGGCAGGACCAGCACCTGCAGACCCAGCGCGACGACCACCGCGCGCGGGGTGCGCGCCACCCGCCGGAAGTCACCGACCTCGAGGGAGAGGCCGAGCCCGAACATGATGATCGCCAGGGCGATCGGGAGACCGACGCTGATCAGCACCGAGTCGTTCATCAAGACCTCCGCACGTGTGACTGGCGCCACAGTGAAGCACGTCGGCAGGCCGAACGGGCGGCTCGTCAGGGCGCGGCGGTCTCCGCGAGGTCGATGGAGAACCACACCGTCGTGCCGCCGGCATCGTGCTCGGAGCCCCACCGGTCGGTCATCGCCTCGACGAGCATCAGGCCCCGGCCGTAGACCACCAACGGGTCCTCACCGTCGAGCGGTGCCACCACCTCTGCGCCCGCTCCGAAGTCCCGCACGACCACGGTGAGGACGGACTCCTCGACCGAGATGCGCAGGTCCGCGACGGTCCGGGCGTGGTGGACGGCGTTGGTGACGACCTCCGACAGGCACAGCTGGGCGGTCTCGACGACGTCCTCGCCCACGCCCCAGTGGCGCAGCTCGGCCGCCAGGAACGCCCGGGCCTCGCGCGGGGCGGTGGGCTCGGGCAGCAGGCGCAGGCTGGCGGTGCGTCCGGTGCGCTCCACCGCCGACCCGCCGTCCAGCACCTCCTCGAGCGCGTCGTCGGCGTGACCGGAGCGGCGGGCGCTGACCTCGTGCAGCGCCGCGGAGGTACGCCGGGCCAGACCTTCGAGCCGCTCACGCTGCTCGGACCCGAACTCCTGCGGCCGGTCGTAGACCAGGAACAGCCCACCCAACCGCGCGCTCGTCCCCAGCAGGGGGACGACCGCAGCCGCGACGTTGCCCGCCGCGGTCTCCTGCTCAGCCAGCCAGGGCCAGCGCTCCTCCAGCGTGCTCAGCGCGGCCAGGATCGGCCGCCCGGTCCTGACCACGTCGTTGAGCGGGACGTCGTCGTAGGCGTCGATGTGGCACCAGTCCAGCTCACCCGGCGGCCCATCGCCACGGCGGGTCGAGCAGAAGCGCAGCCGACGCCCCCCGCCCTCGGTGAGCGCGACAGCGACCCTCGCGACGTCCGGGAGGGCCACCAGGTCGGCCACCGCGGCGCGCACCACGTCGTCGACGACGACCGCACGCTCCACCTCGGCCTCCAGGTGGATCATCGGGACCTCGGGGTCGGACACATCGCCAGGCTAACCGCGCGCACCATCCCCCGACAGGGACCTGGACCCCGCGTGGCGGGTCCTTGGTCCCGTTCACGAACCTCCCCACCTCGGCGGTTCGGGCGCGGGACGTCCGGGGTCGTCGGGAACAATGGCGCAGTGGCCGGGAGCGCGGGGAAGCACGGATCGCATAGCGGCCCGCGCCCGGACCAGCCGCACCGCGCCCGCCGGTTGCTCGTCCACGCGTTCGGCATCACCGCGCTGGTCGTCGCCTGGGGCTACCTCGTCTGGGCCGCCATCGACTTCGGCACCACCGCCCGCGAGGGCCGGGCCGCCGCCTGGTGGTTCCTGGGGCTCGCCTCCCTCGGCGCGATGGCCTGTCTCTTCGCCGGGCTGATGCTCACCGCCCGCCTGCTGCGCATCCTGGGGCTCGTGGCCCCTGACGCCGCCGCGGGTGAGAACCCCGCGCCGCCACGACCCAAGGGGGGCAAGCGGGCCGCGCGGTGAGCGCCGCCCGTTGGCCCGCCACCTGCTGGCCCGCCACCCCAGGCACCACCGAGGGGCGGGCCCGCCGTGGGCCCGCCCCTCGTCTTCCCCGTGGTTTCGCCGGCCGGGGTCGAATCGACCGGCGAAGTCTGTGTGTCGCCTGTGGCGCTGAGGCGCTCGGGCGCTCAGCCGGCGGTCGGCACCCGCAGACGCTGGCCGGCGACGAGCATGCCGCTCTCGAGGTGGTTGAGCTGCTGGATGGTCGACATCATGTCGCGCACGTCGCCACCCTCGGCGCGGGCCGAGGCGATGTCCCACAACGTCACGCCGGTGCCGACCACGATCGTGTCGGTGGGCACGGGCTCACCCTTCTCCGAGGTCGCGACCGAGCCGCTGGCGAAGGCGACCGCGATCGCCACGGCCACCAGCAGCCCGACCACGAAGACGACCAGTCGACCGCGACGGGTCAGCCGGACGTGCCCTGCCGCGCCGGCCTGCTTGTCGGCGGGGGCCGCGGGACGGGCGCCGCGGCGGGTCGAGGTGTGGACTGCGGGAAGGACCATGGTGCTCATCGGGATCTCCTGGGGAAGTCGGAGTGGGGCTGCGAACCGATGTCTACCGACGACCACCGACAGTCTCGATCAGGGAGGACCGGGCGCGGCTGGGGCCGGCGGTTCGACCACCAGTTCGATCGAACACGTGTACGAGACTAGATCAGGTGTTCGAACGAGATCAAGGGGTCGAGCGAACAAATGTTCGACCTCTTCCCGCGGAGCGGGCGGTCAACCCCGCTTGAGGGCCCGACGCCCCTGTGCCGCGAAGAGCGCGGTGCCCTTCGCGGCGACCCCCGGCGCCAACGAGATCGTGCGCATCAGTGCGCCCCGCCAGACCGGCACCGTGCGGACGACCCGCCCGGCGCCCACCAGCCCCACGGCCAGCTCGGCGATCTCCTCCACGGTCAGGATGCGACCACCGGAGTGGACGAGTGCTGCTCCGAGACCCTCGGGGTCCTGCTCGTCGAGCATCGCCGTCTGCACCCCGTCGGGGCAGATCGCGTGGACCCGCACCCGGCGCGGCGACTCGGCCGCCACGGACATCGTGGCCGACACGGTGGCGGCCTTCGTCGCGGCGTACACGCTGTAGCCCGGCACCGGGCCGAGCCCGGACAGCGATGCGGTGTTGACGATGTCCCCGGAGCCGTCGCCACCGTGGCCGGCGAAGGCCTCCAGTGCGGCGCGCATCCCCCAGAGCACGCCGAGGAAGTTGACCTCGACCAGACGTCGCACCTGCTCCTCGGAGAGTTCCGAGAGGCGGCCGTCGTCACCGACCCCCGCGTTGTTGAACCACGCGGCCAGCCGGCCGTGACCCGCCGCCACCTCGGCCACGTGACGGTGCGCCGCCGGGTCTCGCACGTCGTGGGCCACGCCCGCGACCGCCCCGATCTCGGCCGCGGTCGCCTGCACGGCGGCGGCGTCGACGTCGGTGACGACCACGGCGTACCCCTGCGACACGAGGCGCTCGGCGATCCCGCGGCCGATGCCGCGCGCGGCCCCGGTCACCACCGCACTGCGTCCGGTCGGGGCGGCGGGGGTAGAGGGAGGCGTCATGACTCGAGTGTGCTCGACACGCCGATTCGAACACATGTTTGATCGCGGGGTGGATGAGTCATAGCGTGGGCACACCACGACGCAGGCCGCGCCACCGGGACCCGCTCCCCCGGTGGCCGTGACGAGGAGGACCCCCATGGCGACCAGCCACGACGACGCCGCCCCCGGCGTGAGCGCGCTCCCCGACGGCCCGCCCGACGCCAGCGGGCTGACCCCGCGCCAGACCAAGGTGCTCGAGACGATCCGCGACTCGGTCGCCCACCGCGGCTACCCGCCCAGCATGCGCGAGATCGGCCAGGCCGTCGGCCTGACCAGCACCTCCTCGGTGGCCCACCAGCTCAAGGTGCTGGAGGAGAAGGGCTTCATCAAGCGCGACGGCAGCCGTCCGCGGGCGCTGGAGGTCTTCCTGCCCGAGTCGATGGCCGCGCGCCGCGCTGTCTCCTCGGCCGACGAGAGCTCCTTCGACGAGACCGGCGTCGGCGACACCCTGCCCGCGGCCTCCTACGTGCCGATGCTCGGCCGGATCGCCGCCGGCGCGCCCATCCTCGCCGAGGAGCAGGTCGAGGACGTCTTCCCGCTGCCCAAGCAGCTCGTCGGGGACGGCCAGCTCTTCCTGCTCGAGGTGCGCGGCGAGTCGATGATCGACGCCGCCATCTGCGACGGCGACTACGTCGTGATCCGCCAGGCCAACACCGCCGAGAACGGCCAGATGGTCGCGGCCATGATCGACGGCGAGGCCACCGTGAAGACCTTCTCCCGCAAGAGCGGGCAGGTCTGGCTGCTGCCGCACAACGAGGCGTTCGAGCCCATCGACGGCACCCACGCCACGATCCTCGGCATCGTCACCGCGGTCCTGCGCAAGGTCTGAGGGGTACGCCGGCGGCGGGGTGGTCTCGACGCCCGCTCGTCGCTGGCGCTCCTCACTGCTCGACCACCGGAGCGGCACGCTCGACCACCGGGTCGTGGGGTCGGCCGCCGGGTGAGCGGCGGGTGAACGGACGGTGCTCACACCGGCGAAACCGTCACGAAACACCGGGCTGTGTCGTTGGATGGGGCGTGACCTCGACGAAGACCACGCCGACCACCCCCACCACGGCATCCCCGGCCACGGCGCCCCCCGCCCCGTCCTCGCTCCCCCGCCGCACCGTCCTCGCGACCGGCGCCGCGGGAGCCGCCGCCGTCGGCGTGCTCGGCACCGGCGTACGCGCGGCCGACGCCGAGGAGTCCGAGCAGAGCGGTGCCGCCGGTCGCGGCAAGGCCGGCCACGAGGTCTTCCAGCACGGCGTCGCGTCCGGTGACCCGCTGCCGCGTCGCGTGGTCATCTGGACCCGCGTCACCCCCACGCCCTCGGCCACCCCCGGCTCGGGCAAGGGCAAGCCGGTCACGGTCACCTGGCAGGTCGCGAAGGACAAGAAGTTCAAGAAGATCGTCCGCAAGGGCCGGTTCCGCACCAGCGCGGGCCGCGACCACACCGTCAAGCTCGACGCCAAGGGCCTCAAGCCGGGCAAGGAGTACCACTACCGGTTCATCGCCCTGGGCCAGAAGAGCCCCGTCGGCCGACTGCGCACCGCCCCGCGCAAGCGGGCCGCGCTGGACAACCTGCGCTTCGGCGTCGTGTCCTGCTCCAACCTCGAGGCCGGGTTCTTCACCCCCTACCGCGCCCTCGCGGCGCGCCAGGACCTGCACGCGATCCTCCACCTGGGCGACTACCTCTACGAGTACCCCACCGGCGGCTACGGCATGGGCCAGGACAACGTGGTGGTCCGCCCGCACGACCCGCCGCACGAGATGGTGAGCCTGGAGGACTACCGCCGCCGGCACGCCAGCTACAAGACCGACCCCGACCTGCAGGCCCTGCACGCGCGCTACTCCTGGATCCTCACCTGGGACGACCACGAGGTCACCAACGACCAGTGGAAGGCCGGCGCGGAGAACCACGACGAGTCCGAGGGTGACTACAAGAAGCGGCGCGCCCGCGCCCACCGCGCGTACGACGAGTGGATGCCGGTCCGCATGGACGGCACCGCCGCGCTGGGCGACGGCACCCGCTTCTACCGCCGGATGCGCTTCGGCCAGCTCGCCGAGGTGTCGATGCTCGACCTGCGCACCTACCGCGACGAGCAGGCCGCCCTGCCCGGTGTCGACGCCACCGTCAGCGACCCGTCGCGCTCGATCACCGGCAAGAAGCAGATGGCCTGGCTCAAGGAGTCGCTGACGCGCGGCGACCACGCCCCGCAGTGGAAGGTCATCGGCAACCCCGTGATGATCGCGCCGGTCACCTTCGGCGACCTGCCCAACGACCTCATCGACCCCATCAACGACGTGACCGGCATCCTCCCCGCCGACGGGGCGCCCTACAACGTCGACCAGTGGGACGGCTACACCGCCGACCGGCGCGAGGTGCTCGGCCACATCCGCGACCACCAGGTCAAGGACGTCCTGTTCGTCACCGGCGACATCCACTCCGGCTGGGCCTGCGAGCTGCCGCTGGACACCTCCACGCAGCCGCTCTACGGCGACTCCTACGGCGTGGAGTTCGTGTGCTCCTCGGTCACGTCCAACAACCTCAAGGACATCACCGGCGCCCCGCAGCTGACCCCGCTGGTGGAGACGGCCATCCTGGCCAACAACCGGCACATCAAGTACCTCGACTTCGACAACCACGGGTACTCCGTCCTCGACATCACCCCCGAGCGCGCCCAGATGGACTGGTACGTCATCGGTGCCCGGGACGATGCGAACACCCCGATCGAGTGGTCGACGTCGTACGAGACGATCGCCGGGACCGGCCGGGTCACCGCCGTCGACGCCCCCGTGGAGGCCTGATGTGCCAGGACGCTCCCCTCACCGGATCCCCTGAGCGCGCCGCCCGGCGGCTCGTGGAGATCCAGGCCAGCCGCCGCACGGTCCTGACCGCCGCCGCGTCCGGCCTGGCGTTCTCCAGCGCCCTCGGCGCTGCGGCCCCGGCGAGCGCCGCGAGCCCGAGGACCAAGAAGCGCTGCTACGTGCTGGTCACCGACGGCTGCCGCCCCGACGAGATCGAGCCGACCCTCACGCCCAACCTGCACGCGCTGCGCGAGGGCGGGATGTGGTGGCCGCGGGCGACCTCCATGCCGGTCATGGAGACCATCCCCAACCACGTGATGATGATGACCGGCGTGCGCCCCGACCGCTCGGGCGTGCCCGCGAACTCCTTCTACGACCGCGAGCTCGGCGAGATCCGCGACATGGACCAGCCCAGCGACATCCGGGTCACGACGATCATCGAGCGGCTCAACAAGCGTGGCTTCACCACCGGCACGGTGCTGAGCAAGGAGTACCTCGTCGGTGTCTTCGGCGAGCGGGCCACCCACCGCTGGGAGCCCGAGCTCTACATCCCCGTCTCCGGCCACGCGCCGGACCTGCTCACCTACAACGCGCTCACCTCGATGGTCGAGGAGTTCGACCCGCACCTGGTCTTCGTCAACCTCGGCGACATCGACCGGGTCGGCCACACCGACTTCACCGGCACCAACCTGCGGCTGCTGCGGCAGGCCGCGCTGCTGGACACCGACCTGCTCGTCGGGCAGTTCATCGACGGGCTGAAGTCCAGCGGTGCGTGGGAGCACTCGATGGTCATCGTGCTCGCCGACCACTCGATGGACTGGTCGATCCCCACCAACGTGATCACCCTCCAGGGCGCGATGGACGAGGACCCGCTGCTGGCCGGCAACGTCGTCATCGCCGACAACGGTGGCGCCGACCTGGTCTACTGGACCGGCCCGAAGGGCAAGCTCGACAAGGCGGTCAAGCGCATCCAGCAGATCGCCGAGGCCACGCCGGGTGTGCTGAAGGCATGGGACCGGCGTACGCCGTGGTTGCGGCTCGGACCGGAGTCCGGCGACGTCGTGGTGTTCTGCCAGGCGGGCTGGCGCTTCTCCGACCCCAACCCGGTCACCAACAACCCGATCCCCGGCAATCACGGCCACCCCGCGACCCGGTCGATCCCCTTCTTCATCGGCGGCGGGCACCCCGCGGTCAAGGCCGGCAAGGTCTTCTCCGCCCACGCCCGCACCGTCGACGTGGCCCCCACCGTGGCGAAGTTCTTCGGGATGCGCACCCCGAAGAAGAGGTACGACGGCAAGCCCCGGATCTGAGGGCGACCTGCGCCCTCGCCGACCCCTGGCCCAACGTCCGGTGAACGCTCGGAACGCCGCGTCACCCGGGGCGCCGGACGGCGTTGAGCCGGTGTGAACCAGACGTCATCGACCTCCGCCCTGCCCCGCCGGACCGTGCTGGCGACCGGTGCCGCCGGCACCGCCCTCGGCCTGCTCCCGGCCGGAGCCGCCGAGGCGCGGCGCGGGAAGAAGAAGGGCAAGGGCGGGCCGCGGGCGAAGCACCCGGTCTTCCAGCACGGTGTGGCCTCCGGTGACCCGCTGCCGCACGCGGTGGTGCTGTGGACCCGGGTCACGCCGACCCCCGCGGCCACCCCGGGCTCCGGGAAGGGCGGCAAGGTCACCGTCCGCTGGGAGGTCGCGACCGACAAGCGCTTCCGCCGGGTCGTGTCCACAGGCCGCTTCGTGACCAGCCGGGGCCGCGACCACACCGTGAAGCTCGACGCGAAGGGGCTGAAGCCGGAGCGGTGGTACTACTACCGCTTCCACGCCCTCGGCCAGACCAGCCCCGTCGGCCGCACCCGCACCGCGCCCGCCGAGGACGCCACCCCGGAGAACCTGCGGATCGGCTTCACCTCGTGCAGCAACTGGCCGGCCGGGTTGTTCGCGGCGTACCGGGGCCTGGCGCAGCGCGACGACCTGCACGCCGTCGTCCACCTCGGCGACTACCTCTACGAGTCCGGCTCCTCCAACGTCCGCGCGCACGAGCCGGACCACGAGATCGTCACACTGGCCGACTACCGGACGCGGCACGGGCAGTACAAGACCGACCCCGACCTGCAGGCCGCGCACGCCAACGCGCCGTGGATCGTGACGTGGGACGACCACGAGGTCACCAACGACTCCTACGCGACCGGCGCAGAGAACCACCAGCCCGGCCCTGTCGACGAGGGCGGAGAGGGCGACTACGCGAAGCGGCGCGCCCGCGCCCACCGCGCGTACGACGAGTGGATGCCGGCCCGCATGGACGGCACCGCCCGGCTCGGGGACGGGAAGCGGCTCTACCGACGGCTGCGGTTCGGCACCCTGGCCGAGCTGTCGATGTTGGACCTGAGGACCTACCGCGACCAGCAGATCTCCGACCCCGGCTACGACACCGGTGTCGACGACCCCGAGCGCACCATCACCGGTGAGCCGCAGATGGAGTGGCTGCTCGAGGGGCTGGCGCAGGAGCGTGCGCAGTGGAAGGTGGTCGGCACGTCGGTGATGTTCAGCCCGTTGAAGGTGGCCGCGCTGCCGCGCGACGTCGCCGGGGCGATCAACACGCTGGCGCCGCTGATCCCCCAGGACGGCGTCTACGCCAACCCCGACCAGTGGGACGGCTACACCGCCGACCGTCGCACCGTGGTCGACCACCTGGCCGCGAACGACGTCCGGGACACCGTCTTCCTCACCGGTGACATCCACTCCGCCTGGGCCATCGACGTACCGACCGACGTCGGGTCCTACCCGCTCTCGCCGACCGCGGGTGTGGAGTTCGTGTGCACGTCGGTGACGTCGAACAACCTCAAGGACGCCCTGGGCACCCCGTCCCGCTCCCCGGTCAACCTCGCCGCCGAGGGGGCGATCCTGGCGGCCAACCCGCACATCAAGTACCTCAACTTCGACGACCACGGCTTCTGCGTGCTCGACCTCGACGCCCAGCGCGCGCAGTGCGACTGGTTCGTCATCGGCTCGCGCACCGATCCCGACACCCCGATCACCTGGACCCGCTCCTTCGCCACCGACTCCGGCGCGAGCTCGGTGCGGGAGGTGGACGCCCCGGTGGGCTGACGCACGACGTTCTGCAGGGCAGACGGCCGTTTCGCCTGCAGAACGTCGTGATCGCGAGGCCGGCCGGGGCCGCCGCTCAGCCGGCGGAGGCGGCCAGCCGCGTGAGGGCCTGGCGTACGACGGCGGGGTCGGTGGTCGTCCACATGGGCGGCAGGCTCGCCTTGAGGAAGGAGCCGTAGCGGGCTGTCGCCAGTCGCGGGTCGAGGACGGCGACGACGCCGCGATCGGAGGTGGTGCGGATGAGGCGACCGGCGCCCTGGGCCATCAGCAGCGCGGCGTGGGTGGCAGCGACCTGCATGAAGCCGTTGCCGCCGGCCTTGTCGGCGGCCTTCTGCCGCGCGCTCATCAGCGGGTCGTCGGGGCGGGGGAAGGGGATGCGGTCGATGAGCACCAGCTGGCAGGTGTCGCCGGGGACGTCGAGGCCCTGCCACAGCGAGAGGGTGCCGAAGAGGACGGTGTGGTGGTCCTCGACGAACTGCTTGGCCAGCTCGGGCAGCTGGGCGTCGCCCTGGGCCAGGACCGTCAGGTGGGGCAGACGCCCCCGCACGTGCTCGGCGGCCGCCTCGGCCGCCCGGCGCGAGGAGAACAGCCCCAGCGTGCGGCCGTCGGCGGCGTCCACGAGCTCGGCGATCTCGTCGAGCTGGGCCTTCACCAGGCCGTCGCGGCCGGGCGGCGGGAGGTGCCGGGCGACGTAGAGGATGCCCTGGCGGCCGTAGTCGAAGGGCGAGCCGACGTCGACGCCGCGCCACGGCAGGACCCCGTCGCCCTCGGGGACCGACCCGCCGTCGACGACCCGCTCCGAGGGCTTCAGGCCCACCGAGGTGGCGACCGAGGAGAAGTCTCCGCCGAGCATCAGCGTCGCCGAAGTCATCACGACCGTCTTGTCCGTGAGCAGCTTGGAGCGCATCTGCCCCCACACCTGCAGCGGGGCCACGCACAGCCGTGGCGCGGAGCGCTCCCCGCCCTCGGAGAGCCACAGCACGTCGGACTCCAGGTCGGCGGCCATCCGCTCGGCGACGGCGAAGACGTCCTGCACCGACCCCTTGGCCTGCTGACGGCCGGGGTCGCCCTCGCCCTCCCCCGGCTTCTCCTTCGGGAACGCCGACACGCACGCACGCGCGGCGTCGCGGACCAGCTGCAGCGCGTCGCCCAGCTGCTCGGGCAGCACCTCGAAGCGGCCAGGGGTCGCGGTGGTCACCGCGTCGCGCAGCGCCTCACCGGCGTCGGCGAGGTCGTCGGCGGGGTTGCTCGCTCCCTCGGCCGAGACGTGCTTGCGCGCACGGCGGGCCGCCCGCTCCACGTCGGGGGCCGTGAGCTCGTCGGTCGCCGCCTGGGTCACCCGGGCGACGAGCTCGTGCGCCTCGTCGATCACGACAGCGTCGTACTCGGGGATCATCGGGACGCCCTCGATGGCGTCGATGGCCAGCAGCGAGTGGTTGGTGATGATCAGGTGCGAGCGGTGCGCCTTCTCCCGCGCCAGCTCGGCGAAGCACTCCTGCCCGAAGGGGCAGCGCTGCGCGCCGAGGCAGTCGCGGTGCCCGACGGAGATCTGGCGCCACTCGCGCTCGGTGTGGCGCGGGGCGTTGTCGCGCTCGCCGGACCCGCCGTTCTCGGCGTCCTCCTCGGCCCACGCGCGCAGCTCGAGGACCTTCTGCCCCATCGATCCCTCGGGCAGCTGGACGAGCGCCCCCTGGTCGTCGGGCACACCCTCGCGCACGCGGTGGAGGCAGGCGTAGTTGGAGCGGCCCTTGAGCACGGCGTAGGAGGTGTCGACACCGTCCTGGCCCTTCATCGCCTCCATCAGCCGCGGGACGTCGCGCTCGACGAGCTGGTGCTGCAGCGCGAGCGTCGCGGTCGCCACCACCACGCGCTTGTCGTGCAGCAGCGAGGGCACGAGGTAGGCCAGCGACTTGCCGGTGCCGGTGCCGGCCTGGACGAGCAGGTGCTGGTCATCGGCCAGCGCCCGACCGACCTCCTCGGCCATCTGCACCTGCCCCTCGCGGGTGGCGCCGCCGAGGGCGGTCACGGCCGTCTCCAGCACGGTGCTGACGCTGGTCCTCGGCTCACTCACGCCGAGCACCCTAGTCGCGGCCGGGGACGTTGCCCGCCTCGCCGTCAGCCGTCTGTGGACAACCTCACGGCCACCGCGTCACCGAACGCGGCGTGACCGGCCGGCGTGAGGTGCAGCAGGTCCGGGAGGTAGTCCAGCGCCAGGTCGCTCACCGCCACGAACCGCACACCGTGCTCCGCGCACAGCCGCTCGAGCAGGCCCTCGACCCGCGGGACGTACGCCGACCGCGCCGGCGCGGCCGCGGGCCCGACGACGGTCAGCGGGTGACCGTCGAGCTGGCCGAGGAGCCGCTCGAAGCCGGCGGTGATGTCGGCCGCGGACATGTCCCAGTCGTTGAGGCCGCCCGCCACGACCACCGGCGTACCCGGGGGCAGCGGGCGCAGCGCCGCCCTCGCCCGCGCGGCGAACGACACCTGCGGGCCGCAGCCCGAGGCACCGGCGCTGAACCCGGAGCCGGAGAACCCGGCGGTGTGCACGCGCCCCGGCAGCCGGGCGGTCCAGGAGCGGGTGGGGTCGTCGAGACCGAGGCCGGCGGTCCAGGAGTCCCCGATGACCAACAGGTCCTCCCCCGCGCCGGACACCGCGCCGGCGCGGGCCGCGGAGTCGGCGGCGAAGGTCTCGCAGCGAGTCGGGCCCGAGCCGGTCGCGCGGCCGGTCACGACGACCACCGACAGCGCCACGAGCACCGCCGCGACCGCCACGACCGACAGGCGACGGTGCGGTCGGCCGCCCGGCTGCACCGGCTCACGCCGCACCCCCCGATAGGCCATGCGCCCATGGTGCGGCCTGAGGTCCCCCGCTCGCAGCCGAAGTCGGGTCCGGGGGCGAAGCGTGACCGGATCGTGCCCAGACCGACGACCAGGCGGGATCAGACCTGGGGCGCGACGGCGTACTGCGCCAGCTCGCCGGCCAGCGCCTCGCTCGCGCGGCCACGGACCAGCGACCCGTCGGCGGTGTGCTCCAGCGACTCGATCTCACCGGCGCGGTGGATCTTGTCGACCAGGTCTCCGCGGCTGTAGGGCAACAGCACCTCGAACTCGATCGCGGGCCGCGGCAACTCGGCCTCGACACGCGCCAGTGCCTCGGCGATGCCCTGGCCGGTCTTCGCCGACACCACGACGGTGTGCGGCTCGCGGGCCTGGAGCCGCGCGATGACCATCGGGTCGGCGGCGTCTGCCTTGTTGATGACGATCAGCTCGCGCACGTCGGTGGCGTCGATGTCGGCGAGCACCTCGCGCACCGCGGCGATCTGGCCCTCGGGGTCGGGGTGCGAGCCGTCCACGACGTGCAGCAGCAGGTCGGCGTCGGCCACCTCCTCCAGCGTCGAGCGGAACGCCTCGACGAGCTGGTGCGGCAGGTGCCGGACGAACCCGACGGTGTCGCTCATCGTGTAGACGCGGCCGTCGGCGGTGGTGGTGCGCCGGGTGGTCGGGTCGAGGGTCGCGAACAGCGCGTCCTCGACGAGCACCCCGGCGGTGGTGAGCCGGTTGAGCAGGCTGGACTTGCCGGCGTTGGTGTAGCCGGCGATCGCGACGCTGGGGATCTGGTTGGCCTGGCGCTGGCTGCGCTTGGCGTCGCGGGTGACCTTCATGTGCTTGAGCTCGCGGCGCAGCTTGGCGATGCGGTCGTTGATGCGACGGCGGTCGGTCTCGATCTTGGTCTCACCGGGGCCACGACCACCGATGCCGTCACCGCCGGCCGCACGGCCACCGGCCTGACGGGAGAGGTTGCCACCCCAGCCGCGCAGACGCTGCTTCATGTACTGCAGCTGCGCCAGCTCGACCTGGGCCTGGCCCTCCTTGGACTTCGCGTGCTGGGCGAAGATGTCGAGGATCAGCGCGGTCCGGTCGACGACCTTGACCTTGAGCCGGTCCTCGAGGTTCCTCAGCTGGCTGGGCGCGAGCTCGCCGTCGCAGATGACGGTGTCGGCGCCGGTCGCGCGGACGATCTCGCCGATCGCCTCGACCTTGCCGCGGCCGACGTACGTCGCCGGGTCCGGGCTCTGCCGGCGCTGGTAGATCGCCTCGAGCACCTCCGAGCCGGCGGTCTCGGCGAGCAGGGCGAGCTCGGCCATGGAGTTCTCGGCGTCCTGCGTGGTGCCCTCGGTCCAGACCCCGACCAGCACGACCCGCTCGAGCCGGAGCTGGCGGTACTCGACCTCGGTGATGTCCTCGAGCTCGGTGCGCAGTCCGGCGACGCGGCGCAGCTGGTGGCGCTCGGCGAGCTCCATCGCGCCGACCGTCGGCTCCTCGGGGTCGGGCTCGTCGGCGTAGCCGGACTCGAACCCGTCCTCGGGCTCGTCCCAGTCCTCGGTCTCGTCCAGCTCGGCGTCGAGGGAGAAGTCACGTGCGTTCGTCATATGCCTCCAGGGTAGGTCTGTTCCAACGCCGCGGCGAACGGGTTTACTCCGCGCGTGGCCCTCGACGTCGACGCCCTGCGCGCGCAGCTGCCCGGTCGGATGCTCGGCCTGACTGGCTCCCCCGGTGTCGGGAAGTCGACGGTCGCGGCGCTGCTGGCGTCGGCGTGGGATGCGGTCGTGGTGCCGATGGACGGCTTCCACCTCGCCGACGTCGAGCTCGCGCGGCGCGGGCTGCTGGGGCGCAAGGGCGCGCCGGAGACCTTCGACGCCGAGGGGTACGCCGCCCTGCTGGGGCGGGTGCGGGCACGCGAGGCGCTGGTGATGGCACCGAGCTTCGAGCGCGACCTGGAACAGCCGATCGCCGGCGCACTGCCGGTCCCGGGCTCGGCGCCGCTCGTGGTGACCGAGGGCAACTACCTGCTGCTGGACGAGCCGCGGTGGGAGGCGGTGCGGGCCCAGCTCGACGCGGTGTGGCACCTGCGCCTCGACCCGGCGCTGCGCCGATTGCGCCTGGTGGCCCGGCACATGGAGTTCGGCAAGAGCCCGGCCGAGGCCGAGGCCTGGGTGCGGGCCGTGGACGACCCGAACGCGGCGCTGGTCGAGGCGGCCGCCGAGCGGGCGGACCTGGTCATCGACCTCTGAGAGGCCGCCGGGGGCGGTGAGTGATCAACCCTTGCCCCGGCCACGACGGTTGACGACTCACCGCCCGTCGGAGGCAGCCGGCTCAGGAGGGCGCGCCTCTAGGCTGGTGGCGTGACGAGGTGGCCCGGCGCGGTCTACGACGAGGGCGAGGAGCCCGATCCGCGCTTCTCGCTGGCCAACGAGCGGACGTTCCTGGCGTGGCTGCGCACCGCCTTGGCGCTGCTCGCCGGTGGGGTGGCCGTGCGGGCGCTGGACCTGCCCTTCGAGGAGACCCACGAGCGGGCGGTGGGCGGGCTGCTGGTCGTGCTGGCCGTGGTGACGGTCGCGGCGGCGTACGTCCGCTGGGCCCGCACCGAGCGCGCCATGCGGCGTCGCGAGGACCTGCCCGGCGCCGGGGTCACCGCGCTCGTGGCCACCCTGGGCGTCGCGGCGGTCGGTGTGCTCGCGCTGATCTGGCTCGTGTAGCCCTGACATGAGTCGTGGCCCCGAGGGGGGGGCATGGCGCGCGCGGCGGGGGCCGCCTCGGGGGGTGAGAGGCTCCCTTGGGGGGCCTCCGGCTGGCGCCGGGGCCGCGGCTGACCTCGGCGGGGATGTGG
>JAYYWX010000139.1:0-13192 GCA_036341255.1 Actinomycetota bacterium | reverse complement strand
GGGGGGGGGGGGGTGGTTGTTGGGGGGCCGTGCGGGGGGGCCCGGGGGGGGTGGCGCCGGGGGGGCTGGGGGGGCCGGCGTCTGAGACCCGTTGCCCCCACCCGGGGGGTGAAACCGGCACTGGTCTCATGGAACTCCGGTCGGCAAGCGCCAGTTTCATGAGACGAGCAGGGCAGTTTCACCACCCGAGCGGTGAAACTGCCCCTCACCTACCCTCGACCCCATGACGCCCCAGGAGCACGCGGCCAGCCGCTGGGCGGTGGCCAGCCGGGCGAACGTGCCGCCCTTCCACGTCATGGACCTGCTGGAGGCGGCGACCCGGCGCCAGCGCACGCACGGTGACCTGGTCAACCTCGTCGCGGGCCAGCCGAGCACCGGCGCGCCCGGGCCGGTGGCCGAGGAGGCGGTGCGGCTGCTGCGCAGCGGCGACCCGCTGGGCTACACCCCGAGCATCGGCATCCTGGAGCTGCGCGAGGCGATCGCGACCCACCACCGCCGCACCCACGGCATCGAGGTCACCGCCGACGACGTCATCGCCACCACGGGCAGCAGCGGCGGGTTCCTGCTGGCCTTCCTCGCCGCCTTCGAGCCCGGCGACAAGGTGGCGATGGCACGCCCCGGCTACCCCTGCTACCGCAACGTGCTCGCCGCGCTGGGCTGCGAGGTCGTGGAGATCGAGACCGGTCCGGAGACCCGCTACCAGCCGACCGTCGAGCAGGTCGCGGCCATCGACGGCGTGAAGGGCCTGGTGGTCGCCAGCCCCGCCAACCCGACCGGCACGATGCTGATGCCCGAGGAGCTCGCCGCACTCGCACGCTGGTGCGAGGAGGAGGGCGTCCAGCTGATCTCCGACGAGATCTACCACGGCATCGAGTACGCCGACGGCACGCCCGGGTCGGGCCGCTTGGCCCGCAGCGCCTGGGAGACCAGCCGCGAGGCCATCGTCTTCGCCAGCTTCAGCAAGTACTTCTCCATGACCGGCTGGCGCATCGGCTGGATGCTCGTGCCCGAGCGGCTGCGCCGTGCGGTCGACGTGCTGACCGGCAACTTCACGATCTGCCCGCCCGTGATCGCGCAGCGCGCCTGCCTGGCGGCGTTCACCCCCGAGTCCTACGCCGAGCTCGACGGCCACGTGGCCCGCTACGCCGGCAACCGGCGGCTGCTCCTCGACGGGCTCGCCGACCTCGGCATCACCCGGCTCGCCCCGGCCGACGGCGCGTTCTACGCCTACGCCGACGTCGCGCACCTGACCGACGACTCGATGGCCCTCGCCCACGAGCTGCTGGCAGCGACGGGGGTGGCCGTCGCTCCGGGCATCGACTTCGACACCATCGACGGCCCGCGGTCCATCCGGTTCAGCTTCGCCGGCCAGTCAGCCGACGTGGAGACCGGGCTCGAGCGGCTCGGCGACTTCCTGCGGCAGCGACGAGGACGCTGAGCCCGGTGCGCGTACGACGCCTGCTCTCCGGTGCCGCGAGCGTGCTGGCGCTGGCGCTGGTCGGCGCGGCCTCGACGACACCGCTCACGCTGGCGTCGGCCGGCAGCACCGCCCTGCTGAGCAGCTCGCCCACCGATGGCTCGGTGCGGCTGGCCGAGCGCCCCGTGGTCGGCGACAGCGAGGTCACCGCCGAGGTGGTGGTGGACCGCAGCAGCTCCGCGCTGCGCCAGGAGTGGATCGGTGTCGGGGCAGCGCTGACCGACGCGTCGGTGGACCACCTCGAGGACCGCCCGGACCTGGTGCCGATGCTCTTCGGACAGGAGCCGGGGGCGATCGGGCTGGAGTGGCTGCGCCTGCCGCTGTCCGCGACCGACATGTCCACGACCCTGTGGGCGTGGAAGTCGGGCAAGCGGGGCATCCGGCCGAGCCGCCCGGCCCGCGAGGCGATCCGCTTCCTGCGCCGCGAGGTGCTGCCGGTCGCCCCGGGGCTGCAGGTGACGGCCTCGGCCTGGACCGCGCCACCGGCGTACAAGACCAACGGGTCGTGGTTCGGCGGGAGGCTGCGCGGGGACCGGGTGAGGAAGTACGCCCGGCTCCTGGTCGGCCAGGCACGCTGGCTGACCTCGCACGGCGTGCCGCTGCGCTCGATCAGCCTGGGCAACGAGCCCGGCCACACCTCCGACTACCCCACGATGGCGATCGGCGACCGGCAGCTGACGCGCCTCGCCCGACGCGTCTCCGGCCCGCTCGACGCCCTCGGGGTCGAGCTGTGGGGGCTGGACCACAACTGGGCCGACCTGGCCCGCCTGGATGCCATCGGCACCGCGGGCCTCGATGCGATCGCGCTGCACTGCTACGAGGGGGCGCCCGGCCAGGCTGCCGGACTGGAGCTGCCCTGGCTGGTCACCGAGTGCACGGGCACCGACGACGGTCCGATCAGCACCTTCGCCTGGGACTCCAAGAACCTCGTCGTCGACGCCGTCGCGGCCGGCTCGACCGGCCTGATCATGTGGAACCTCGCCCTCAGCCCCGGCTGGCGCGGTGCCTTCGGCGGGTGCTGGACCTGCCGCGGGCTCGTGACCGTCGACGGTGGGGGCGTGCGGCACGAGCCGGAGTTCTTCGCGCTCGCCCACCTGCGTCGAGCCGCCCCCGCCGGCTCGCGTGCCGCGCCGGTGACGACGGCCGGACCGCTGCTCGCCATCGGGTTCGCGGGCGGTCCTGCCGGCGCCGGTCGGGTGGGCGTCTACGGCTTCAACGCCTCCGACCAGACCCAGACGGTGCGGGTCCGCACCAGCGACGGCGCGCTCGCCTCGGTCCACGAGGTCGGCCCCTACGAGATCTTCTCGTGGGGCGGGCAGGGCTGAGCCACCACCAGCCCGGGGGCCGACCGGCCCGCTGACCGGCCACAGGCCGGTGCTGTGCCGCGCCCTCCACCGTGGCCGCGAGCGACCGTTTCCCGGCCGACTCCCGGGGCAGGGACTCCGCACCCGACCCGCTACCCGGCCCCACGGCCGACCCGGAGGCACCCATGCCTGGAGACCCCGACGCGATCCGCGCCCTCGCCCACCACCTGCGCTCACAGGCCGAGCACGTACGCCGTGAGGCCGACCGGCTCGTCGCCCGCCTCGACTCCACGCCGTGGACCGGCCGCGCGGCCGATGCCGCGCGGACCCGCGGCCGGGAGCGGGCCGGCGCGCTGCGGCGCACGGCCGCCCTCCACGACGACGCCGCCGACGCCCTGGACCGACACGCCCGCGAGGTCGAGCGGCGCCAGGAGCTCATCGCCCGGGTGGAGCGGGTGGTGGCGGGGCTGCTGGCCGAGGCCGCGGACCGTCTGGTCGACGGCGCGGTGGCCCCGCCGCTGCCGTTCCCCGGCTCGCGGGACTGGCTCGACGTCGACGTGCACGCGGTGGCGGAGTCGCTCGGGGTGGCGGCATGACCGCCAGCACGGGCGACGGCCCGGTCGGCGGCGGCTCGGGCGCGATCGTGGAGGTGACCGGCGGGGCGGCGGGGGTGGCCGCCTCCTACGCCGCCCTCCTGGCCCTGGCCGTGGTCTTCGACGAGGCCGCCGAGCGGATGCGCGGGTGGGCGGCCGAGGGCGCACGCACCCTGCTCGACCCCGACCTCCTGGCCTCGGCGCTGCTGTCGCCGGGGACCTTCGCCGAGGCGGAGTGCGCAGTGCTGGTCGCCACCACGGGTCCCGACGGCGTCGGTGTGGAGTCGCTGGGCTGGGAGGTCGACGCCCGGGCCCTGCGGCTGCTGGTCGGCGCCCTGGAGGCGGCCGACGCAGGCGCCGCCGTGGCAGTCGCCGCGGTGGAGCACCAGGTGGGTCGCGCAGTCGGGTGGTCGCTCGGCGCCACCGCGCCCGCCGCCCTGCCGGCCGTCGGGCTGGTGGCCGGGAAGATCGCCCTGACGGTGCCCGACCTCCCCGAGCGGGCCGCACCGTGGGTCGAGGCATGGCTCACCGAGCACCCCGAGGAGGTCGAGCACCTCGTCGCCGGCGGGGGCGGTCTGCTCGAGGGCCTGTGGGACGGCCTGACCCCCGTCGCGCCGGGCGGGCCCCTCGGCATCCCCCTCGACCTCGCCGACGCCGGGGCGGCCGCCGCCCTGCTGGCGCGGCTCTACCCCGGTCGCCCCAGCCGCACGACCCTCCTGCCCGGCGTGCGGGTGCAGTCGTCGACCACCGCACCCCGCTCCGTCGCGGACCTCGTCGACCACGCGCGTCAGCTCAGCGAGCTCAGCGGCCCCGGCCACCCCGAGCGCAACGGCACCCTGGAGCTGCAGACCCTCACCGGCCCCGGCGGAGACACCCGCCACGTCCTCCTCCTGCCAGGCACCGACGACATGACCACGCTGCCCTGGACCGAGGACGGCGACGTGCGCGACATGGGCACCAACCTGCGGCTCGTCGGTGGGCTCGACAACGGGTACGCCGACGGGGTGCTCGACGCGCTCGTCCAGGCCGGCGTCGGCGACGACCCGGTGCTCGTCGTCGGGCACAGCCAGGGCGGGATGGTCGCGGCCGACCTGCTGGCCTCGGCCGCTGAGCACGGCGTGCCGATCAGCCACGCGGTGACGCTGGGCTCACCGACCGGGCAGCTCGACGGGTTCCCCGTCGGCAGTCACGTGCTGTCGCTGGAGCACCGGGGTGACGTCGTACCCCTGCTGGACGGGGTGGCCAACCCCGACTCCGTCGAGCAGGTCACCGTCACCTTCGACACCGCCGACCCGGGCGGGGTCGCGGCCCACCACGGCTTCGGGGCGTACGCCGAGGGGGCGGCCCTAGTCGACGCCAGCACCGACCCGTCGGTGCACGCGGCGGTCCGCGAGCTGCACCGCGCGGGCTTCCTCGGCGCTCCGGAGGGCACCGAGGTCACCAGCAGGCTCTTCCAGGTGGTGCGGACCGATCACCCGTGACCGGGCTGGTCCTGGGGCAGGTCGGCGACGTAGGAGCGCTGGATGAAGCCGTTGCGCACCCGCTGCGGGTGGTAGCCGACGTCGGTGGTGCGCACGATCTTCGCCTTGCGGTAGGAGATCTTGGAGACGGTGTCGGAGCCGGACCACGAGATGTAGCAGTGCTTGCCGTTCCACGACTGCGTGACCCAGTAGGGCTTGAGGCCGCCCTTGAGCAGCTTCGAGCGCTTCATCCGCGGGTACGACACGACGGTCGCGTAGTCCGACATCGTCCCGGCGACACAGATGTGCTTGCCAGTGGGGTCCATCGAGATCCCGTGGTGCGCGGAGTCGAGGAGGTAGAGCTCGCGCGGGGTGTCGGGGATGAGGTTCGGCAGCCGCTTGACCTTGGTGATCTTCCCGGTCTGCCGGTCCATCACCACGAACCCGTGGAAGAAGGAGAGCTGGAAGATGAACGTGTCGTCGTCGGGGGTGTGGGTCAGCGGCCGGACGGCCGTGGAGACGTCCTCGAGACCGGCCTCGTCCAGCGCGGCGCGCAGGTCGTAGCGGCGGATGATCTCGTAGGTGTCGGCGTCGACGAGCTGGAGCACCCGCTCCTGCTTGGTGGCGTCGAGCACCGGGTCGTCGAGCGGGCTGTAGACCATGCCGATGCTGGCGTGCAGGATCGTCTCGCCGTCGTCGAGGTAGACCGACTCGTGCGGGGAGCCGCCGGACTCGAAGCCGCCGACCTCCTCGCCGGTCTCGACGTCCAGCGCGTGCACCACGTTGCCGGTGGAAGCGGAGACGACGACGGTCTCCCCGTCGGGCGAGAGGGCCATGTGGTCCGAGCGCACCCCGTCCACGGCGAAGCGCCACACGATCTCGCCGGTCGCCAGGTCCAGTGCCACCACGTCGGCGAAGGAGGGCCGGGAGACGATCAGCAGCCGGCCGTCGTTGGAGGAGTACATGTCGTCGACGAGCTGGTCGTGGCCCTCGCCGATGAGCTGCTGGATCGCGAGGTAGTAGACCAGCCGGTAGGGGTTGAGGCTGATCTCGGCGATCCGCTCGTCGTAGTCCGGGACGATGTCGAGCCGGCCGATCCGCTTGAAGCTGCCCGGGAGCAGGATGTCGGCGGTGCCGTCCCAGTTGTTGCCGACGTACACCACGCGGCGCAGGCCCTTGCCCTTCGTCTTCCCCGGAGCGGCAGCCACGGCCACGGCCGGAGCGGCAGCGGGTGCAGCAGCGGCGGGCGCGGCCGACGCGGACGTCGTGACCGGGGCGGCGGCACCCAGCGCGAGGGCGGCACCGACTCCTGCGGCGAGCGCGGAGCGGACGAGGCGGGACATGGGGACCTCCCAAGACGTGAACACGATTCAGGTATTCAACGACGTCGTGGGACGAGTGTCACGCCCCGTCCGGGTGGCAGGACAGGAGCCGGCTCAGAGGACCTGGTGGACGAACTCCGTGAGCTGGGTCAGGTTGCGGCACTCGACCATCGGCATCGCCTCGGCGTAGCGCGAGGCCGCGGAGTCGCCGGTGTCCCAGTGCCGCTGGTGCTCGGGGTTGAGCCACCAGGCGTGCCGGCACTGGTCGACCAGCTCCGAGAGCGTGTCGACGGCGAGGTCGGAGTAGTTGGAGCGGGCGTCGCCGAGCACCAGCAGGGCGGTGCGCGGGCCGATGGCGTCGCCGTGCTTCTCGGCGAAGGTCGTGAGTGCCCGGCCGTAGTTGGTGCGCCCCCACAGCGCCGCGTGGGCGGTGCTGGCGGCGAGCTCGGTCATCACGTCGACGACGTCGGCACCGGGCTTGAAGTGGTGGGTGACCTCGTGGACGTGGTCGATGAAGGTGAAGGCGCGGACCTTGGTGAACTGATCGCGCAGGGCGAAGACCAGCAGCAGCGTGAACTGCGCGAAGTTGGCCACCGACCCGCTCACGTCGCACAGCACCACCAGCTCGCTGCGGTGCGGCCGCTTCGGCCTGTGGTGGGTGGTCAGCGGCACGCCTCCGGTGGACACCGAGGCGCGCACGGTGCGGCGGAAGTCCAGCGGACCGCGCCGGTGGGCGTGGTGCTGCTGGGTCAGTCGGGTGGCGAGTCGACGCGCGAGCGGCTGGATCTCGCGGCGCATCTCCTCCAGGTCGCTGCGTCGCATGGAGAGGAAGTCGAGGCGGTCGATGGTGGGACGCAGCGCGGCCTGGGCGACGTGGTCGGGGCCCTTCTCCTCGCCGATGCGTCGGCGCGCGTCGGCCTCGACCTGGCGCGTGAAGCCGCCGATGCGCCGGCCGGCGAGCCGGTCGGCCTCCTCCTCGGTGCGCCCGTCGGCCATCAGGCCCTGCACGATCTGGTCGACGAGCTCGCCGGGGGCGACGCGCTGCAGCGCGGTGTACGCCGACCACGACGACAGCCCGGGGCCACGCCCCGGCATCGCGCCGAACCGGCCCACCATCTCGACGGCCAGGGCGTCGAGGGCCTCCTGGTCACCGTCGAGCAGCGCCTGCTCGAGCCGCTCGCGGAACTCCGTCAGCGCCGCTCCGTTGTCCCGCGCGCCCGGAGCGGTCTCCTGATCGTCGCCGCCCTCGGACGACTCTCCGGCCTCGCCCTCGACGCCCTCGGCCGCGGGGTCCAACCGCCCACCGGCGCCCTCCCCGATCATCCGCGGGAAGTAGAGGTCGAAGAGCGCGTCGAAGGTCGGCCGCCACTGGTGCCGCTTGACCAGCGTGGCGGCGTACCCCTCCTTCAGCGTCGCGCGGTCGCCCCAGTCCAGCGCCTGCAGGACCGCGACGGCGTCGAGGTCCTCGGAGATGGAGACGGGCAGGCCGGCTGCGCGCAGCGCCTCGAGGAAGGCGATGTGGCGGTCCAGCAGGCCGGAACGGGTGCTCATGGCGATGACGACGGTGGGGCCCCGGATCAGGCGCGGGCCAGGCGCAGCTCCTTGACCGCGCGCTCGGTGTCGGTGACGTGCTTGAGGACCACCCCGAGGGTGGCGGTGACGGCGGCGTCGTCGAGGTCCTTGATCTCCAGCGCCAGCAGGGTGCGCGCCCAGTCGATCGACTCCGCGATGGAGGGGGCCTTCTTCAGCTCCAGCTCGCGCAGCCGGCCGACGAGGGTGACCAGCTGGGTGGCCACGCCCTCCTCGAGCTCGGGCACCTGGGAGAGCACGATGTCGCGCTCGCGGTCGGCGTCGGGGTACTCCAGGTGGAGGTAGAGGCAGCGTCGCTTGACCGCCTCGGAGAGTTCACGCGTGGCGTTGGAGGTGAGCACGACGTACGGCCGGCGCACCGCCGCGATCGTGCCCATCTCCGGGATGGTGACCTGGAAGTCGCTGAGCACCTCCAGCAGCAGGCCCTCGACCTCGACGTCGGTCTTGTCGACCTCGTCGATGAGGAGCACCGTCGGCTGCTCGCGACGGATCGCGGTCAGGAGCGGTCGGGTCAGCAGGAACTCGTCGGTGAAGATGTCGTCGTGGGTCTCGTCCCACGTCTGGCCCTGGCTGGCCTGGATGCGCAGCAGCTGCTTCTTGTAGTTCCACTCGTAGAGCGCGCGCGCCTCGTCGAGACCCTCGTAGCACTGCAGGCGCACCAGCTCGGCGCCGGTGGAGCGCGCGACCGCCTTGGCCAGCTCGGTCTTGCCGACGCCCGCCGGCCCCTCCAGGAGCAGCGGCTTCTCCAGCGCACCGGCCAGGAACGTCGTGGTCGCCGTCGCGGTGTCCGCGAGGTAGCCGGTGGCGGTCAGCCGCTGGGCGGCGTCGGTCGGTGAGGAGAACCAGGTCACCGGGCCATCCTGGCCCATCGGAGCACAACGACCGGGGGTGGCTCGGGTCACACCGGTCCGTACCGGCGTGACCAGGCGGCTCGCGGCCTCGTTGTGGTGGCATGCCCGACTCCCCCACCGAGCGCCTCGCACGGCCCACCCCTCCCCGGGTCGTGCTCCGTGCGCTCGACGTGGTCAAGGGGTTGGTGCTGGGCGCGGTCGTCTCCATCGGACTCGCGTCCCACGTCCAGGCCGAGCCCGCGGCTCCTCCCTCCGCGGCCACGCCTGACGACACGCAGCTCGCACGGCTGATGACGGACCACCGCTGCTCCACCACCGGCTTCGCCGACGGCTCCATCCCAGCGGCCTCCCTCATCCGTACGCCGGCCGGCGAGCTGCGTGTCGTCTCCTTCGCCCGCGGCTGGGCCGCCCACGAGGGCGTCTCGCCCGGTGAGCTGGTGGCGGTCTGCCTCGGCTCGCGCGGCGAGCTGCGCTAGATCGGTCGCTCCTCGACGGGCCGTCCGTGCCGGCCCTCGCCGGCCACGAACCGCTGCGCGCCCTCGACGGCCCCGGTGAGCGAGACCAGCCCGTGCCGGTGCTCGACCTCGAGCGCCTGCTCCTCGGTCAGTCCCTCCGACTCCAGCACCGAGAGCCGGTCGTGGACCAGGCAGGTCTGCGGCAGCCCGGCGAGCTGACGGGCGAGACCCTCCGCCTCGGCCCGCGCCTGACCGACCGGCACGACTCGGTTGACCAGGCCCATCCGCTCGGCCTCCCAGGCGTCGACGGGGCGCCCGGTGAGGATCAGGTCCATCGCACGGCTGGTCCCGATCAGCTGCGGCAGCCGCACCGTCCCGCCGTCGATCAGTGGCACTCCCCAGCGGCGGCAGAAGACCCCGAGGACCGCGTCACCGGCGGCGACGCGCAGGTCGCACCAGGCCGCGAGCTCCAAGCCACCGGCCACCGCGTGGCCCTCGATCGCGGCGATGACGGGCTTGGACAGGCGCATCCGCGTAGGCCCCATCGGGCCGTCGGCGGGGAGGGGCTCGACCCGGTTGCCCGCCGGCGTACCGATGGCCTTGAGGTCGGCGCCGGCGCAGAACGTGCCACCGTCGCCGTAGAGGACCGCGACCCGCTGCTCGGGGTCGGCGTCGAAGACCCCGAAGGCCTCGGCCAGCGCCGCAGCCGTCGGGCCGTCGACGGCGTTGCGGGCGTGCGGGCGGTCGATGACGACGGTGGTGACCGGACCGTCGCGCTCCACACGCACCGACGGCCCCAGGGATTCGGGGGACATGCTCGGGTGAGACATGCCCCCGACCCTAGGGCCGTCGGGTGGTGGATCAGCGGGTGATCAGCGGGGCGAGCCCCAGAAGGTCCAGGCTCCCGAACCGCTCGTGGCGGTGATGACCCAGCGGTAGGTGCCGTTGGCCACCGAACGGCTGATCTCCTCCTCCGAGCCGGGGGTGCGGCTGGAGGCGAGGTCGGTCCACGAGCACCACAGCAGGCCGCAGGAGCGCTGCTGGAGCGTGAGGTCGAAGTTCGCCGCCGCGGGGCCGCGCAGCCAACCCTTCAACGCGCCGCTGGCGGTGAAGCCCGCGGAGCCGGCCGGGTAGGCGGTGCCACCGTTGGCCAGACTGCCGGAGTACTCCGTGCACCCGGTGCAGGGCACCGAGCTGGGGTCGAACGGCGCGACCTGACCCGTCGTGGTCGCAGTCTGGCCGGCGGTGTCGGTGACGGTGAGGGTCACGGTCAGCGCGCCGCCCGTGGAGTAGGAGTGCGAGGGGCTGACGCCACTCCCCGAGTCACCGTCGCCGAAGGACCAGGAGTACGCCGCGATGCCCTTGTCGTCGCGGGAGCCGCTGGCGTCGAAGGCGCAGGTCAGACCGTCGCAGGTGGAGGTGAACGCAGCGGTGGGCGCCCGGTCGATGCTCGGGTCGTCCACGGCGATGCCCGACCAGAGCAGCCTGTTGGGCGAGCCCGTGCCGGGGTTGGCGACCTTGCCGGTGCTGGCGCCGTCGGCGACGACGTCCTGGGCGCCGGTGGCCGAGAGCCCCGGGTCGATCGAGCGGACCAGGGCCAGCACACCGGCCACGTGGGGGCTGGCCATCGACGTACCGCTGAGGACCGTCGAGCCGGTGGTGCTGCGGTAGTCGGCGGCCGTGATGCTGCTCCCCGGCGCGAACAGGTCGACGCAGGTGCCGTAGTTGGAGAACGACGAGCGGGCGTCGCTCTGCTCGGTGGAGCCGACCGTGAGGACCGCGGGTGCGGCTGCCGGCGAGGTGGTGCAGGCGTCCTTGTTGTCGTTGCCCGCGGCCACGGCCACGGCGACGCCGGACTGCACGAGCGCGGTGACGGCGTTGTCGACGTCGGCCGAGCGGCTCAGGGTGCCGAGGGAGAGGTTCGCGACCGACTGCGGCTCGGCGTGCTGGGCGACCCAGTCGATGCCGGCGATGATCGCGGCACCGCTACCCGAGCCCTGGCAGTTGAGCACGCGCACGGCGTGGACGGTGGCCTTCTTCGCGATGCCCCAGGTGGTGCCGGCGGCGGTGCTGGTGACGTGCGTGCCGTGGCCGTTGCAGTCGGTCCAGGCGGCCGGGTCGACCGAGCCGAAGCCGAGCAGGCCACCGGCCACGAAGTTGCGACCGGTTCCGACGCGGCCGGTGAACTCGGCGTGGTCGGGGTTGAGACCGGTGTCGATGACGTAGACGTGGGCGTCGCGGCCGGCGTCGTCGGCGTAGGAGTAGGTGGCGTCCAGCGGCAGCGAGCGCTGGTCGGTGCGGTCGATGCCCCAGGTGGCGCCGGACTGCTCCCCGGTGGCGACGGCCTGCACGTCGGCGCGGACGGTCTCCACGGTCGGCAGGGCGCGGAGCGCGGGAGCGGCCAGCGCCGGGAGCCGGACGGCGAAGCCGTTGAGGACCTCGTCGTAGGTGAACAGGACGCTGCCGCCCAGCGGTGTCGTCAGCTGCCGCGCGAGGCGTGGCACGACGTCGACGGCGGGGTCGACGGTGACGATGTAGTCACGCAGCTCGGTCAGCCCGGCGACGCCGCCGAGCAACGAGGACGTGGGCTCGGCAGCGGGGGCTGCGGCGGTGGCCGGCTGCGCGGCGGTGGCGACGCCTCCGGCGGCGAGTCCGAGCGAGGCGATCAGGCTGGCGGCCAGGCGGCCGCTGCGGCGTACGGGGGTACGACGGGTCGACGACATCAGGCTCCCTCCCCAGGGATGTGGTCATGAGTGGTCCTGCTCGCCGCAACGGCCCCACGTGACCGGGGTTACGCCCTGGGGTATCTCTTCACCTACTGGTCCAGACCGGCGGCCGTCGTCACGGCCGCGGTGCGGCGGTGGCGGTCGGCGAGGTCGCGGTAGTACTCGGCGTTGGAGTCGATCCACAGTTGGGAGCTGGTGCCCTCGACGGGCTTGATCGCCTTGCAGGGAATGCCCGTGGCGACCATGCCGCCGGGCAGCTCGGTGCCCGGCGTGACCACCGAGCCGGCACCGACCAGGGTCCCCGCGCCCACGACCGAGTCGTCCAGGAGCGTGCTGCCGTTGCCGACCAGCGCCCGCTCCCCCACGTCACGGCCGTGCACGGTGCAGGAGTGGCCGACGGTGGCGTCCGGGCCGACGGTGAGCGTGTGGCCGGGCGCGGCGTGCAGCACCGAGTTGTCCTGGATGTTGGAGCCCTCGCGCACCACGATCGTGCAGATGTCGCCGCGCAGGACCGCGCCGTACCAGACGCTGGCCCCCTTCTCGACGGTCACGTCACCGATGAGGGTGGCGGTCTCGGCGACGAACGCCTCGGGGTGGACACGGGGGCGCTTGCCCTCGAACTCGACGATGATCACGCGGACCATCCTGGGCCATCGCATCGCTCGGGGAACCGGCCGCCCGGCCGCGTCGTCGTAGGGACATGACCGGGACCGCCGTACGTCGCCTGCTCGCCGCCGCCCTCACCACCGGCCTCCTCGCGGGGCTCCCCGTGGTGGTGGCCGGACCGGCCGCCGCGCTGTCCTGCGTCGGGCCGCCGGCGGTGCTGCGCGGCGCCGAGCAGGTCTTCACCGCCCGGATCGTCGAGGTCGATCTCGACGCTGGCGAGGTGATGGTCGAGGTGGAGGACGTCTGGTGGGGAGGGCCTGTGGCCGAGAGACTCACGCTGGGCCTGGACCTGCCGGGCTGGTGGGACGGCGGCGTCGCCTCCGGCGACCCCGACCCCGAGCGGCTGTGGGTGATGGCGCCCGTCATGGAGCGGGGCAGGTCGAGCGTGAACCCGTGCACGGCGTGGAGCCCCGGGACTCCCGGGGTCGCGCGGTTCGAGCCCGAGGACGCCGGGCCGCCGATGTCCCCGGGCTCCGGCACCGGACGAGCCGGATGGTGGTCGGCGCTGGTGGCGGGGCTGTGTGCGTCGCTGCGAGTCTGAGCCGCAGGCTCAGAGCTTCTCCATCTTGGAGAACGGCGAGGTGATGCGCAGAGTCTGGGCGCCGAAGTCGACGCTCACACCGTAGGAGTCGACGGCCACGACCGACCCGAGGCCGTGGATGTCGTGGGAGACCCGGTCGCCGGCCTCGAAGATCTCGACCACCCGCTCCGGCTCGGGCTGGAAGGGGCTGCTGGCGAGGTGGCGGCG
>JAYYWX010000138.1:0-5232 GCA_036341255.1 Actinomycetota bacterium | reverse complement strand
CTCCTGACGCCGAGCCGGCGTGTTGACACGCCGGCTCGACCGGTCCCGAACCGGCGTATCAATACGCCGGTTCGACCCGTGCGACCCTCGCCCGAGGGCGCTCAGCGCAGGATCAGGCCGGCCATCCGCAGGCCGACGTCGACGACCGAGACCCGGTCGAGACCGGCGATCTCGGAGAGGTGGAACCACGCAGCCATGTCGGTGCTGCCGTCCTCCTCGTGGGTGAGCTCGCCGCCGACGACGTGGGCGCGGTAGAGCACCCGGAAGGCCTTCATCGGGCGGTCGGTCGAGGCGCTGCGGCGCTCGGCGGGGAAGACGTAGGAGTCGACGCCCAGCAGCTCGTCGAGCTCGACCTGGTAGCCGGACTCCTCCCGCACCTCGCGGACCGCTCCCTCCTCGGCGCGCTCGTGCAGCTCCAGGCCGCCGCCGGGCAGGGTCCACTGCCGCCGCGAGCCCTCGTTCCACAGCGCGAGCAGCACCCGACCCTCGTCGTCGGTGACGACGGCGTACGCCGCCAGTCGGGTGTCGTACTCGGTGTAGTGCACGCGGTCATTGTGTCAAGGACCTCCCAGCCGTCGTGGCGTCGGTCCCGCCACACCGCCCCGCGCCGCCCACCGGTGCGGCAGGCTGCGGTCATGAACTTCATCGGCGTCGACCTGGCGTGGGGCGACCGGAACCCGACCGGCCTGGCGGTCCTCGACCGCGACGGTCGCCTGGTCCACGTCAGCGCCGTGCGCAGCGACGACGAGATCGTGGCGGCCCTGACGCCGTACGCCGGCGACGAGTGCCTGGTCGCCGTCGACGCACCGTTGGTCGTGGTCAACCCCACGGGCAACCGGCCGGCGGAGGCGCTGCTCAACCGCGACTTCGCGACGTTCGACGCCGGGGCGCACCCCTCCAACACCGGCAAGCCCGAGTTCCGCGGGCAGCCGCGCGGGGCCCGGATCGCCGGGCGCCTGGGTCTCGACATGAACCCGCGCTCGGGCCGTCGGCGGCGCGCGATCGAGGTCTACCCGCACCCTGCGACCGTGGTCCTCTTCCGGCTGGGCAGGACGCTGAAGTACAAGCAGAGGTCCGGTCGCGACCTCGAGCAGCTGCGCGGGGAGCTGCTGGTGCTGATCGGCCTCCTCGAGGGGCTCGCCGAGGCGGACCCGCCACTGCGCCTGACCGGTGACGCGCCGGGCGCCGCCGCCTGGGACGGCCTGCGGCGGGCGGCCGAGCGCGCGGGGCGCAAGAGCGAGCTGAGGGTCGTCGAGGACCAGGTCGACGCCGTGGTGTGCGCCTACGTCGCGATGTTCGCGGACCGTCGGCCCGAGCGGACCACGACGTACGGCGACGTCGAGACCGGCTACATCGTCACCCCCACACTGCCCGACGACCTCGTCCCGACCCCGCGCGAGCCGCGTCGTCCGCGCACCGCCGACCCGGCCGCCGCGGTGCGCCGGTACGCCGAGGAGCACGCCGCCGTCACCGAGGCCACCGAGCGCTACGTCGAGCTGGTGACCTCGATCCTCGACGAGGCCGGCATCAACTACCTCACGGTGACCGGGCGGGCGAAGTCCGTGGCGTCGTACGCCGCGAAGGTGGCCCGGACCGTCGACGGCCGACCGGTCTACCGCGACCCGCAGCGCGACATCACCGACCAGGTCGGGCTGCGGGTCATCACCTACGTGCACAGCGACGTGCAGGCCGTGGTGGACCTGCTCGACGACCAGGTCGCGGTGCACGACGACCGGGACCTGGGCGAGGAGACGGCGAGCGAGGGACGGTTCGGCTACGCGAGCCGACACCTGCTCGTCGGGCTGCACCCCGAGCAGGAGAGCCGGCCCCAGCACCGGGCCCTGCGCGGCCGGCAGGCGCAGGTCCAGATCCGGACCGTGCTCCAGCACGCGTGGGCGGAGTTCGAGCACGACATCCGCTACAAGGGCTCGATCCCCGAGGAGCACGTCTCGGAGTTCGACCGCAGGTTCACCCTCGCGGCCGGGCTGCTCGAGCTGGCCGACCGCGAGTTCACGGCGATCCGCGACCGGCTGCGGGAGGGGAGCGGCGACCAGCCCGCGGACCCGGAGGACGACGACCCCCGGCTGAGCCCGCGCGACCTCGCCGCGTTCCTGGCCGGCCAGTACCCCGACGCCGGGTGGTCACGCACCGAGCACTACGCGTGGATCGCCCGCACCGTGCTGGAGCTCGGCATCACCTCGCTGAAGGACCTCGGCGACATCGTGCGACCGGTGGACACCGCCACGCTCATGGAGCGCATGGACTACCGCTACCCGCCGGGCGCGGTCCGCCGGCTCGACGACGCCCTGCTCTGGGCACTCGGGGAGCGCTACGTGGAGCTGCAGACCAACCGCGAGCGCGTCGACGCGCTGCGGACCAGGTTGGCCCGGATGCGCCGTCCCTCGTGAGGACGATCCCGGTCGGCGAGCCCTCCCGGCCGGGGGTCATCCGTCGCTGACGACGGCGACCAGCTCGCGCAGGAGCGCGGCGGTGGCGGGCACCTGGTCCGCGCCGGGGCGGTGCACGACGCCGACGACGCGGTGCCCGAGCGCCGCCTCCTCCACCACGCGCACGTCGGGGTGCCGGTAGGCCGTGAGGGCGGACTCGGGCAGCGCGGTGACGCCGAGCCCGCGGGCGACGAGGTTCTGCACGACGACGTAGTCGTCGGTCTCGTGGCGCAGCGCCGGCTCGAACCCGGCCGTCCGGCAGCAGTCGACGAGGTGGACACGACAGCGTTCGCACCCGCCGATCCAGTCCGCCTGCGCGAGTGCGTCCAGCGACGACGCGGAGGCCTCGGGCGGGAGCACCAGGTGCACCGGCTCGGTGAGCAGCGGCCGCCAGACCAGCGGGCCGAGACCGACCGGCTCGGCGTCGTACCCGAAGACGAGGGCGAGGTCGGCGTCACCGGCCTCCACCGCCGCCAGGGCCTCGGGCGGCTCGGCCTCCACCAGGCCGACGGTGATGCCGGGGTGGGAGGTCGCGAGGGCGCGCACCGACTCGGGCACCAGCGTCGCCGCGGCGGACGGGAAGCAGTGCAGCCGCACCCGCCCCGCCCGCAGCTGAGCGAGCGACGCCAGCTCCTCCCCCGCGGCGTGCAGCTCGGCGGCGACCGCGTCGGCACGACGGAGCAACACCTCCCCCGCCTCGGTCAGCGACGTCCCGGTCGGTCCGCGCAGCACCAGCGGGAGCCCGACGGAGCGCTCGAGGGCCGCGAGGTGCTGGCTCACCGCCGGCTGGGTCCAGCCCAGGGCGCGCGCTGCCGCGGTCAGCGAGCCGGCGCGGGCGACCTCGCGGAAGACGAGCAGTCGACGCGGGTCCATGACCCAAGCATGACTTATGGGGTCAGCAACCAGGATGGGGATTCCTTATCAGTCCACGGCGGGCGACGATGGGGACATGAGCGAGCGTCTGCGTCCCCTGGGCCTGATCGGTGGCATGTCGTGGCACTCCACGGCCACCTACTACCGCCACCTCAACGAGCGCGTCGCCGCCGCACGCGGCGCGCACGCGTCGGCGCGGATCACCCTGCAGTCGTTGGACTTCTCCGAGGTGCGCGCCTGCCAGGTGGCCGACGACTACGCCCGCTCCGGGCGGATGCTGGCCGAGGCCGGCCGGGCCTGCGAGGCCGGCGGCGCGGAGGTGCTGGCGATCTGCACCAACCTGATGCACCGCAACTACGACGACCTGGTCGCCGCGATCGACACCCCGGTCCTCCACATCGCCGACGCGGTCGCCGAGGCGGCGCAGCGTGCGGGCCACCGCAGCGTCGGCCTGCTCGGCACCCGCCCCGTGATGGAGCTGGACTTCTACGCGACCCGGCTGGCGGCGTACGGACTGAAGGTCGTGACCCCCGACCTCGAGGACCGTGTGGAGGTCGACCGCGTGGTGTTCGAGGAGATCACGCAGGGCGTCGTCCGCCCGGCCTCCCGCGATCGATATGTCGACATCATGCAGCGGATGGCCGACCGCGGCGCCGACGTGGTGGCCCTGGCCTGCACCGAGATCGGCCTGCTCGTCCCGGCCGAGGCAGCACCGCTGCCGGTGCTCGACACCGCCGTCGTGCACGCCGACGCGCTCGCCGACCTGGCCCTCGACCCGACCTCGCCGCTGCCGCGGCCGGCCGTTCCCGCCCGGGGTTGACCTCACACCCCCGGCCACTGTGAGAAGGCACGCACCGACCTCACCGGGCGGGTGGTGAATACCGGTCCACCCACTGGTGTTGTGGGGAGCATGACCGTTCCCACCATCACCCTGAACAACCAGACAGAGATCCCGCAGCTCGGCTTCGGTGTCTTCCAGGTGCCGCCCGAGCAGACTCCCGACACGGTGAGCACCGCCCTGGAGGTGGGCTACCGACACATCGACACCGCGCAGATGTACCAGAACGAGCAGGGTGTGGGCCGCGCGATCGCCGAGTCCGGCATCCCGCGCCGCGAGCTCTACGTGACCACCAAGCTCAACAACGGCTTCCACGCCCCCGACGACGCCCGTCGCTCCTTCGACCAGTCGCTCGAGGCGCTGGGCCTGGACCACGTCGACCTGTTCCTCATCCACTGGCCGCTGCCGACGCTGTACGACGGTGACTACGTCTCCACGTGGCGCACCCTCTCGGAGTTCGTCGCGGACGGCCGCGCCCGGTCGATCGGCGTCTCCAACTTCCAGCCCGCCCACCTGGACCGGATCGTCGCCGAGACCGGCGTCATCCCGGCCGTCAACCAGATCGAGGTGCACCCCTACTTCTGCAACGAGGACGCCCGGGCCGCCTCCATCCGCCACGGCGTCGAGGTCGAGGCCTGGTCGCCCATCGCCCAGGGCGCGGTCCTCGACGACGAGGTGATCGGCAAGATCGCGGCCGCCCACGGCAAGACCCCGTCGCAGGTCACCCTGCGCTGGCACGTCGAGCGCGGCGACATCGTCTTCCCCAAGTCGATGAAGCGCGAGCGCATGGAGGAGAACTTCGCGATCTTCGACTTCGAGCTGACCCCGGAGGAGATCGACGCGATCAGCGCGCTGGACCGGGGCGAGGACGGTCGTCGGGGCCCGAACCCGGACACGTTCGACTACGTGCCCGCCTGAGGCACCCGCTCACCAGCACGTCCCCAGCGCACCGCTGGACCGCACCGGGCCGGGGAGGTCAGCCACGCAGCAGCGCGGCGATCTCCTCGGCCTGGCTGCCGTTCCAGGGGCCGCTGACCTGCAGTGAGCCGCCCACGACGCCGGCGATCATCGGCG
>JAYYWX010000137.1:0-16006 GCA_036341255.1 Actinomycetota bacterium | reverse complement strand
TGCTCGGCGACCATGCGCCGCAGGGCGGGGGTGGTGCGCAGCCGGCGGGGGCGCACCAGCGGGGGGACGACGGGGGCGGGGACAGGGTGCTCGGTCACGGACCGATCCTGTCAGGTCCCCTCGAGCAGCGACACGACAGCGACCGCCACCCCGCGGGTGCGGGGGTGGCGGCCGCTGTGGGTGCCTGGTGCCTGGTGCCTGGTGGCGGGTGGGCCGGTGGGCCCGGACCTCACTCCGCCTTGCGGCGGCGGGCCGTGGTCTTGCGGTCCGACGGCTTGGTGACCGGCTGGCCCGCCTCGAGCAGCGAGGCGCGGCGCGCGGCACCGAAGTCGGCCAGGGCGTCGACGAGCACCTCGACGTCGGGCTTGGGCGCCATGACGTCGACGCGCAGGCCGTGCTCCTCGGCGGTCTTGGCCGTCGCGGGGCCGATCACGGCGATCACCGTCGAGGCGTGCGGCTTGCCGGCGATGCCGACGAGGTTGCGCACGGTCGAGGAGGAGGTGAAGACCACCGCGTCGAACTTGCCGGTCTTGATGGCGTCGCGGGTCGGCGCCGGCGGCGGAGCGGCACGGACGGTGCGGTAGGCCGTGACGTCGTCACACTCCCAGCCGAGGTCGATGAGACCGGCGACGAGGTTCTCGGTGGCGATGTCGGCACGCGGCAGGAAGACCCGGTTGATGGGGTCGAGCTGCTCGTCGTACTCCGGCCAGACGTTCAGCAGACCGGCGGCGGACTGACCGGCCGGATCCTCGGCGGAGGGCACCAGGTCGGCGCGCAGGCCCCAGGCGGCGATCGCGGCGGCGGTCTTGTCACCGACGGCGGCGATCTTGAGGCCGGAGAAGGCGCGGGCGTCGAGGCCGTACTCCTCGAACTTCTCGCGCACGGCCTTGACCGCGTTGACCGAGGTGAAGGCGATCCACTCGTAGCGGCCCTCGACGAGGCCGCGGACGGCCTTGTCCATCTGCTGGGGGTTGCGCGGCGGCTCGACGGAGATCGTGGGGACCTCCTCCGGGATGGCGCCGTAGCCGCGCAGGTTGGCCGACAGCGAGCCGGCCTGCTCCTTGGTGCGGGGCACCAGCACGCGCCAGCCGAACAGCGGCTTGGTCTCGAACCACGACAGCGTCTGGCGCAGGTCGACGACCTTGCCGATGACGATGACGGCCGGCGGCGCGATGCGCGCGGCGCGGACGTCGGCGGCGACGTCGGCCAGCGTCGAGGTGACCGTCGACTGCTCGGTGGTGGTGCCGACCCGGGTGACGGCCACGGGGGTGGTGGCCGCACGGCCCGCGGCGACGAGCTGCTTGGCGATGTCACCGATCTGCCCGACACCGGAGAGCAGCACCAGGGTGCGGTCGTCGGTGTAGCGGCTCCAGTCGACGGTGCCGTCGCAGGTGACGACCGCGACCTCGCGGTGGTCCTTGCTGGTCAGCGGGATGCCGGCGTACGCCGGGACGCCGGCGACCGAGGAGATGCCGGGGACGATCTCGAAGCCGATGCAGGCCTTGGCGCACGCCTGCGCCTCCTCGGGACCCGACGCGTAGGTGAAGGGGTCACCGGTCATCAGCCGGACGACGCGACCGCCCTTCTTGGCGTGCTTGACCACGACCTTGGCGCGGGCGGCGTGGGTCAGCGGCTGGCCGTCCTCGCCGAAGCCGCCGTCCACGATCTCGGGACCGGCGGTCTCGTCGGCGGGGTCCACCCCGACCACGCGGCGCACGAGCTCGGCGTGCTCGGGTGACTCGGTGACGACGACCTCGGCCTGCTTGAGCAGCTCGACGGCGCGGACGGTCAACAGCTCGGGGTCGCCGGGGCCGGCGCCCACGAACGACACCCAGCCGACGCGGGCCGTGGTGGGGGTTTCGGTTCGTGCGGTGGTCTTGCCTCGGGTCATGCTTGTGGCACCTGTCCTGATTCGATGGCCGGACCTGGCTGGCCCAGCTGTCCTGCCCCGTCGGCCAGCATCTCCGCTGCCAGACGGGCACCGACGCCGTGGGCGTCGGCAGGCGAGCCGGTGGCGGACATCCGCACCGAGAGCGCCCCATCGGGTGACAACGCGATCGCGCGCACCCACAACTCTTCCTCGTCCTCGCCCTCGACGATCTCCGCGAGCGCCCCGATGGGGGCCGAGCAGCCGCCCTCGAGGGTCGCGAGCACCGAGCGCTCGGCCTCGACCGCCGCGCGGGTGCGCGGGTCGTCGAGCACCGCGAGCGCCTCGAGGAGCTCGGTGTCGTCGCTGCGGCACTCGACCGCGAGCGCACCCTGACCGGGCGCGGGGAGGACCTGCAGCGGGTCGAGGACCTCGGTGGCCTCCTCGACGCGGCCGATCCGGGCCAGGCCGGCGCGGGCCAGCAGCACCGCGTCGACGGTGCCCTCGCGCACGGCACGGATGCGGGTGTCGACGTTGCCCCGGATCGGGACGACCTCCAGACCCAGGCCCAGCGCGTGCAGCTGCGCGGCCCTGCGCGGCGAGCCGGTGCCGACGCGCGACCCGACCGGCAGCTCGCCCAGGGTGAGGTCGTCGCGGGCGACGACCACGTCGCGGGGGTCCTCGCGCGGCGGCACGACGACCAGCGTCACGCCCTCGCACGGGTAGGTCGGAAGGTCCTTGAGGGAATGCACCGCCAGGTCGACCTCGCCGGCCACCAGGGCCTCGCGCAGGGCGCTGACGAAGACGCCGGTGGAGGCGCTGCCGACCAGCGGGGTGCCGGCGGCCTGGCTGCGGTCACCGTCGGTGGTGATCTCGACCAGCTCGGTGCCCATGCCCAGGCCCCGGACCATCTCGGCGACGTGGCCGGACTGGGTCGTGGCGAGCAGGGAGCGGCGGGTGCCGACGCGCACGGTGCGGGAGGTCGAGGCGCTCATCGGGTCTTCTCCTCGGGCACGGAGGGACTGGTGACGGCGGTGACGGCGTCGGGGTCGAGCGCGAACAGCTCGGCCAGAGCGGCGGCGTAGGACACCGCACCGGTCTCGTTGGCCAGCTCCCGGACCCGGACGGTGGGCTCGTGCAGCAGCTTGTCGGCCACCCGGCGCACCGCGTGCAGCACCTCGGCGCGGACCATCGGGTCGAGGTCGGGCAGGCGGCCGTCCAGGCGGGTCATCTCGGCGGCGACCACGGAGGTGGCCATCGAACGCAGTGCCACCACGGTGGGGGTGACGCTGGCCTGGCGACGCGCGGTGAGGAAGGCCGAGACCTCCTCGGTGACGATCGAGCGCACGGCGGCGATCTCGACCCCGGCCTCGGACTCGTGCAGGCCGGCGGCCAGCTCGGCGAGGTTGACCAGCGTGACCCCGGGGACCTCGGCGGCCGCGGGGTCGACGTCGTGCGGGAGGGCGAGGTCGATGATCGCCAGCGGGCGGCCATCGGGGCGTGCGGCGCGGACCAGGTCGGCGTCGACCTGGACACCGGTGGCACCGGTGCAGGTGACGAGGAGGTCGACACCGGCCAGCTCGGAGGCCAGGGACTCCACGGGCGCCGGGCGACCGGCGTACTCGGCGGCGAGGCGCTCGGCACGCTCCGGCGTGCGGTTGAGCACGACGATGTCGGCTGCCCCCAGCCGCGAGACGGTCGCGGTGGCCAGCCCCGCCATGGCTCCGGCGCCGAGCACGGCCACGGAGCGTCCGGCGACGTCGCCGAGGGTCGGGCGGGCGCGGTCGAGGGCGGCGGTGACGAGGGAGGGTGCCGCCCGGTCGATGCCGGTCTCGGCGCGCGAGCGCTTGCCCACGCGCAGCGCCTGCTGGAAGAGCACGTTGAGGGCGGGCCCGACGGTGCCGAGCTCCTGGCCCAGGCGCAGCGCCTCACGGGTCTGGCCCAGGATCTGGCCCTCGCCCACGGCCATCGAGTCCAGCCCGGCGGCCACCTGGAAGAGGTGGGCGACCGCACCGTCGTCGTAGTGGACGTAGAGGTGCGGGAGCAGGGCCTCCGTGGAGACCCCCGAGCGCTCGACGAGCAGCGTGGAGAGCTGCTCGACCGAGCCGTGGAACCGCTCGACGTCGGCGTAGATCTCCAGCCGGTTGCAGGTGGAGATGACGGTGGCCTCGGCGACGTGGGCGCACCCGGCCGCGTCGCTGACCAGCTTGTGCACCGAGTCCGCCCCGGGCGCGGCGAGCCGCTCCAGCAGGGAGACGGGTGCGGAGTTGTGGGAGACCCCCACGATCAGCACGCTCATGCCGGGGCCCCCAGTCGTCCGTCGAGGTCGTCGGTCCCGACCGTGTCGCCGGGGGCGTGCAGGACGGCCCCCTCCACGGCGGAGGCCTTGCGCTGCTGGTGATAGGCCAGGATCTGCAGCTCGATGGAGAGATCGACCTTGCGCACGTCGACGCCCTCGGGCACCGAGAGCACCTGCGGCGCGAAGTTGAGGATGCTGGTGATGCCGGCGGACACCATCGCGTCGGCGACGTCCTGGGCCGCGTGGGCCGGCGTGGAGATGACGCCGATCGCGACGCCCTGCTCGGCGACGATCGTCGCGAGGTCGCGGAAGGGACGGACGTCGATGCCGGCGACCTGCTCGCTGTGCCTGCCGGGGTCGGCGTCGAGCAGCGCCACGACCCGGAAGCCGCGGCTGCGGAAGCCGGAGAAGTTGGCGAGGGCGTGACCGAGGTTCCCGATGCCGACGATGACCACGGGCCAGTCGTGGGTCACGCCGATCTCACGGGCGATCTGGTAGCGGAGGTACTCCACGTCGTAGCCGACCCCGCGGGTGCCGTAGCTGCCGAGGTAGGACAGGTCCTTGCGGAGCTTGGCGCTGTTGACCCCCGCGGCGCTCGCGAGCTCCTCGCTGGAGCAGGTGGGCGTGCCGGACTCCGCCAGCGAGGTCAGCGCCCGTAGGTAGACGGGCAACCGCGCGACGGTGGCCTCGGGGATGTCCCGTGCCGCCTCGGTGGGGGTCCGTTCGGTCACTGCTCGCTCTCCAGCCCAGCCGTCGCGGGTGGGAGTCGGAGGAGGGGGTCGGCCGGGGGTCCGGCACGGCCCTCGCGACCGCGACGGCTCGATCACTGTAGGAGTTTGTGAACGGGAGAACAAAACGAGCCGGAGGGGCGCTAGCACACGTGGCGCAGCCCACGTCGCTCGGGTCGCGCGAGACCCCTCCCAGGGTGTAAGGGGGCGCACGCCCCGTGGTGCGGTGCGGCGTACGGCGGTGGCCCTGCCGTGCCGGGGTCGGTGCTCAGCTCGCGGCGAGGGCAGCGCGCAGCCGGTCGGCGGAGACCCGCCAGAAGTCGTGCTGGCGCCCGTCGACGAAGGTCACCGGGATCTCCTCGCCGAACCGCTCGAGCAGGGCCGGGTCGTCATCGATGGAGACCTCCTCGAAGGTCTCCTCCATCTCGTCGCACACCGCCGCGATCACGACCCTGGCGTCGTCACAGAGATGGCAGCCGGGCCGGGAGTAGAGCCGGACCCTGGGCTGCCCGGACGGAGCGGCACTCACAGCAGCTCCAGGTGCCGACGCCGCTCGGCCGCGCGCAGCGAGCCCTTGCGGACCTTGCCCGTCACGGTGTGCGGCAGGGCGTCGACGACCTCGATGCGGCGGGGCTGCTTGAACCGCGCGAGGCGTACGACGCAACGGGCCCGCACCGCGGCCTCGACGGTCCCCGGGTCCTGGTCGGGCGCCACGACGTAGGCGACGACCGCCTCCCCGGTGTCCTCGTCGGGCACCCCGATCACCGCCACCTCGCGGACGCCGGGCACCTCCTCGATGACGTCCTCGATCTCGGTCGGGTAGACGCTGAAGCCGCTGACGATGACCAGCTCCTTGACCCGGTCGACCAGGAAGAGCTGCCCGTCGGGCGCCAGGAACCCCACGTCGCCCGTGGCCCACCAGCCGTCCTCGTCGGGGGCGTCGTCGCCGTCGGGCCAGTAGCCGCTGAAGAGGTTGTCGCCGCGGATGCTCACCTGCCCGGGGTCGCCCTGGAGCGGCGTGTGGCCGTGGTCGTCGACCAGGCGGATCTCGATGCCCGGCAGTGCGGTGCCCACCGAGCCGGGGTCGGGCTGGGCGCTGGGACCGTCCGCGTCCTCCCCCGCGTCCTCCCCCGCGTCCGCGGGCGGGACGCACAGGGTGCTGGTGACGACCGGGGCCGCCTCGGTGAGGCCGTAGCCCTGGTGCACCGCGATGCCGGTGGCCCCGTGGAACGCCGCGACCTGGTCGGCGTCGAGCGGTGCCGAGCCGGAGAGCACCAGCCGGACCGGGGCGAGCCGCTCGGCGAGCCGCTCGAGGCCCAGCAGGTGCCCGACGACGGTGGGTGCGACCGGCAGCACCGTGACCCCCTCGGCGAGCACCAGGTCGAGGACGGCGTCCGGGTCGTAGGCGTCGACGAGCACCAGCGTGGCCCGGTGCCGCAGCACGCCGCCGAGGACCGCGTTCAGGCCGTAGACGTGGAAGAGCGGCAGCGCGCCCAGCACGACGTCGCCGGGGCCGATCATCGACGGCTGGACGCGGGCGACCTGCTCGACGTTGGCCAGCAGGGCGCGGTGGCTGAGCATCACCGCGCGCGGGCGGCCGGAGGCGCCCGAGGTGTAGAGCAGCGTCGCCAGGCGCTCGGGGTCGACCAGCGGCGGGTGCTCGCGGCCGCGCTCGGCCCGCAGGTGGTCGTAGGAGCGCTCGCCGGGTCGCAGCGTCGTACCGGCCACGACGACGCGGGGTACGACGGCGCGCTCGAGCAGCTCGGCCGGCAACGTCCCCCCGGGCCGGTCGGTGGCCCCGGACAGCTCGGTCTCGAGCCGCGCGACGCCGACGCGCACCACGCTCACGGCCGCCTCGTCGACCAGCACCATCCGCGCACCGGAGTCGGCGAGCATCCGGGCGACCTCCTCGGCGGTGGCCCGCGGGTTCAGCGGGACCGCGACGGCCTGCACGCGCAGGACCGCGAGGTAGGAGACGACCAGCTCGGGGCGGTTGACCATGGCCAGCGCCACCCGGTGGCCGGCGACGACCCCGGCCGCGACCAGCCCGTGGGCGACCCGTGCGACCTCCTCCTCCAGCGCCGCCCACGTCAGGCGGGTCGCACCGTGGACGAGAGCGACCGCGTCGGGCACGTCGGCGGCTGCCGACGACACGAGGTCTGCCAGCGTGGCGCCGACCGGGGGCGCGGGGGCTGCAGGGGCAGTGGCGGAGTCGGGTGTTCCGTCCTCGGACATGCGCTCGATCTTGGCACAGCGGCACCCTGCGCGCCGGGGGTCGTGGCTCCTAGGCGCAGGGGGTGACATCTCCTAGGCTCTGCGGGGTGACCCCGCCTCCCCGTCGCACCCTGCCCGACCTGCGACAGCGCTCCGTGCTGGCCGGCGAGGCCGCGGCCTCGGCCGCCGAGGTGGAGGCCGCGCTCGACACCCCACCGGACCCCACGTCGGCGGCGTTCTTCGACGTCGACAACACGATCATGCAGGGCGCGAGCATCTTCCACCTCGCGCGCGGGCTGCACCGGCGCAAGTTCTTCACCACCCGCGAGATCGTCGGGGCCGCGTGGAAGCAGGCCTACTTCCGGGTGGTGGGCGTCGAGGACCCCGAGCACGTCGCGGAGGCGCGCAACTCCGCCCTCGGCTTCATCGCCGGGCACACCGTGGCCGAGCTCGAGGAGCTCGGTGAGGAGATCTTCGACGAGGGCATGGCCCACCGGATCTGGCCGGGGACCCGCGCCCAGGCCCAGCTGCACCTCGACCAGGGACAGCGGGTCTGGCTGGTGACCGCAGCCCCCATCGAGATCGCCCAGATCATCGCCCGCCGCCTCGGCCTGACCGGCGCGATGGGCACCGTGGCCGAGCACCGCGACGGCGTCTACACCGGCCGCCTCGTCGGCGACATGCTCCACGGGCCCGCGAAGGCCGAGGCCGTGAAGGCGCTGGCCGCCCGGGAGGGCCTGGACCTGAGCCGGTGCTCGGCGTACTCCGACTCCTACAACGACCTCCCGATGCTCTCGATGGTCGGCGACCCGTGCGCGATCAACCCCGACGGCCGACTGCGCCACCACGCCAGGGAGCAGGGCTGGCGCATCCGCGACTACCGCACCGGGCGCAAGGCGGCCCGCGCCGGCCTCGTGGTCGGCGCCGCCGCAGGTGCGGTGAGCGGGACCGTCGCCGCGGGGGTCGCCCTGCGCCGCAGGCACTGAGCGGCGCCGACGGGACCGACCCCGACCGACCCCCACGATCACGCGCGGGTCACGAGGCGGTCACGGCGAGTGGGGACTGGTCTGGACCGGGGACTCCGGGCCAGGCGGCATCTCGGTGCACACCTGTGTCGTTTTTGCGGAACGTGTTCCACCTCGCGCCCGGAAGTCGTACGCTCGTCGGGCTTCATGGGGGAGCACAACGGGAGGGTCACCAGATGGCGTTGCACGCCGAGCAGGTCGTGCGCGGGCTCGACGCCCTGCGCACCCTGGTCACGCACGCCCTCCTCGACCCCCTCGCCGGCGGCATCGGCCCCGGCCTCGCACCAGCCCTCGCCGGAGCGGTCCCGGGCTCACCGGACGCCAGCGCACGCCGCTTCCTGGGCCTGATGGCCGAGGCGATCGCCGACGACGACGCCCGCACCAGCCTGGGCACCGACGGCGGCGGGTACGGCGACTCCGACCTGGCCGCCTCCTCCGAGGACGACGCCGCCGACCGGGAGCGCCTGATCGCGCTCGTCGAGCTGGCCCGCACCGGCGACTCCGAGGCGTTCGGCCTCCTGTACGACCACTACCAGGCCTCGGTCTACCGGTTCCTCTTCTATCGGACCCGCTCCAGCGCGCTGGCCGAGGACCTCACCTCCGAGACGTTCTTCCGGGCGCTGCGCTCGATGCAGAACTTCCGCTGGCAGGGCAAGGACTTCGGAGCCTGGCTGATGACCATCGCCCGCAACCTGGCCACCGACCACTTCAAGGCCGGCCGCACCCGTCTCGAGATGACGACCGAGGACATGGGCCAGCACGACGACACCACCGAGGGCCCCGAGTCCACGGTGCTGGCGGGCCTGACCAACGAGATCCTGCTCAAGGCGCTCACCGAGCTGCCCGACGAGCAGCGCGACTGCCTGGTCATGCGCTTCCTGCAGGGAATGAGCATCGCCGAGACCGCCGCCGTGCTCGGCCGCTCCGACGGCGCCGTCAAGCAGCTGCAGCTACGCGGGGTGCGCAACCTGGCCAAGCTGATGCCGGAGGGCCTGCGATGAGCACCCGGCGGATCACAGCAGCGCGTTGTTACCGCGCCGTTCCTGAACGGTTGATGAATCGTGCATCACAGCCCGTAACCCGCCCCGTCGACCGGTCGTTGAGGCAGGTGTCGGGCCACCACGGCACCGACCACCAGACCTCCGACACGACGACAGGACAGCTGCGATGAGCCCCGTGTTCTCGGCGCGACGACGCGCCGACGAGTTCGACTCCCTGGTCGAGGCCGGCGCCTCGGGCCAGCGGGTCGAGGACGCGCGCTTCGCCGAGCTCCTCGAGGTCGTCGGGACCCTCCGCTCCACGCCGGCTCCCGAGGCCCGCCCCGAGTTCGTCGCGGACCTGCGGTCCCGCCTGATGACCGCGGCCGCCGAGGAGCTCGTGCAGGTCGCGCCCACACCGGCCGAGCGACTCACGGTCACCCAGCGTCGTACTCCCCGCGAGCGGCGGCTGGCCATCGCCGTCGGCGGTGTCGCCATCGTCGGCGCCACCACCTCGATGGCCGTGGCGGCCCAGACCGCCCTGCCCGGCGACGTGCTCTACCCGCTCAAGCGGGCCCTCGAGAACGCCCAGACCGGTGTCCGCGTCGACGACGCCTCGAAGGGCACATCGCTGCTGGCCAACGCCCGCGGTCGTCTGGCCGAGATCGACCAGCTGAGTCGCTCCGAGCAGGGCCAGGACCTCGTGGCGATAGAGGACACCCTCGAGGCGTTCGCCGACCAGGCCACGGAGGCCTCCGACCTGCTGCTGGCCGACTACGCCGAGACCGGGTCCGAGACCTCGATCGTCGAGCTCCAGGACTTCACCGCGCAGAGCCTCGCCACGCTCGAGGAGCTCTCCGCGATCCTCCCGGCCGCCGCCCAGCAGGCGCTCGTCTCCGCGGGCGAGCTGCTCGCGGAGATCGCGCAGACCACCGTGTCGCTGTGCCCCACGTGCACGGGCGAGCAGATCGGCCGCATCCCGCGCTTCCTGGTCCAGGCGGCCGAGGACGTCGTCGGCACCCTGCTCAACCCGACCTCGACCACCCCGGTGGCCGAGGCCCCGAGCGCCTCGACCCCGGCTGCTCCCACCAAGGGCGGCAGCGGCCCGCGGACCCCCGCCAGCCCGCCGGCCTCCGCGACGCCGCAGAGCCCGACCATCCTGCAGCCGCCCGCCGGATCCGCCGGTGACGACAAGGACGAGGACGGCAAGAAGGACGACGAGCCGCTCGGCGGCCTCGGCGACGGCACCCTGCTCGGCGGCACCGGTGGCGACACCGGCACCCCGGCCTCGGGCCCCGGCAGCGACAACCCGATCACCGGGATCACCGACCCGGTCCTCGAGCTGGTCGACGACCTGCTCAACCCCGGCGGCGGCAAGAAGCAGTGAGCGGTAGGGCGCTCCCGTCCTACCTCCTCCTACGGGTTCCTGCCGGCTCGTCGCGCCGGCTCCGCACGGGTCCGCCCGCGCAGGGCCGTCACGCTCGCCGACGTCGGTCGGCGACCGGGTGTCAGCGGAAGACCGACTCGCGCTCCATCAGCAGCGTGTAGAGGGTCTGCTGGATCGTCTCGCGCACCTGGTCGGTGACGTTGAAGACGTGCATCGGGTCGTCGGCGGCACCCTCGTCGTACTCGTCGGTGCGGATCGGCTCCCCGAACTCCAGCAGCCACTTCGACGGCAGCGGCACGAGCCCCAGCGGGCCGAGCAGCGGGAAGGTCGGCGTGATCGGGATGTAGGGGACGCCGAGCAGCCGGGCGAGGGAGGGGATGTTGCCCACGAGCGGGTAGATCTCCTCGGCCCCCACCACCGAGAGCGGCACGATCGGCACGCCGGTGCGGATGGCGGCCGAGACGAACCCGCCGCGCCCGAAGCGCTGCAGCTTGTAGCGCTCGGAGTACGGCTTGCCGATGCCCTTGAAGCCCTCGGGCCACACGCCGACCAGCTCGCCGCCGCGCAGCATCCGCTCGGCGTCCTCGTTGCAGGCGAGCGTGGCGCCGCCCTTGCGGGCCATCGTCGAGACGATCGGCATCTTGAAGACCAGGTCGGCGCCCAGCGGACGGAGGAAGCGCCCGGCGTGGTCGTGGATCGAGACCATCGTCATCAGGCCGTCGACCGGGACGGTGCCGGAGTGGTTGGACACGACGAGGGCGCCGCCCTCGCTGGGGATGTTCTCGACCCCGCGCACCTCGATGCGGAACCACTTGTCCGCGATCGGGCGCAGCGCCGCCATGAAGAAGCGCTGGCTGATCTCCTGGTCGAAGCCGTACTCGTCGACGGAGTAGTCGCCGGTCACGCGGCGCCGCAGGAAGGCCAGGAAGCGCGCGAGCTGGACCTCCCACTCCTCGCCGAACACCTCGCGGGCGGCGACCTGGAAAGCGGCCATCAGGTCGGCGGCCGGGATGCCGCCGCGCGCGTGACGCTCGCGGGTGCGGGCCGCGGGACGGGCCGGGTCGGGCTGCTCGGCCGCGGCGGCGGCCGTGGTCGGGGCGTCGGACGACGTCGCGTCCTGGACCTCGCAGGCCCCTGCGGTGTCCTCGACGGCGTCGGCAGTCTGCGCCTCGTCGGTCCCGGGCGTACGCCGCGGGGCCGGTCGCGCCGCGGGGCCCTTGCCCCCGGCGAGGTCGCGCGCCGCGGAGGACGGCTGCTTGCCCGTGCCGCGACCGGGGCGGCCGCGGGTGCCGATCGGGATGATCTCGGCGTCACCCATGGTCTGCTCCTTCGCGCGCGGCGGCGACCGCGCGCGGTCGCCGGGGGGCGGGCGGGGCGTCGGTCGCCTCGGCCGGCGGCGCGGTGGGGTCGCCCTCGACCTCCGGCAGCGCCTGCGCGAGGGTGGCCAGCACCCGCTCGGTGCGACCGCCGGTGGGGGTGAGCGTGGTCGCGAAGTCCGCGAAGCACTCGGCGGTGGTCATGGTCGGCTCGAAGCCGAGCTCAGCACGCATGCGGGTCGTGTCGACCCCGCGGCCGTAGGTGAGGAACCCGAGCTGCTCGGGCGAGAAGTCGGCCACGCGGGCCTGGCGCAGCAGGTTGCCGACCCGCCCGACCGCGAAGCCGGGCATCGAGACCGTCGGGCGCTGCAGGCGGCGCAGCGCCTGGGAGAGCATCAAGATGCCGTCGCCGGCGATGTTGAAGGTCCCCGCGACCTCGTGGCCCACGGCGTGCTGGAGCACCCGGTAGAGGTCGCGCTCGTGCAGGACCTGCAGCCTGGCGTCGTACCCCAGGACGGTCGGGACGACCGGGAGCCGGAGGTAGGAGGTCAGCGGGCTGACCACGTCGGGGCCGAGCACGTTGGCGCAGCGCAGCGTGGTGACGCGGACGTCGGGGCGGCGGCGCGCGAACCCGCGGACGTAGCCCTCGATCTCGGCGACGTCCTTGGCGTAGCCCGAGCGGGGAGCGCGACGCGGCTGCATCTCCTCGGTGAACATCGCAGGGTCGCGACTGCTGGCGCCGTAGACGGTCGTCGTCGACTTCACGACCAGGTGCTGCAGGCTCGCGGAGCGCTGGCAGGCGGCGAGCAGCTGCATCGTCCCGATGACGTTGAGCTCCTTCATCGTGTTCCGCCCGCCGGCCGTGCCGGGGGTGGCGATGACGCTCATGTGGACGACGGTGTCGACGTCCTCCTTGGCGATCACCTTGGCGATCACCGGGTTGCGGATGTCGGCGCGCACGAACGAGACGGCGCCGATGTCGCCCCGCGGGGGGACGACGTCGACACCGATGACCCGGTCCACGTCGGGGTCAGCGGCGAGGGTGCGCGCGAACTTGCGACCGAGGTCTCGCGAGACCCCGGTGACGAGTACGACCTTCCCCATGCCGCCTCCGGCTTGAGAAGCACCCCGAGGGTGCATCCGACGGTGGACCGATGCCACCCGGGCGGCGCTGCCCGGGTGGAGCAGGTGAGGGGCGGGGCGTCAGCGGTGCTGGGTCGAGGACCTCAACGGTGCTGACGTCCGCCGCGGCTCACTTGCCGAGCTTGCGACGCTGGACGCGCGTCTTCTTCAGCAGCTTGCGGTGCTTCTTCTTGGCCATGCGCTTGCGGCGCTTCTTGATGACCGAACCCACGGTGTTCCCTTTCCAGCCTGGACGTCCCGCGCGTCGGCGCAGGACCCGCCCAGCCTAGCCGCCGGTCCTCCGAGCAGCAGAATCGGCCTCGGTCGGTGGGACCACCGGACCGGGCCGATCCTCCGCCCCCGGGCCGGGCCCGGGGTGCCGCCGCTGCCTCCGTGGAGGTCAGCCGACGTCGTAGAAGCTGTTCTTGAGGTAGTCGTGGGCGTCGTTCTCACGCACGCGGAAGGAACGACCCACCCGCACGGCGGGCAGCTCGCCCGAGTGCACGAGGCGGTAGACCGTCATCTTCGAGACCCGCATCATGGCCGCGACCTCTGCCACGGTGAGGAACTTGGCGTCCGAGATGTCGTCAGGGGAGCTGCTCATCGTGCACACCGTCTTTCCGCGCGGTTCGTCCTCCGGCTTCCCCACCGGAGGTACTACGACCGCGTCGAACAGTGAGAATAGAGCCTGATGTGACTCATGGGGAAGGGGATCACTCCCCTGATCTCGATTTCCTCGGCGTGTCGGCTTGCATCTGCTCCACCCCGAGTTCCCGAGGCGACCGAGGAGTCACAGGTCAGACGGGGTCCCAGCCGGTTCAGGGCATCGGGTCCAGGCCGTGGAGGGGGAAGACCGCCATGCGGGTCGCGTGCACCGACCGGTCCAGCCAGGTCGAGGGGTCGTAGCCCTCCGACCAGTCGCGGTACGTCGGCGTACGGCCGTCGCCCATGCGGCGCGGCCCGACCCGGCCCAGGCGGTGCTGGACGTGGTCGAGCCAGGCGCCGGGGACGTCCAGGGTGGGCTCGATGGGACGCCCGGCGACCTCGGCCAGCAGGTGGGTCCAGGTCCGCGGGACGACGCCGACGATCTCGTATCCCCCGCCGCCCACGGCGACCCACCGGCCGTCGGCGACCTCGTGCGCCAGCTCGTGCAGGGCCCCGATGGCGGCGCGCTGGCCGTCGACGGTGAGCATCAGGTGGGCCAGCGGGTCCTCCGCGTGGGAGTCGCAGCCGTGCTGGGTGACCAGCACCTGCGGCTGGAACTCGCGCAGCAGCGGTGGCACGACCGCGTGGAAGGCGCGCAGCCAGCCCGCGTCGGACGTGCCCGGCGGCAGCGGCACGTTGACCGCGGAGCCCCGGGCGTCGGGGCCGCCGAGATCGGCGGAGTCGCCGGTGCCCGGGAAGAGCAGTTGGCCGGTCTCGTGCAGGCTGATCGTGAGCACCCGCGGGTCGTCCCAGAACAACCGCTCGACGCCGTCGCCGTGGTGGACGTCGACGTCGACGTAGGCGATGCGCTCCACGCCCTGCTCGAGCAGCCAGTGGATGCCGATCGCGACGTCGTTGTAGACGCAGAAGCCGCTGACGCGGTCCTGCATGGCGTGGTGGAGGCCTCCGGTGATGTTGGCGGCGTGGTCGACGCTGCCGGTCCACACCGCGCGGAACGCCTCGAGGGTGGCCCCGACGACGTGGGCTGTCGCGGTGTGCATGCCCTCGAAGACGGGGTTGTCGTCGGTGCCCAGCCCGTGGGCGAGGTCGATCGCCCCGGTGGTGCCGGCGCGCGTGACGGCCTCGATGAGCGCGGCGTCGTGGACCGTCAGCAGCTCGTCGTCGGAGGCGACCGGCGCGGGTGTCGCCACCAGGCCGCCGGGACCCAGCACGCCCAGCGCCTCCGCCAGCCGCACGGTCAGGTCGACCCGGACCGGCGACATCGGGTGGTCCGGCCCGAAGTCGTAACCGGTCAGCAGCGGGTCGAAGACGACCGTGGACCGGGCATCGCAGGCAGGCACCCGGCGACGGTACCCGCTGCTGGTCCCGACCCGTGTCGCGTATCACTCGTCGTAGCCGGACGGACCGAAAGGAGCCGTGCCCCCGAGCGGTCGGCGGGGCCCCGGCCGCCTGCCCGCCGTTCGGTCCGTTCGGCTACGAGTCGCTACTTCTTCAGCCGCCGCGAGCCGCCGTGCCAGTCCTCGGTCCTCCCGACCTCGTCCTCGGCGACGCCGAGGGCCCGCAGCTGGGGCAGCTCACGCAGGGAGCGCTTCATCTCCGCGAAGCCGGGGTAGGTCGCCAGCCCCACGACGTGGTCCCACAGCCGCAGCGCGTCCTCGTCGGAGGGCACCCGGCTGATCACCGGCCCGAAGAAAGCCGCACCCTCGGGCGGCGCGATGTGCAGGATCGGCGTGCCGACGTCCTTGCCGGTCAACGCCAGCGCCTCGTCGGTGTCGGCCTGGATGGTGGCGTCCCAGCCCTCGTCGTCGTACGCCGCCGCCAACCCGGCCGGGAGCCCGGCGTCGGACAGCGCGACGGCCAGCACCTCGCGGCCGCGCTCGGGCCGCAGCGACTGCTCGGAGGGGTCGGCGTCGAAGATCCGCGAGCTGATCGCCGGGTAGAGGTCGGCCAGCACCTCGGCGCCGTGCTCGGCGCGGGCGGCGGCGCACACCCGCAACAGGTGCAGCCCCGCGTTGTGGCCGTCCTCGTAGCCCTCGGGGAAGTGGGAGTCGTAGTCGATGTGGGAGTTGAGCAGCCGCAGGGAGATCAGCCGCCATTCCACGGAGTAGTCACGCTGCCGCTGGACGCTGCGGACCCACGTCGAGGTCAGCCAGGCGAACGGGCACACGGGGTCGAACCAGAAGCGGAGGTCGGGGTCGCTCATGCGGCGAGCCTGCCCGATCGCCGACCCTCACGGAACCCCGCTCGCCGCGCCGGCGGATCCATACGCCGGCTCGACCCGACCGGACTGCCGCACCGGCGGCTCAAAACGCCCGCGCGGCGGGGGGGTGCGGGTCGGGGGCGGTCCCGGCGCAGTGCGGCCCGGATGCGCGGCTCGGAGGCCAGAACCGGCGCGCCGACCGCGC
>JAYYWX010000136.1:0-7089 GCA_036341255.1 Actinomycetota bacterium | reverse complement strand
GACGATCCACTTCGGGCTGATCCCACGTAGCCACCGCGGGATCGTGGCGATCAACGAGCTCCCCGACCTCGCCGAGCGCATCCAGGTGGCGATGCTCAACGTGATGGAGGAGCGCGACATCCAGATCCGCGGCTACGTGCTGCGGCTGCCCCTGGACGTGCTGGTCGTCGCGAGCGCCAACCCCGAGGACTACACCAACCGCGGGCGCATCATCACCCCGCTCAAGGACCGCTTCGGCGCCGAGATCCGCACCCACTACCCGACCGAGCTCGAGGACGAGGTGGCGGTGATCCGCCAGGAGGCCGACCTGGTCGCCGACGTCCCGGCCCACCTGCTGGAGATCCTGGCGCGCTTCACCCGCCACCTGCGCGACTCCAGCGCCGTCGACCAGCGCTCGGGGGTCTCGGCCCGGTTCGCCATCGCCGGTGCGGAGACGATCGCCGCCGCCGCGCTGCACCGGGCCACGGTCCAGGGGGAGCCGCAGGCGGTGGCCCGGGTCGTCGACCTCGAGACCGCCGTGGACGTGCTCGGCGGCAAGATCGAGTTCGAGTCCGGCGAGGAGGGCCGCGAGGCCGAGGTGCTCACCCACCTGCTCCGCACCGCCGTGGCCGAGACCGTGCGCGACCGCTTCCGCGGCCTCGACCTCGGCCTGCTGGTCGAGGCGCTCGAGGCCGGGCAGATGGTCACCACCGGCGAGCAGGTCACCGCGCTGGACTTCCTGGCGGGCCTGCCGCGCCTGGGGGAGTCCGAGCTCTACGACGACATCTGCGAGCGCCTCGGCGCGACCGACGACGGTCAGCGGGCAGGTGCGATCGAACTGGCGCTGGAGGGGCTCTACCTCGCCCGGAAGGTCAGCAAGGAGTCCGGTCGCGGCGAGACGGTCTACGGCTGAGCCATGGCTGACGTCTGGTCCCAGCGCCGCGCCTCCCGGTACGGCCGCTACGACGGCGGCCCGGACCCGCTCGCGCCGCCGGTCGACCTGTCCGAGGCCCTCGATGCCATCGGCGAGGACGTCATGGCCGGCTACAGCCCCGAGCGGGCGCTGCGTGAGTTCCTGCGCCGTGGCGGGCAGGACCAGCCGGGGCTGGACGACCTGGCGCGCCGGGTGGCCGAGCGGCGTCGGGAGCTGGCCAAGAAGCACAACCTCGACGGCACGCTGCAGGAGGTCCGCGAGCTGCTCGACCGCGCGGTGCTCGAGGAGCGCAAGCAGCTGGCCCGCGACGCGATGATGGACGACGGCGACCGGGCGCTGCGCGAGATGACGCTCGACAGCGTCTCGCCGAACCCGGCGGCCGCGGTCAGCGAGCTGTCCTCCTACGACTGGCAGAGCAGTGACGCACGCGAGGCCTTCGAGCAGATCAAGGACCTCCTGGGCCGCGAGCTGCTCGACCAGCGCTTCCGGGGCATGAAGCAGGCCCTGGAGAACGCCACCGACGAGGACCGTGCGGCGATCGACGAGATGCTCTCCGACCTCAACGAGCTGCTGGAGAAGCGGCAGCGCGGCGAGGACACGCAGGAGGACTTCGAGGAGTTCATGCGCAAGCACGGGGACCAGTTCCCCGAGGACCCCCAGGACCTCGACGAGCTCCTCGACGCGATGGCGGCCCGTGCCGCCGCCGCGCAGCGGATGCTGAACTCGATGAGCCCCGAGCAGCGCCAGCAGCTCATGGAGCTCTCGGCCCAGGCGTTCGGGTCGCCCGCCCTGATGGAGTCACTCGCCCGGCTCGACGGCAACCTGCAGGCGCTGCGCCCGGGTGAGGACTGGTTCGGCTCGGAGCAGATGAGCGGCCAGGAGGGCCTCGGGCTCGGCGACGGCACCGGTGTCTTCCAGGACCTCGCCGAGCTCGACGCGCTCTCCGACCAGCTCTCCCAGTCCTACGGCGGTGCCCGGATGGACGACCTCGACCTCGACGCTCTCGCCCGTCAGCTGGGGGAGGAGGCGGCGGTGGACGCCCGCACCCTGCAGCGGCTCGAGGAGGCGCTGCGCGAGCACGGCACCCTCCAGCGTGGCTCCGACGGTCAGCTCCGCCTGACCCCGCAGGCGATGCGCCAGCTCGGGAAGTCACTGCTCCGCGACGCCGCGGAGCGGCTGTCGGGACGACAGGGCCAGCGGGAGTCGCGCCGCGCCGGGGCGGCGGGGGAGCGCTCCGGGGCCACCCGGGCCTGGGCGTTCGGTGACACCGAGCCGTGGGACGTCACCCGGACCCTCACCAACGCGATCGTGCGCGAGGCGGGCGAGGGGCGCCTCCCCGGTGGTCGAGCAGCGAGCGCCGGCTCGGACGAGCGCGCGTCGAGACCCGGCGTCCGTCTCACCATCGACGACGTCGAGGTCCAGGAGACCGAGGAGCGCACCCAGGCGGCCGTGGCCCTCCTCGTCGACACCTCCTTCTCGATGGCCATGGACGGGCGATGGGTGCCGATGAAGCGCACCGCGCTGGCGCTGCACACCCTCATCCGGTCCCGCTTCCGCGGCGACCACCTGCAGCTGATCGCGTTCGGCCGGCACGCCCAGCGCATGGAGATCGAGGAGCTCACGGCCCTCGACGCGATGTACGACAAGGGCACCAACCTGCACCACGGGCTGCTCCTGGCCAACCGGCACTTCCGCAAGCACCCCAACGCCCAGCCCGTGCTGCTCGTCGTGACCGACGGCGAGCCGACCAGCCACCTCGAGCCCGACGGCGAGGTCTTCTTCTCCTACCCGCCGCACCCACTGACGATCGCCTACGCCGTCCGCGAGCTCGACAACGCGCGACGTCTGGGCGCCCAGACCACCTTCTTCCGGCTCGGGGAGGACCCCGGCCTGGCGCGCTTCATCGAGTCGATGGCCTCTCGCGTCGAGGGCCGGGTCGTCGCCCCCGAGCTCGACGACCTCGGCGCCGCGGTCGTGGGGTCCTACCTCGGCGACCGATCCGGTTTCAGCCGACCCGGCGGCTACTCCGACTGGTTCGGCGGACGGGGCTTCTGGGTCGGCGGCTGAGGCTCTGACGACCTCTCGCCGCCCCCACGAACGGGACCTCCCCCGGGGTTGTTAACGAGAGGTGTCTTGGGGAACAGGAGATCCACAACCGGACAAGGTTCGCCCACGCACCCACCACAAGGTCACACGACCGCTTCCCCTCGGGCGGTCCGGCTAGGTATCCCTGAGCGTGGAGGGGAACCGTGCTGCCGGGAGCGCGGTCCTGGGAGACAGACGAGCGCCGAGATGGCGCTCCACAGGGGGAGAGAACCACGATGTCATCACGTCATCGCGCGCTCTGGCGCGCACTGGGGTCGCTGCGGCGGCGTACGGCGGGCCTGCTCGCCGTGCTGCTGGCAGCCACCGGGCTGGCACTGCTGCCGGCCGGCGCGGCGCACGCCGTGTACCCGGGCTTCGTCTGCAACAACAACACCGTCTACGCGCTGCAGCAGAGCACCGGCGTGGTGGTGAAGGTGAACTCGACGACCGGGGCCACGTCAGCCGTCTCGAACGGTGACTTCGGCAGCGGCAACTGGAACGCGTTGGCGCTGGGCGGGGCCGGGAACGAGATCTGGGCCTTCGACCGCACCAACAACCGGGTCATGGTGACGCGTGCCGACCACACCTTCCAGGCGTGGAACATGCCGTTCAACTCCCTGGCACCCTCGGTGGTCGCGGGCGCGATCGACCCATCGACGGGCATCTACTACTACGCCTCCGGCGGCGCCACGTGGACGGTCTTCGCCTTCGACACCGTCACCGAGACCGCCATCGGCCAGGTCGCCACCATCTCCGGCAGCGGTCTGGGTGGCAACGGTGACTTCGCGTTCGACGCCTCCGGCAACCTCTACATCGTCAGCAACGACAACAACGCCACCGGCGGCACCGCGGGCACCCTGGCCCGGGTCGTCGGCGACCTCCCGACCACCGCGGGCTCGACCAACCTGGGCATCTCGGTCCTCACGGTCACGCCCGAGAGCAACGGCCAGTACCACTCGATGGCCTTCGACTCCAGTGGCTACATCGTCATCGGCACCAGCACCCCCAAGATCATCCGGGTCGACCCGGTGACCGGTGCGATCGTCGACTCCAGCTCGATGGGCTTCGCCTTCGTCGACCTCGCCTCGTGCGCCGTGCCGAGCACCGTCATGGGCCAGGTCGACCTCCCCGACGGCCGCTACGCCTCCGGCGACCAGTTCAAGGTCACCCTCGGTGGCAGCGGCCTGAGCGCCACCAACACCGGCACCACCACCGGGACTGACACCGGCCTGCAGGACCAGCCCAGCGAGGAGGCCGGTCCGGCCGTCGTCCTGCCGGGCAAGACCTACACGGTGACCCAGACCGCGGCCGGCACCACCTCGCTGACCAACTACGTCACCACGTGGACGTGCGTCGACGGCTCGGGCACGGTGCTCTCGAGCGGCTCTGGCAACACCGCGACCGTGACCATGCCCGCAGCCCCGTCGGGGGCCGAGGTGCGGTGCGTCTTCACCAACATCCCCGTCCAGCCGGCGATCAAGCTGACCAAGACCGCGGGATCGCTGAACGACACCGACGGCAACGGTCCCGACGCCGGTGACACCATCACCTACTCCTTCACGGTCAAGAACACCGGCAACGCCACCCTGAACCCGGTGACGGTCCACGACCCGCTGTTCGGTGGGGCGAGCCCGAACGTCACCTGCCCGGCCGGTGCGCTGGCCCCGGGTGCGTCGGTGACCTGCTCGACGAAGACCTACACGCTGACCCAGTCCGACGTGGACGCGGGCAAGGTCGACAACACCGCGACCGCGACCGGTACCGCCCCCAACGGGGTCAAGGTCACCAGCCCGTCCTCGACCAGCACCCCGGTGGCGGCCTTCCCGGCGATCACGCTGAAGAAGACCGCCGGGGCGATCAACGACCTCGACGGCAACGGCGACGACGCGGGCGACACCATCACCTACACGTTCAAGGTGACCAACACCGGCAACGTCTCGCTGAACCCGGTGACGGTCAACGACCCGCTGTTCGGTGGGGCGAGCCCGAACGTCACCTGCCCGGCCGGTGCGCTGGCCCCGGGTGCGTCGGTGACCTGCTCCAGCAAGACCTACACGCTGACCCAGGCCGACGTGGACGCGGGCACGGTCGACAACACCGCCACCACGACCGGCACCGCCCCCTCGGGCACCAAGGTGACGGCCTCGGACTCCACCAGCACCCCGGTGCTGCGCAGCGCGGGCATCGATCTGCTCAAGTCCGTGGAGTCGCTGAGCGACCCCGACGGCAACGGCATCGACGCCGGTGACGTCCTCACCTTCTCCTTCAAGGTCACCAACACCGGCAACGTGACGCTGAACCCGGTGACGGTGCACGACCCGCTGCTCGGTGGGGCGAGCCCGAACGTCACCTGCCCGGCCGGTCCGCTGGCCCCGGGGGCCTCGGTCACCTGCTCGACGAAGACCTACACGCTGACCCAGGCCGACGTGGACTCCGGGGAGCGAGCCAACACCGCCACCGCCACCGGCACCAGCCCGACCGGCGTGAAGGTCAACGACACCTCGTCCACGTTGACCCCGCTGCCCGCGGGTCCGGCCATCGCGCTGGACAAGGTCGCCTCGCCGATCGTGGACGTGGACGGCAACGGCGCCGACGCGGGCGACACCATCACCTACAGCTTCAAGGTGACCAACACCGGCAACGTGACGCTGAACCCGGTGACCGTGCACGACCCGCTGTTCGGTGGGGCGAGCCCGAACGTCACCTGCCCGGCCGGTCCGCTGGCCCCGGGTGCGTCGGTGACCTGCTCGACGAAGAGCTACACGCTGACCCAGGCCGACGTGGACGCGGGCACGGTCGACAACACCGCCACCACCACCGGCACCTCGCCCGCCGGTGCGAAGGTCACCGCGTCCGACTCGACGTCGACCTCGATCCTGGCCGGACCGGCGATCCTGCTCGACAAGACCGCCTCGGCGATCGTGGACGTGGACGGCAACGGCGCCGACGCGGGCGACACCATCACCTACAGCTTCAAGGTGACCAACACCGGCAACGTGACGCTGAACCCGGTGACGGTCAACGACCCGCTGTTCGGTGGAGCCTCGCCGAACGTCACCTGCCCGGCCGGTCCGCTGGCCCCGGGTGCGTCGGTGACCTGCTCGTCGAAGACCTACACGCTGACCCAGGCCGACGTGGACGCGGGCAAGGTCGACAACACCGCCACCACCACGGGTACCGCGCCCGGTGGTGCGAAGGTGACCGACGACGACTCCACCAGCACGACCATCGCGGCCGTGCCGGCGATCAAGCTGACCAAGACCGCCTCGGCGATCGACGACGTCGACGGCAACGGCCCGGACACGGGTGACACCATCACCTACTCGTTCACGGTCAAGAACACCGGTGCGGTGGCCCTGGATCCGGTGACGGTCACCGACCCGCTCTTCGCGGACCCGTCGGTCGCCTGCCCGGCCGGCCCGCTGGCCCCGGGTGCGTCGATCACCTGCTCGACGAAGACCTACACGCTGACCCAGGCCGACGTGGACGCCGGCACGGTCGACAACACCGCCACCGCCACGGGCACCGCGCCCAGCGGCGTGAAGGTGACCGACCCCGACTCCACCTCCACCCCGGTGGTGGCGACGCCGAAGGTCAAGCTCGTCAAGAGCGCGTCGGCGATCGACGACGTGGACGGCAACGGCCCCGACGCCGGCGACGAGATCACCTACGGCTTCACGGTCAAGAACACCGGCACCGTCGTGCTGGAGACCATCGTGGTGACCGACCCGCTCTTCGCGGACCCGGCCATCGCCTGCCCCGCCGGTCCGCTGGCGCCGGGTGAGAGCGTGACCTGCAGCAGCAAGGTCTACACGCTGACGGTCTCGGACGTGGACAACGGCGTGGTGGACAACACCGCGACCGTCCTCGGCACCACGGCCGACGGCCGGACCGCGTCCGACGACGACTCGACCTCCACCCCGGTGGTCGCCGTCAAGGCCGACCTGGTGGTCACCAAGACGGTGGACAAGAACAAGCCGTACGCCGGCGAGACCGTCACCTACACCGTGACCGTGACCAACGAGGGCGGTCAGACCGCGGAGAACGTGGTGCTCACCGACGTGCTGCCCGACGGCGTCACGTTCGTCTCC
>JAYYWX010000135.1:0-12053 GCA_036341255.1 Actinomycetota bacterium | reverse complement strand
CGGGCGTCCGTGCCGTCCTGGCTCAGCGCCACCGGCACGCCGATCGCGGTCATCGCCGCGACGGTGCCGCCGGCGACCGCGAGCGCGGTGTTGCGCCGGCGGAGGCGGTCGCCGCGTCGGCGTACCTCGGAGGCGGGCAGGGGGTGCAGGTCGGTCTGCGTCATCGTCGTGAAGCTCTCGAAGAGGTCGTTCTCAGGCACTGGTCGCTCCTCCCGGCAGCGTGGTCTGGTGGTCGGCGAGCAGGGCGGCGAGGGCGGCCCGCCCGCGGGAGAGCCGCGCCTTGACGGTGCCCTCGGGGACACCGGTCTCGCGGGCGACCTCGTGGACCGGGAGGTCGGCGAGGTGGTGCAGCACCAGGGCCCGTCGCTGGGCCTCCGGCAGCTGCTTGAGCGCCGCCACGAGGGCCACGTGGGCCTCGCTGGGTGCTGCGCTGGTCGTGGGGGAGGACAGCGCCCGGTCGGCCGGGCGGCGTCCTCTCGCGACCCGTCGCCAGCGGCTGACCGCCAGTCGGTACGCCGTGGTGCGTACCCATGCCTCGGGGTGGCCGGCCCGGTCCAGCGACCGGCGGTGGGCCCACGCCCGCACGAACGCCTCCTGCACGCACTCCTCGGCCTCGTCGCGACTGCCGATCATGGCGTACACCTGACCGACGACGCGGGCGTAGGAGGTCGTGTAGAAGTCGTCGAATTCGACCTCGTCCATCGTCCTGCTCTCGTCTCCGGGGACGGCCACGTCGCCGTCCTCGCAGTGTGTACGCCGCGGGGCGCGGGGCGGTTGCACCCCGCCGCAGGCATTTCTCGAGCGGTCCTGTGAGGGAGCGGGCGCGTCAGCTGCCCGAGCGCAGGCGCTCGAGGCCGCGCTCGGCCAGCGCGAGGAATGCGCCGCGGTCCATCTCGACGCCCGGCGCCGGGATGAACCCCAGCTGCAGGAGCTGGCCGCGGGTGCGGGCGACGGCCATGAAGTACTTCACCGAGCGGTTCTCGGTCACCTCCACGGTCACGTGCCACACGGCGAGCTCCTCCTTCGCCGAGCTGCGCGAGGCGGCGGTCACGACCTCGGTGCCGAGCTCGCGGTCGGAGCAGGAGCCCATCTTGCGGCGGATGGTGGAGACGAAGGAGCGGGCCTGCTTCTCCGGCAGTCGCCCGACGGTCTCGGTGAGACCGAACTCCACCGGCAGCTCGGCCTCCGGGATCAGGAAGGTGCGGGTCGAGGTGGCCCGCATCCGCTCCCCGCCGGTGGTGCCGGAGAACGACGTCTTGTCGCAGCGGGTGGCCGCGGCGTTCTGCCCCCGGACCTTCTCCGGGCGGGTGCCCACCCACGGCGCGTCGACGCTGCTCACCGGAGGCAGGTCGGCCTCGACCAGCATCGTCGCGGGATCGCCGACGGGCAGCGCGTCGCGACGCTCGGTCCTCGGCGTACCGCGGGAGCAGGCGGAGCCGCCCGGCAGGTCGCAGACCCCGTCGACGGCGGCGGCGAGCAGCATGGTCTGCGCCTGCGGTGCCTCCAGCCGGTCGTCGCGGACCGAGGAGGTGGTGGTGACCACGAACCGGCCGGTGCGGGCGAGCCCCACGACGGTGGTGGTCACGGGGTCCGCCCAGTCGCGCAGCACGATCTGCAGCGCCTCGTCGCCGACCCCGGTGACGGTGCTGGTGGAGAGCAGCTGGCTGCGCTCGCCCTGGCACCGGGCGAACCAGTCGGTGAGCCGGCCCAGCGCGCGGCCGGCGGCCATCTCGTTGCGCGAGGCCTCGGTGCTCGCGACCACGCTGCGTCGCGGCTCGGCGCCGCGGGGCGTCTTGATCTCCCGGACGAGGGCGTCGACGACGCGGGGGTCGGCGTACCTCGCCTGCTGGCAGGGCATCACCAGGCCGTCGCCGTGGGTGTTGTCGTGGGTCGCGAGCTCCTCCCAGTCCCTGCCGGGGAGCAGCGAGGCGACGCGGTCCACCGAGACCATGGCCGAGGTGGGCAGGACATCGGTCTCCTGGGGGGCCGTGGGGGCCGGGGGGCTCGGCGTCGAGAGTGCGGCGACGGGCTCGCGGTCCAGGGTGGGGCGGACACCGGCGGGGTCGGAGACCACGGCCCCGGCGACGGCCACCGCCGCGACGGCGACGACCGCCCCCACCGCGGTGTGGGTACGCCGGCGGGTGGCACCGGCCCGCCGGATGATCGAGGCCCGCGGCCAGCGGGCGTCCAGCGTGGTGTCGAAGAGGCTGCGCAGGACCGTCGGCACGACCGTCGTGGGGACGTCACGGTGCACGGCGAACTGCGAGGTCGCGGTCTGCAGGTCGCGGGTCGTGGTCTCCACCGTCTGGGAGACCTCGCGGGCCATCTGGTCGAGGCTGACCGTGGCGAGGTGCGTGAGCAGCAGCACCCGGCGCTGGGAGTAGGTCAGCTTCCCCAGCGCCTCCAGCGTCGCGGCGACCTCGGGCTCGAGCCCCTTCTCCTTGTGCCAACGGCGGGCGGTGTGCCGTCGGTGGGCGTGCTGCCAGGCGTGCGGCCGCGCCCAGGACTCCGGGTCGCCGTCGCGGGAGACCTTGCGCCAGTGGTGCCAGGCGACCACGAAGGTGTCGCGGACCGCGCTGCGCGACGCGCGGACGTCCCCGGTGAGGGCGAACGTCTGCACGAGCAGCCGGTCCCGGGCGTCCTTGTAGAACGCGTCGAACTCCTCTGGGTCCCTCATGGCGAGTCCAACCTTAATGAGGGGTGCCTGGCGGCGATGATGGGCAGGTCATGACCTCCCTGATCTCGCGGCCGACCGGCCCCGCCCGAGCGCGGGGCACCGACTCCCGACCCGGACCGCGGCTCCCGCTCGCGGTGGTGGCGTTCCTCGGCGGCGTGCTGGCCGCCCTCGGACCGCTGCTGGTGTGCCTCGGGGTCGGCGTGGTCGGCTGGTTCCTCGCCGATGCGGGCTCGCACGGCCAGCCCTCCGACGGCCTGAGGGTCGGCGCGACGGCCTGGCTGATGGGCCACGGGTCCGGTGTCTCGGTCGAGGGCGTCCGGCTCACCGTCGTACCCCTCGGCGTGACGCTGCTGGCGGCCTGGAGCACCTGGCGCGCCGGCCTGCGGGTGGGGCAGCTGGTCTCCGGCCACGGTCCCGACGCCGACGGCATCGAGGACGGCGAGCGCGACTGGACCGTGCCGGTCGCGGTCGCCCTGCTCCTGACCGGGTACGCCGTCACCGGCATCGTCACCGCGTCGCTGGCCGCGACCCGGGCCAGCGCGCCCGGCACCGGCGGGGTCGTGACCTGGGCGGCGCTGCTGTGCCTGCTGGTCGGTGGCCCCGCGGTCGCGATCGGCTCGGGACGCGCGGCGATCTGGGTGGCCGGCGCCCCCGTGAGTCTGGTGGAGTCGGTGCGGACCGCGCGCCGGGTCCTCCGGACGTGGCTGCTCGTGGCGCTGGTGGCCTTCCTGGTCTCCTTCGCCCTCGACCTCGGCACCGCGGCCAACGTCATGTCGCAGCTGCACTCCGGTGCCGGCGACGTCGCGATCGTGGTGCTCGTCTCGCTGGTGCTGCTGCCCAACGCGGTGGCGTTCTCCGGCGCCTACCTCGCCGGGCCGGGCTTCACCGCCGGCGCCGGCACGCTGGTCAGCCCCTCGGTGGTGGTCCTCGGGCCGCTGCCGATGTTCCCGATGCTGGCGGCGCTGCCCGACGCGGGGGAGCCGCCCGCCTGGACCGCGGCCCTGGTGGTGCTGCCCGTCGTCGTCGCGGCGGTCGCGGTCGCCCGGGCCCAGCAGCTCGCCCCGACGCTGCGCTGGGACGAGGGGGCGCTCCGCGGCTGCGTCGGCGGCGCCCTGGCCGCGGTGGCCTTCGCGGTCCTCGCCGGCCTGGCCGGGGGAGCGGTCGGCCCGGGCCGGATGCGCGACGTGGCCCCGCTCGCCGGCGACGTCCTGGTGCAGTGCCTGACCACCTTCGGCCTCGGCGGTCTCCTCGGCGGCCTGGCGATGACCGCCTGGCAGCGCCGCGCCGCCCGCTCCTGACCGCCGAGAGGTCGCTCGCGCACGGCCGAGAGGTCGCTCGCGCACGGTCTGCCCTAGTCTGCGGCGGGTGACCGCCCGCCTCGTCGTCCTCGTCTCCGGCTCCGGCACCAACCTGCAGGCCCTGCTCGACGCCTGCGCGGACCCGGCGTACGGCGCCACCGTGGTCGCGGTGGGCGCGGACCGCGACGGCATCGAGGGCCTCGCCCGCGCCGAGCGGGTCGGGGTGCCGACGTTCGTGAGCCGGGTCGGCGACTTCGGGTCCCGCGAGGAGTGGGACGCGGCGCTGGCCGGGCAGGTGGCGGCGTACGAGCCCGACCTGGTCGTGCTGGCCGGCTTCATGAAGCTCGTCGGTGGCGCGTTCCTCGCTGCCTTCGGCGGCCGCACGGTCAACACCCACCCCGCGCTGTCGCCGTCGTTCCCGGGGATGCACGGCCCGCGCGACGCGCTGGAGTACGGCGTGAAGGTCACCGGCTGCACGCTCTTCGTCGTCGACGAGGGCGTGGACACCGGCGTGATCCTGGCCCAGAGCACCGTACCGGTCGAGGACGACGACGACGTCGAGTCGCTGCACGAGCGGATCAAGGTCGCCGAGCGCGGCATGCTCGTCGACACGGTCGGGCGGATGGCCCGCGAGGGCTTCCGGGTGGAGGGACGTCGAGGGATCCTCGGCGGCTGAGGTTCGGTAGGCTGCGGCCCACACGACTGGCGCAGGTGGGTGACCACCGGGGAGTGACCGAGTCGGGGCATCGTCCGCCTGGGTGCCCCGGGACCGTGACCGCGTCGACCGCAGCGATCCTGCAGGAGAGTCCGTGAGCGAGAACCGCATCCCGATCAGGCGAGCCCTGGTCTCCGTCTACGACAAGACCGGGCTGGAGGAGCTGGTCCGCGGCCTCCACGACGCGGGCGTGACGCTCGTGTCCACCGGCGGCTCGGCCAAGCTGATCGAGGGCCTCGGCCTGCCGGTCACCAAGGTCGAGGACCTGACCGGCTTCCCCGAGTGCCTCGACGGTCGCGTGAAGACCCTGCACCCGCGGGTCCACGCCGGCATCCTGGCCGACCGCCGCCTGGACTCCCACGTCCAGCAGCTGGCCGACCTCGAGGTGGAGCCCTTCGACCTGGTGGTCTCCAACCTCTACCCCTTCACCCAGACCGTCGCCTCCGGCGCCTCGCCCGACGAGTGCGTCGAGCAGATCGACATCGGCGGCCCGTCGATGGTCCGCGCCGCCGCCAAGAACCACCCGTCGGTCGCGATCGTCACCAGTCCCGAGCGGTACGCCGACGTGCTGGCCGCGACGTCGGCGGGCGGGTTCACCCTCGAGCAGCGCAAGCAGCTGGCCGCCGAGGCCTTCGTGCACACCGCGTCCTACGACGTGGCCGTCGCCTCCTGGATGGGCAACGTCCTCACCGACTCCTCCGACGCTGAGTCCGATCAGGGGGCGAGCTTCCCCGCGTGGGCCGGCGCGACCTGGGAGCGCTCGGCGGTGCTGCGCTACGGCGAGAACCCGCACCAGGCGGCCGCGCTCTACCGCACCGGCCACGGCCCCACCGGTCTCGCGGGTGCCGAGCAGCTGCACGGCAAGGAGATGTCCTACAACAACTACGTCGACACCGACGCGGCCCGGCGGGCGGCGTACGACTTCGACGAGCCGGCCGTGGCGATCATCAAGCACGCCAACCCGTGCGGCGTGGCCGTCGGCGGCGACATCGCCGAGGCGCACGCCCGTGCCCACGCCTGCGACCCGGTCTCGGCGTTCGGTGGCGTGATCGCCGCCAACCGTCCGGTGTCGGTCGAGATGGCCCGCCAGGTGGCCGAGGTCTTCACCGAGGTCATCGTGGCGCCGGGCTACGAGGACGGCGCCGTCGAGGTCCTGCAGGGCAAGAAGAACATCCGGATCCTGGTCTGCGAGGACCTCGAGCGCGGCGGCGTCGAGACCCGCCCGGTCTCCGGAGGCCTGCTGATGCAGCAGCGCGACTCCTTCCAGGCCGAGGGCGACGACCCGTCGGCGTGGACGCTGGCCACCGGCGAGGCGGCCTCGCCCGAGCTGCTGGCCGACCTCGCCTTCGCCTGGCGCGCCTGCCGCTCGGCGAAGTCCAACGCGATCCTGCTGGCCAAGGACGGTGCCTCGGTCGGCATCGGCATGGGCCAGGTCAACCGCGTCGACTCCTGCAAGCTCGCCGTCGAGCGCGCCAATAGCCTCGCCGAGGGCACCGAGCGCGCCCGCGGCGCGGTGGCCGCCTCCGACGCGTTCTTCCCGTTCGAGGACGGCCCGCAGGTGCTCATCGACGCCGGCGTCACTGCGATCGTGCAGCCCGGCGGCTCGGTCCGAGACGAGCTGACCATCGAGGCCTGCAAGGCCGCCGGCGTCACGATGTACTTCACCGGCACGCGGCACTTCTTCCACTGATCGACCCAGGAGCGCACTGAGATGACCGCACAGAAGCTCGACGGCAGCGCCACCCTCAAGGCGATCAAGGAGGAGCTGAAGGTCCGCGTCGCCGCGCTCAAGGAGCACGGCGTCGTCCCGGGTCTCGGCACCGTGCTGGTCGGAGACGACCCGGGCAGCCACTGGTACGTCGGCGCCAAGCACAAGGACTGCGCCGAGATCGGCATCGAGTCGATCCGCGTGGACCTGCCGGCCACGGCCAGCCAGGCCGAGGTCGAGGCCGAGATCGACCGGCTCAACGACGACCCGTCCTGCACCGGGTTCCTGATCCAGCAGCCCACCGGCCTCGACGAGTTCGCCCTGCTCTCGCGGGTCGACCCCGACAAGGACGTCGACGGCCTGCACCCGGTCTCCCTGGGGCGCCTGGCGCTCAACGTGCCCGGCTCGCTGCCCTGCACCCCGGTCGGCTGCATCGAGCTGCTGCGCCGCCACGGCATCGAGCTGGCCGGCGCCGAGGTGGTCGTGGTCGGTCGCGGCCTGACGGTGGGGCGCCCGATGGGGCTGCTGCTGACGCGCCGCAGTGAGAACGCCACCACCACGCTCTGCCACACCGGCACCCGCGACCTGGCCAAGCACGTGCGCGAGGCCGACGTCGTCGTCGCCGCCGCGGGTGTCCCCGGGATCATCACCGCGGAGATGGTCAAGCCCGGCGCTGCCGTGCTCGACGTGGGGGTCTCGCGGGTCGACGGCAAGATCGCCGGCGACGTGGACCCGGCTGTCTGGGACGTCGCCGGGTGGGTCTCGCCGAACCCCGGCGGTGTCGGCCCGATGACCCGCGCGATGCTGCTGTCGAACATCGTCGACATGGCCGAGCGGGCCGCCGGGATCGCCCGGTAGCGTGACGCCGGTGACCGAGGACCACCAGCCCGACGGCGTACCCCTGGACGCCACCGACGACGCTGACGTGGTGCCGGACACCTCCGAGATCGCTGATGAGATCGCCGAGGTGGAGGGGCGTCGCTACCCCTCCACCCTCGGCGGCTTCTTCTACCTCTGGGTGCTCGCCGCGGCCGCCGTCGGAATCGCGATCGCGTGGCTCGGCCACGACTGGCGCCTCGGCGTCACCTGGATCTCCGGTGCCCTCATCGCCGCGTCGGCGCTGCGCCTGCTGATGCCGGCCAAGGACGCCGGGATGCTCGCGGTGCGCCACCGCCTCGTCGACGTGGTGCTTCTCGGCACCCTCGGTGGGCTCCTGCTCTTCCTGGCCCGCACCGTCCCCAACCAGCCCGGCGCCTGACCGCCGAACCGTCACTCGCGCACGGCCGAACCGTCATTCGCGCACGGCCGAGAGGTCGCTGGCGCACGCGTAGGTGGCCGTTGCTTCAGTCCCGCCACGAACCCCGCCACCGAGGTACGCCGGAGCCCTCTGCGCGCGCGTACCTCGGCCGGTCTGAACCGACCCGGTCGGCCAGGACCACCCGGAGCTCCCGCGTCCACCGATCCTCCCCGGCGCCGGAGAGCCCGTCCTTGCGCACCACGATCACGTGCCAGCCGGCGCGGGCCAGCGCCGCGCGCCGGGCGAGGTCCCGGGCTCGGTCGACAGGGCTGGAGTGGTGCTCCTCCCCGTCGTACTCGACGGCGACCTTGAGGTGGGGATAGGCCAGGTCGAGACGGAACGTCCCCTCGGGAAGCACCACCTCGACCTGCGAGGTGGGCGTGGGGAGCTGGTGGTCGCGGATCATCAGCCGGACCCAGGACTCGGCGGGGGACTCCGCCAGGACATCGATGTAGTTGACCAGCTCGCGGAACTGGGTGACCCCGCGTCGACCACCGAAGCGGATCAGCAGTCGACGCAGCTCGGCCTCGGTGACGCGGTGGTGTCGTGCGAACTGGTCGAGCACACCCATCGCACCGAGCCGCCCGAAGCGACAGGCGAGGTCAGCGGCGGTCCGAGCCGGCGTGGTGACCGGGACGCCGTCGAGGTCCATGACGTCCTCGGCCAGCAGGGCGCGAGTGCCGCCACGGGTGCCACTCGCGCGGGTGCGTGTGCCGCCCATGGCGACGACCTCCAGGCGGGGTGGGACGTCGCGCGAGCGTGGATCGAGGTGGTCGATCCCGTGCAGCCAGGCCGCGCTGCGGTCGCAGACGACGTGCGTGGGCGCCAGCACCAGTGCAGCCGCCCGGGCGCGCAGCATCGGGGTGTCGGGCAGGTCGGTGCCGGCGTACACGCCGAGGAGCACGCGGTGGAGTAGACCCTGCTCGACGGCGCGCTGGAGCTGGCCACGGCTGGTGCCGTGCTCGAGGGCCTGCGCGGTGGTGAACGGGTGGGAGGGCGGGAGCATCATCCGCAGACTCTGACCCGGCACGGCGATCTGTGGGACCGACCGGGAGCCGCCTGTGGAACGACGAACGGCCGGGCCCCAGTGTGGAGAACTGGTGGCCCGGCCGTGCGTCAGTGACGTGTCGTGCGTGCGCTAATGACCTCTCGGCCGTGCGCGAGTGACCTCTCGGCGGTCAGATGAGTCCGAGCTCGGTCACCGCGTCGCGCTCGTCGGCGAGCTCGGCGGTGGAGGCGTCGATCTTGCCGCGGGAGAACTCGTCGATCTCGAGGCCCTCGACGATCTTCCAGTCGCCGCCGGAGGTGGTGACGGGGAAGGAGGAGATGAGGCCCTCGGGGACGCCGTACTCACCCTTGGAGACGACGGCCATGGAGACCCAGTCGTTCTCGGCGGAGCCGTAGAGCCAGTCGCGGGCGGCGTCGATCGTGGCCGACGCGGCGGAGGCGGCCGAGGAGGAGCCCCGGGCCTCGATGATCGCGGCGCCACGCTTGGCGACGGTCGGGATGAAGGTGTTCTCCAGCCAGTCCTGGTCGTTGACGGTCTCGGCGGCGTTCTTGCCGGCGACCTCGGCGTGGAACAGGTCGGGGTACTGCGTGGCGGAGTGGTTGCCCCAGATCGTCATCTTGGAGATGTCGGTGACCGCGGCGCCGGTCTTCGCGGCGAGCTGCGAGATGGCGCGGTTGTGGTCGAGGCGGGTCAGCGCGGAGAACCGCTCGGCCGGGATGTCCGGGGCGTTCTTCATCGCGATGAGCGCGTTGGTGTTGGCCGGGTTGCCGGTGACGCCGATGCGGACGTCGTCGGCGGCGACGGCGTTGAGGGCCTTGCCCTGGGCGGTGAAGATCGCGCCGTTGGCCGAGAGCAGGTCGCCACGCTCCATGCCGGGGCCGCGCGGGCGGGCGCCGACGAGGAGGGCGAGGTTGACGCCGTCGAAGATCTTCTCGGCGTCGTCACCGATCTCGACACCGGCCAGGCCGGGGAACGCGCAGTCGTCGAGCTCCATGACGACACCCTCGAGCGCCTTGAGCGCGGGGGTGATCTCGAGCAGGCGCAGCTCGATCGGCTGACCGCCGGTCAGGGCGCCGCTGGCGAGGCGGAAGAGCAGGCTGTAGCCGATCTGGCCGGCGGCGCCGGTCACGGCCACCTTCAGCGGGGTGGTGGTCACGCAGGTCTCCTTGGAAGAGGGTCCGAGACGATCACGAACGGATCACGAACATTGGCTCCCGGTGACGCTAGCAGCGGGTGGGACGGTCCTGTCAGGCTGGCCCTGCAGGCGTCAGGTATCTTGACGTCAAGAAACACTGCCAGCATCGAGCCGACGATCGTCCAGGAGCCGCCGGAAACCATGGCCACCATCATCTACACCCACACCGACGAGGCGCCGCTGCTCGCGACGTACTCCTTCCTGCCGATCATCCAGGCGTACGCCGCCAAGGCCGGCGTCGAGGTCGAGACCCGCGACATCTCCCTCTCCGGCCGCATCCTGGCCGCCTTCGACCTCGCCGACGACGCGCTGGCCGAGCTCGGTGAGCTCGCGACCAAGCCCGAGGCGAACATCATCAAGCTGCCCAACATCTCCGCCTCCGTGCCGCAGCTGAAGGCCGCGATCAAGGAGCTGCAGGAGAAGGGCTTCGAGCTCCCCGCCTACCCCGAGTCCCCCTCCACGCCGGAGGAGGAGGAGATCCGCGCCAAGTACGACAAGGTCAAGGGCTCCGCGGTCAACCCGGTCCTGCGTGAGGGCAACTCCGACCGTCGCGCCCCGGCCGCGGTCAAGGGCTACGCCAAGAAGTACCCCCACCGCATGGGCGCCTGGAGCAAGGACTCCAAGACCTCCGTCGCGACCATGGGCAAGGACGACTTCCGCTCCAACGAGCAGTCGGTCGTCATGCCGGCCGCCGACACCCTCTCGATCGTGCTCAAGGGTGCCGACGGCACCGAGACCGTCCTCAAGGACGGCCTGGCCGTCGAGGCCGGCGAGGTCGTGGACTCGACGTTCATGAACGTCGCCGCGCTGCGCCGCTTCCTCACCGAGCAGATCGCCCGCGCCAAGGCCGACGACGTGCTCTTCTCGCTGCACATGAAGGCCACGATGATGAAGGTCTCCGACCCGATCATCTTCGGCCACGCCGTGCAGGCGTTCTTCCCGACCCTCTTCGAGCAGTACGGCGAGCAGCTCACCGCCGCGGGCGTCTCGCCCAACGACGGCCTCGGCGGCCTGCTCTCCGCGGTCAAGGACCTCCCCGAGGGCGAGGCCATCGAGGCCGCCGTCAAGCAGGGCCTGGCCGACGGCCCGCGGATGGCGATGGTCGACGACCGCAAGGGCATCACCAACCTGCACGTCCCCTCCGACGTCATCATCGACGCCTCGATGCCGGCGATGATCCGCATCGGCGGCCACATGTGGGGCCCCGACGGCAACGAGGACGACTGCCTCGCGGTCATCCCCGACTCCTCCTACGCCGGCGTCTACGCCGCGGTGATCGAGGACTGCAAGGCCAACGGCGCCTACGACCCGGCCACGATGGGCTCGGTGCCCAACGTCGGCCTGATGGCCCGCAAGGCCGAGGAGTACGGCTCGCACGACAAGACCTTCGAGATCCCGGCCGCCGGGACCGTCGAGATCCGCAACAGCGCCGGTGAGGTCCTCACCTCCCACGACGTCGAGCCCGGTGACATCTGGCGCGCCTGCCAGACCAAGGACGAGCCGATCCGCGACTGGGTCAAGCTCGCCGTCACCCGCGCCCGCGCCTCGCAGACGCCGGCCGTGTTCTGGCTCGACGAGACCCGTGCGCACGACGCCAACCTCATCGAGAAGGTCAAGGCCTACCTGCCCGAGCACGACACCGAGGGCCTGACCATCGAGATCATGGCGCCGGCCGAGGCCACGACGTACTCCGTCGAGCGCATCCGCAGGGGCGAGGACACCATCTCGGTGACCGGCAACGTGCTGCGCGACTACAACACCGACCTGTTCCCGATCCTCGAGGTCGGCACGTCGGCGAAGATGCTCTCGATCGTCCCGCTGATGAACGGCGGCGGCCTCTTCGAGACCGGCGCGGGCGGCTCGGCTCCCAAGCACGTCCAGCAGCTGCTGGAGGAGAACTACCTGCGCTGGGACTCCCTGGGTGAGTTCTTCGCGCTGGCGGCCTCCTTCGAGCACCTCGCCGGGTACGCCGACAACGCCGGCGCCCAGGTGCTGGCCGACACCCTCGACGCGGCGACCGCGACGTTCCTGGAGAACGACAAGTCCCCGACGCGCAAGATCGGCGGCATCGACAACCGCGGCTCGCACTTCTACCTCGCGATGTACTGGGCCCAGGAGCTCGCGAAGCAGACGGCGAACCCCGAGCTGGCCGAG
>JAYYWX010000134.1:0-6248 GCA_036341255.1 Actinomycetota bacterium | reverse complement strand
TGCCACCGGCGGCTGCGACTCCCAGCACCACGCAGGCGACCAGGATCCGCCAGCGACGACGGAGGATCGTGAGGAACTCGACCATCGGGGGACAACCGCTTCCTGTCGGACGGCCCGAGCAGCGGGGGTACGGCTCGGGGCGAGCACACTCTAGGTCAGCACCGCTCCGGCTTCCGGAGAAGTCGGAGCACTGGGACGCCCGCGCCGACGGCGAGCCGATGTCGGGCCGAGCGGCGTACGACGGTGACCCGACCGACCGTGGCCCCCGCACGAGCAGCACCACTGGTCTGGACCGTTGCTGAACGCAACGTAACCAATCGGTGAATGCGCTGTTGTGCCCTGGCACATGTCCAAGGGAGGAGGGCCCTGTGACCAGCATGGGGATGAACGCCGTTGACACGGCTCGTGAGTGGCTCAGCGATCCGGCACTGGTCGCCATGGCGCGCCGCGGCGACGAGGTCGGCGTCCAGGAGCTCGTGGAGCGACACGGCCTGGCCATGACGCGCTTCGAGGCGACCGTGGGGATGGCCGTCACGGACCGCCCCGACGCACGGGTCGAGCAGCTGATCGCCGACGACCGGCTCCCGCTCCGGGCCGCCTGGCTGGCCGACCGGGCCACCGACGTGGTCCGCGACGCCGACGACGCCTTCCTGCTGGACCGGTTCACCGAGCTCACCCTCGCCTGGCGCACCGCCCTGTGGCACGCCGAGGTCGAGGGCGACTCCCCCACCGCGATCGCCCGCCTGCTCGGCATGGAGCCGGACCAGGCCGTGCTGACCGTGCGCACCGCCCGCAACCGGATGCTCTGGTCCGTCGTCGCGGAGACCCCGACCGGCGGCTCGCAGGAGTGCCTGGACATGGCCGCCCGCCTCTGCGGCGCCGGCGCCGACGTCCGCGAGGTCCTCAGCGTCGCCTCGGAGCACGGCCGCACCTGCGACGACTGCATGCTCCTGGTCAAGCGGGCCCTGCTCTTCGGCTCCTCGCTGCGCGAGAGCCTGCTGCGCTCGGTCGCAGGCGAGCTCGCCGTGGCCTACTCCGCCGCGCGGCCCCCGGCCTTCCGCCCCCGTGCCCGCGGAGACCTGGCCGGCACGCTGGTCCGACGCGCGCGTCCCGCCGTGGTCACCCTCGCGATGGGCGGCGCCGCGGCGGTCGCCGTGACCGCCCTGGCGATGGCGCCCGGCACCCTGGCGCCGTACCTCACCCCCGACCGCGAGGTCGCCGCGTCCGTGGTCCAGGGACAGCTCATCCTCCCCGTCGAGGACGAGGCCGAGGAGGTCGTGGTGACCCCGGTCGCCGCCACCTCGCGCACCCCGTTCTTCCCCGTCGACGACCCGACCGCCGGCCCCGCGCCGGAGACCGAGGACACCTCTCCCGGGGGCAGGTCCGAGGACACGCAGGGCGGCTCGGTCGACGAGCCCGGGGACTCCGGGCCGGTCGTCGACACCCCCACCGACGGCGGCTCCTCGCCCTCGCCGGAGACCCCGACCGCACCCACGCCGACGACGCCGCCCGCCGAGGGCCCCTCCGACGACAAGTCCGGCGGGGACAAGCCCGCCACCGGTGGGAGCACCTCCCCCGTCCCCCCGGTCACGGTCGGCCCGATCACCGTCGACGTCGGCGGTGACGGTCCGCTGGTGAGCGTCGACGGCCCGGTCCCGGTCGAGATCCCGGCACTGCCCGAGCTCGGCGACGAGGTCACCGAGATCGTCGGCGGGACGGGCAGCATCGTGACCGGCCTGCTGGGCTGAGGACCGTGGGTACGACGCCGACGGCCCGCGCGGTCGAGCACGTGACCGGAGCGCTCAACGCGCTCGTCGCACTGGTGCTGCTGATCCTCTTCGCCCCGCTCCTGCTCCTCGTGGCCGGCCTGGTCCGGCTCAGCGGGCCAGGGCCCATCCTGTTCCGCCAGCAGCGCGTCGGGCGCTTCGGCGTACCGTTCACCATCTACAAGTTCCGCACCATGCGGGTCGGCGCCGAGCACGAGCTCGAGGAGCTGGTCCGCTCCCAGGGCGGCTCGGTGGGCGCCTACATGAAGGTCGACACCGACCCCCGGGTGACACGCATCGGCGCCTTCCTGCGCGCCACCTCGCTCGACGAGCTGCCGCAGCTGCTCAACGTCGTCAAGCGCGACATGAACCTCGTGGGTCCGCGTCCGCAGATCCCCGACGAGGTCGCCACCTACGACCACGTCCACTGGCGGCGGCTGCTCGTGCCCCCGGGCATCACCGGCCTGTGGCAGGTCAGCGGACGCAGCGACCTCTCCGCCCAGCAGGCGCTCGCGCTGGACGACCTCTACGTCAAGCAGCGCACGGCGTTCTTCGACACCGTGCTGCTCTTCCGGACCGTCTGGGCCGTGGTCGCCCGCCGCGGCGCCTACTGAGACACCCGCCCGAGAGAACCGCTCTGGCACCTGCTCAGGCACCTGACCGGGACATCTGTCCGGGCGTGCCGGGCGTGCCCGGGACACCTGCCCGGGGCCCGTCCCCGGGTGCCTACTGGCCGGACCCGCCGGCGAGGGCGTCGAGGACGGACTCGGCGACGGCCCGGTGGCCACGGGCGGTCAGTCGCAGGACCGGACCACCGGCCGGCCCGCGCGCCACGTACGCCGCGCGGGAGCACAGCTGGTGGCCCGCGAAGGACGGCTGCGTGTCGACGTACTCCACTCCCGCCGCACGGGCCGCGGAGCGGGTCGCGTCGATGATCGACGCCGCCGCCTGCCGCAGGTAGGTGAGGTCGCCGTCGGCGACCCCGGACCTGTCCGGGCACGAGGACCCGGCCGGGAACGGGTTGGCGTAGCCCACGACGAGGACCCGGGCGTCCGGCGCGCGGCGGGCGACCTCGCGCAGCAGCATCCCCACCCGCTGCCCGGCGGCGGTCGCGTCGCGGCGGACCTCCGCCAGCCCTGCGTCACCGAAGGCGCGACGACAGGGGTCACCCTGCGGGGCGGTCGGTGCCAGCTGCTGGCACGCGGTCACGGTGCGGTCGAGCAGGTCGTCGTCCTGGGCGCCGACGGAGACGGTGACGACGTCCGTCCGGGGCGAGAGCGCGTCGATCTGCGGGGGCACGGTGAGGCCGGCGTCGGTGCGACCGCCGCGGCCGACCTCCTCGGGCCCTGCTCCGACGCACGTGCGGTCGACCAGCGCGAGACCCAGCTCGGCGGCGACCAGACGGGGGTAGGCGGCCGGGGAGCGACCGCACTGCTCCTCCTCCGCCGACGGCTGCGCCCCCGCGGGCAGACCGGGACCGGCGGCCCAGAAGTCACCCAGAGCGACCAGCCGACGCGGCTGGGCGGCGGCGCCCTGCTCCGGACCGACCTGCTCGGCGGGCGGGGTCCGCTCCGCCACGGGCGGCGGCTCGGGGACCTGGAGCGCCAGCACGGCCACCACCCCGGCCAGCAGGACGGCCGCGGTGACCGCCACGACGACACGCGGGTCGACGTGCCTCCAGTGACGACTCACGGACGACCCACGGCGACGATGCTCAGCACGGTCCCACTCTGCCCCATCACGGCCCCCACGAACGCGACCGCCCGGACCGTGGCCGGTCCGGGCGGTCGTGGTGCCGGGTGGCGCCGTTGTTCGACGCGAGGGCCGGGGCGGGGAGGCCTCGCCGGCGCGATGCGCGGCGGGACCGGACCCGGCTGCTACCTGCTGAGATCAGCCGACGGAGATCTCGACCTCCGCGACGCTGCCGGTCTGCGCCTGGACGACCCGGTCGACCGGGTCGGCCTTGGGGGCCAGGGTCCGCAGGGTCCACTCGCCGTCGCCGGCGAAGAAGCGGAAGTGGCCGGTGGCCGAGGTGGGGACCTCGGCGGTGAACTCGCCGGTGCGGTCGAGGAGACGCACGTAGGCGTTGCCGACGGGCTCGCCGCCGCGGACGACGCGGCCCTGGACCACGGCCTCCTTGGCGACGTTCACGCCGTCGAGCGACAGGCCGCCCTCAGTCGCGCCGCACATCAGGCGTCCGCCGATCCGGCGTCGTCACCAAGGACGACCGGGACGCCGACGAGCGAGCCGTACTCGGTCCACGAGCCGTCGTAGTTCTTCACGTTCTCCTGGCCGAGCAGCTCCTTGAGGACGAACCAGGTGTGGCTCGAGCGCTCGCCGATGCGGCAGTAGGCGATGGTGTCCTTGCTCCAGTCCACGCCGGCCTCGGAGTAGATCTCGCGCAGCTCGTCGTCGGACTTGAAGGTGCCGTCGTCGTTCGCGGCCTTGCTCCACGGGACGTTGGCGGCGGTGGGGATGTGGCCGGCGCGCTGCGCCTGCTCCTGCGGGAGGTGGGCCGGGGCCATCAGACGGCCGGCGTACTCGTCGGGGCTGCGGACGTCGACCAGGTTCTGCGTGCCGATCGCGGCGACGACCTCGTCGCGGAACGCGCGGATCGAGGAGTCCTGCTCGGTCGCGGCGTAGGAGGTCTTCTCGCGGCTGGGCAGCTCGTCGGTCAGCTCGCGGGAGTCCAGCTCCCACTTCTTGCGACCACCGTCGAGGAGCTTGACGTCGGAGTGGCCGTAGAGCTTGAAGTACCAGTAGGCGTAGGCGGCGAACCAGTTGTTGTTGCCGCCATAGAGGACGACGGTGTCGTCGTTGGCGACGCCGCGGTCGGAGAGCAGCGCCTCGAACTGCGCCTTGTTGACGAAGTCACGACGGACCTGGTCCTGCAGGTCGGTCGTCCAGTCGAGCTTGATGGCGCCCTTGATGTGGCCCTTGTCGTAGGCGGCGGTGTCCTCGTCGACCTCGACCAGCACCACCTTCGGGTCGTCCAGGTGCTCCTCCACCCACTGGGCGGAGACGAGGGTGTTCTCGCGGGTCATCGGTGTGGCCTTTCGTTGGTGACGCGTCGTGTGGGTTGCTTGATGGGATTGCGGGGTCTCGACGACGGCTCGCTGGCGCTCGCCTGCTCGACCACCGGAGGTGGGCCGAGCGGGCGTCGAGACCTGCGGGGGTTGAGTGCGCTCAGGAGGTGGCGCGGCGGAACAGCAGGTACATCTCGCAGCCGAGGCAGAAGCGGAACACGGCGTTGAGCAGGGCGGCGACGAGCGCGAAGCCGATCGCCGTCTGGGCCACGACCACGCCGCCGGCGGCGTACGCGATGAGCGCGACGACGGTGAAACCGAGACCCACGGCCTGGGCGAAGCGCGGCGGCTCGGGAGCCTCGAGCTCGGTCGGGGCGGAGAGCCGCGGCCGGACGAAGGTCTTGAACAGCCAGGCGTGCGGGGTGCGCTGCACGCCGCGGACCGCGCCCAGCGCGAACAGCGCGGCCTGGACGGCGGTGAGCACCAGCGCCGCGGTCGGCGGCAGCAGCAGCACCGCGATCAGCACGACCGCGGTGAGCGAGGCGGCGAACTGCGGGCCGCGCGGGTCGATGCCGGCCGCAGCCTTGGCCTCGGTGCCGCCCTGCTGGGCGGCGAGCGGCGCGGTGCTGGGGTTGAACGTGGTGGACATGTCTCTCCTGAGGGCACCCCGTCATCGGCGTCGAGAGGACGCGGCGAGGTGGTCGAGCGGCTGGGAAGGGGAAGGGTCAGCGCATCGACATACGACACAGGCTCGAGCGGGTGCGGCAGTGGTCGACTGCGCGCCGCTTGGTGAGCCAGGTCGTGGACATGACAGGAACAGTAAGTCCGGGCCCGGATCTATTCCCAATCCGGATCTCACCATGTGGGCAGAGCGTCCACGATATGGGAAATGTCGACTCCGCTACGCTGCGCCCGTGGCTTCAACAGGCGCGTCGCGACGTACGGCGCTCATCACCGGCGTCGCCGGCCAGGACGGCGTCTACCTCGCACGGCACCTGCTGTCGCTGGGCTACCACGTGGTCGGCACGCTCCGCCCCGGATCACGCTGGGCTCCCACCACCCTCGGCCGGGCCTACGCCTACCTCGACGGCGTGACGCTGGTCGACCTCGACCAGCGCGACCACGAGGGCTGGGCCGCCGTGCTCGAGGGGCTGCGCCCCGACGAGGTCTACAACCTCGCCGGCTTCACCTCCGTCGGCGCCTCCTGGGGCGCCGCCGAGACCGTCGCCGAGGCCAACGGCATGGCCGTGCTGCGGATGCTCGAGGAGCTCATCCGCTTCCGCGACCGGCACGGCTGGGCCCCGCGCTTCTTCCAGCCCTCGAGCTCGGAGATGTTCGGCGTCACCGACCAGCAGCCACAGACGGAGAACACCCCGCACCACCCGCGCTCGCCGTACGCCGCCACCAAGTCCTTCGCCCACCACCTCACCGTCAACTACCGCGAGTCCTACGGCCT
>JAYYWX010000133.1:0-8479 GCA_036341255.1 Actinomycetota bacterium | reverse complement strand
TTGCGGTACTTGGTTGCGCGCCCCTCGCATGCCTTGCGGCACGACGGGGTGCTCGCTCGGGTTGCGGCTGGATCGTCCTCCACAGATTCGCTTCGGAGCCCACATCAGGATTCCGTTCGAACTGGTGTTCTAGTAGACTCTGGTCATGGCACCCGGGCACCGCGACACCACTCCGCAGGGCTCTCCTGCGGAGTCGACCGGTGACCTGCTGACCTCCATCCGCGACCTCGACCAGGCAGCCGACCAGGCCGACCGGGACCGGTTCATCGCCATCGCCGAGTGGGCCGACGCCCACACCACCGGCCGGCTGCTGCCCGACCTCTACGGCACCTACGCCCTGGCCGACGACGACGCGATGACTGAGGCCGAGAACGCCTGGGTGGCCCGGTTCGGGATGCCCGGCGCCGACACGATGCTCGAGCTCGCCGGCCCCGGTGCTCCGGAGGTCTCGGAGTTCGCCGTGATCGAGCTCGCCGCCGCACTCGGCCGGTCCACCGACTCCGGGCGGATGCTGCTCTCGGATGCCGTCGAAGCCCGCTACCGCCTCCCCAAGATCTGGCAGCGACTCCTCGACGGCCAGGTGCAGGTCTGGCGCATCCGCCGCGTCACCGAGGTCACCCGCCCCCTCACCGCCGAAGCAGCCGCCTTCGTCGACGCCCACCTCGCCCACGTGGCCCACACCGCCTCCTTCACCACCATCAAGCGACTCGTGGCCGAAGCCGCTGCCCGGTTCGACCCCGAGACGACCGAGATGGAAGAGGTCGACACCGCCGCCACGCTGCACGTCACCCTCGACCTGTCGACGGCGTGGTCCATCGGCACCGCAGGCGGCGTCCACCTGACGGGGCTGCTGGACCGTGCTGATGCCGAAGAGCTCGAGGCCGCGATCCGCACCATCGCCGACCAGCTCGCCGCCGCCGGGTCCACCGACTCGTTGGACGTCCGCCGGGCCAAGGCCCTGGGCTACCTCTCCCGCGGCGACCTCACCCTCGACACCGCCCCAGGTGGTCGAGCAGCGACGAGCGCCAGCGAGGAGCGGGCGTCGAGACCACCCACCCGCACCACCCGCACCCGGCAGGTCGTGCTCCACATCCACCTGTCCGAGGCCGCCCTCACGTCGTCACCCGAGGTCGACCCCGACACCGGGATGCTCGGCCTCCACCTGGCCCGGGTCGAGAACCACCACCAGACCGTGACCGCCGACGCCGTCCGCGACTGGCTTGGAGTCCCAGGCACCCAGGTCACCGTGAAGCCGGTCATCGACCTCGCCGACCAGATCGCGGTGGACTCCTACGAGATCCCCGACCGCATCTCCACCAGGGTCAAGCTCAAGCGGACGATGTGTGTGTTCCCCCACTGCACCCGCACCTCAGCCAGGACCGACCTCGACCACATCGAGGAGTACGTCCCACCCGACCGCGGCGGACCACCCGGCCAAACAGCCACCGACACCCTCGCCCCACTCTGCAGACGCCACCACCGAGCCAAGACCCACCCCTCCCCGGTCTCGACGAGCTCGACCACCGTGAGGTGGGACTACGTCCAGCTCACCCCCACCACCTGGCTCTGGACCAGCCCCCACGGCATCCGGTTCCTCGTCCACCCCGACGGCACCACCACGCTCTGAGCGCGCGTCGAGCGCGCCAGCGCGCCGTGCTCAGTCCTCGACGAGGCCCAACCGGAGGTACTCCGCGGCGTAGGTGCCCGAGAGCAGCAACGAGGCGTAGCGCGCGACCTCGGTCGGCGCCTCGGTGGTGAGCGTCTCGACGCGGACGCCACGCTCGGCGGCGGTGGCCTGGAGGCGGCCGCGCTGCTCGCGGACGGTGGCGTCCTCGGAGCCGTCGTCGAGGACGACGAGCACCGGACGCGGGCCGGCGCCGCCCTCGGCGAACGGGTCGTCGAAGACGTCGCGGGGTCGGGCGGCCTCGATGACGGGCAGCAGGTGCTCGGCGTCGCCGGCGATGGCGGTGCGGCCGGAGGCGCGGCGTACCTGCTCGGCGACACGGCGGGCGGCACGCGCGGCGAGGACCGAGCCGCCCCAGACGATCGGCGTCGCGTCGGCGAGCGCGATGGCCAGCATCTTCGCCTCGTTGACCGCGAGGTCCTTGCGGGGACCGCAGTCGATGGCCACCTGGTCCAGCGCGTCGGCGACGGCGTCGGGGGCGGTCTCGGGGCCCAGTTGGACGCGGTGGAGGTAGGACAGCATCACGACCGCGGCGGCGAGCTGGTCGCCGGTGGTCGAGGGCAGGACGGTGGCGTAGCGGCCGACGGTGTGCTCGGCCACCAGCGAGCCCGGAGGGCACGCGACGACCACCTGGCAGCCACGGCGCACGGCCTCGGCCACCGCGGAGGCCGTGCCGCTGTCGCTGCCGTCGGGCGCCAGGACGATCACCAGGTCGAGGCTGCCGGCCCACCCCGGCAGGGCAGGGCCCGGCCAGGCGACGAACGGCACCGGGCACCACGGCTCGAGCACCGCCCGCAGCAGCCGGGAGTCCGGGCCGGCGGCCACCACGGCGCGCGGCCGGTCGAGCTCACGCGCCCGCTCCACGGCACTGTCGGCCGCCTCGGCGGCGTCGCCGACCTCCCGGCGCACCCGGGACCCCGACTCCGCCAGGTGGCGCAGCCGCATGTCCATGGTGCCGAGGGCCGACTCGTCGTCGAGGCGGGCCTCGTCGAACCAGGTCACGGAGTGCGGGCCTCGTCGACCAGCAGCACCGGGATGTCGTCACGCACGGGGTACGCGCGACCGCAGCTGCCCTGGCACACCAGCTCGTCGGAGCCGTCGGGACCGGCGGCGGGCGCCAGGTCACCGTGGCAGTCGGGGCACACGATGATCTCCATCAGGGCCGGGTCGATGTTCACGCCACTCCTTCACGGATCTTCGCCAGCACGTCGTCGCGCACGGCAGCCATCGTCTCCTCGTCGCGCCCCTCGGCGTTGAGCCGCAGCAGCGGCTCGGTGTTGGAGGGACGCACGTTGAACGTCCAGTCTGCGTGCGACACGCTCAGCCCGTCGAGCCGGTCGGTCGTGACGCCGCCGCGGCCGGCGTACTCCGCCTCCAACGCGTCCATCACCGCCGCCTGGTCGGCGACCTCGGAGTTGATCTCCCCCGACATCGGGTAGCGCTCGTACGCCGCCAGCAGCTCACTGAGCGTCCCGTCGGCGCCCGCGAGCGCAGCCAGCGCGTGCAGCGCCGCGAGCATGCCGGAGTCGGCGCGCCAGAAGTCGCGGAAGTAGAAGTGCCCGGAGTGCTCGCCGCCGAAGATCGCGTCGGTCTCGGCCATCGTCGCCTTGATGAACGAGTGCCCCACCCGGGTGCGGACCGGGGTGCCGCCCAGCTCGGTCACCAGCTCGGGGACCGCCCGGGAGGTGATCAGGTTGTGGATCACCGTGGCGCCCGGCTCCTTGGCCAGCTCGCGGGCGGCGATCAGCGCGGTCAGCGTGGAGGGCGAGACCGCACGGCCCTTCTCGTCCACGAGGAAGCAGCGGTCGGCGTCGCCGTCGAAGGCCAGACCGATGTCGGCGCCCTCCTCCAGCACCCGCGCCTTCAGGTCGGCCAGGGTGGTCTCGTCGAGCGGGTTCGCCTCGTGGTTCGGGAAGGTGCCGTCGAGCTCGAAGTACATCGGCACCAGGTCGACCTGCTCGGTCCCGATCCGGTTGAAGACCGCCGGGGCGGTCCAGCCGGCCATGCCGTTGCCGGCGTCGGCGACCACCTTGAGCCGGCGGCCCGTGACGGGGGCGAGCGAGAGCAGGTGGGCGGCGTAGGCCTCCAGCACGTCGTGCTCGCTGATGGTGCCGGCCTGCGCGGCGGGGGTGAAGCCGTCGGTGGCGGCGCCGGACGCGATCAGGTCACGGATCTCGTGCAGCCCGCTGTCGGCGCCGACCGGCACCGCGTGGGCACGGCACATCTTGATGCCGTTGTACTGCGCGGGGTTGTGGCTGGCGGTGAACATCGCACCCGGGTGACCGAGGTGCCCGGAGGCGAAGTAGAGCTGGTCGGTGGAGGCCAGGCCGATCATGACCACGTCGGCGCCGGCCTCGGAGGCGCCCTGCGCGAACGCACCCGCCATCCCCGGGGAGCTGGGCCGCATGTCGTGGCCCACCACGACGGTGCTCGCGCCGACGACCTGCACGTAGGCACGTCCGGTGGCGAGGGCGAGGGCCTCGTCGAGCTGGTCGGGGACGGTGCCGCGGACGTCGTACGCCTTGAAGATGGCGTGGACGTTCTCCGCGCTCAGGGTGTCGGCCATGCGACGACCTTAGTGGTCCCTCAGTGGTCCGTGGTCAGGACCCGCAGGTGTCCCTTGCGCCCCGTCTCGCGCCCGGTCTCCTGCTCCGGCGCGACCCGCCGCGGCTGCTGCGGGCGGCCCGCCTCGCGCACCGCGTCGGCCAGCGCGAGCAGGTCGTCGTTGCTCGGGCCCGGCGGTGCCGGCTGCGCCAGTCGCAGCACCTCCCAGCCCCGCGGTGCCGAGAGCCGCTCGCTGTGCGCCTCGCACAGGTCGTAGGCGTGCGGCTCGGCGTAGGTGGCGAGCGGACCGAGCACGGCGGTCTGGTCGGCGTAGACGTAGGTGAGCGTCATGACCGCCGGACGACCGCACGCGGTGCGGCTGCAGCGACGGGCGGGACTCACGGCCCAGACGCTACCCGGCGCTCCCCCGCACGGCGACTAGGCTCGCGGACATGACTCGTGACCGTCGGGGACGCGGCATGCGCGGACCCGGCGTGATGCCGTCCGAGCCCGGCCGCCCCTTCCTGCGCACCGGCCGCGAGCGCTTCGACGCACTGGTCCTCGACGTGGTGACCGCCATCGAGGAGCGCTGGCAGGACCGCCTCGGCCTCGTCGAGTACGCCGTGGAGGACGCACCCCAGGTCCCCGACGACTGGGACAGCCCGGCCGTGCCGCTGTCCTCGCTGGTCCGCGGGGCCGGTGACCGGCCGACCCGGCTCGTGGTCTTCCGTCGTCCGATCGAGCACCGCGCCGAGCGGCGCAGCGACCTGGAGGCCCTGGTGCTCACCGTGGTGGTCGAGCAGGTCGCCGAGCTGCTCGGGGTCGAGCCCTCGGTCGTCGACCCGCGCTATCCCGCCGACTAGCCCCCGGCCAGCCCCCCGGCCAGCCCCCCGCTCAGCGCAGGCCGGGGCGCACGTCGGGGACCAGCCCCTCGCGCAGCAGCTCGCGCAGCCCGACGACGGCCGCGCCGTCACCGTTGCCGAGCACGAGCGACCCGGCGACCGGGGTGCCCCGCGGGACGACGCGCAGCAGCGCCGCGCGACCGGGGACCTTCACCTCGACGGCCGCCTCGGGGCCGATCTCCACGGTCTTGCTGCTCACCTCGCGGCCCTGGCCGTCGTAGGCGATCACGTCGACCGTGCCCAGTGCCTGCGCGCCGCCGAGGACGAGCCGGGAGCCCGGGTAGGCGACCGGGACCAGCGTCGGCTCCGTCACCGCACCCGAGGGGACGATCGAGAGCAGGTCGCCGCGCACCCGTCCACGGAAGGAGGAGGTGGCCGGCTGCGACGACACGACCTCGATGCCGAGCAGGCCCTCGGCCACCTCCGAGCGCAGCAGCTTGGTGATCGAGAAGCGCCGCACGCTCGCCGGGTCGACCAGCACCTCCTCGAGGTCGGCCGGGGTGAACGTCGCCTCGGTCGTGACCAGGCGCAGCGAGACGCGCGAGGCGCTGTCGGAGGTGTTGGCGACCACCACCTCGGGGTCGTCGACCCCGTCCGGCACTCCCAGCAGCAGCTGCGAGGTGTCGGGCTCGCGCTGCCCGCTGAGGTACTCCTTGGTGGTCGCGCCCCGTCCGATCGGCACGAACGCGTCGATGACGGTGGCCGCGAGCCGACCCCGCTCGGTGGTGACGCGGAGCGCGAGCTCCTCGCGCTTGGGGATCTCGGCGCCGAGGTCGAGGCGGACGGTCGCCCCGCCGGCCACGGAGACCCCGCGCAGCCGGCCGCCGGCCCCCACCGGCCCGGACTGGCCCAGGACGGTGATGGTCGCGGTCGCGGGCCCGGCGTCGGGGTTGTGCAGCTCCAGCACCGAGGTGTGCTCGGCACCAGCCCCGACACCGGTGAACCACTGGTCGCTGCTCGTGGCGGGGCAGTCGACCGCGCGCAGGCCGGGGGTCGACCACCGCTGGACGACGAGCCCCGGGGCCGTCGCCCCCGCCCCGCTCACCCGGGTCGCGTCAGCGAGCTCCACGCGACGGTCCGGCGGGACCTCGACGGTCCGCGGCTCGCTGGCGCGGCCGCCGGCGACCACCTGCACCTCGCCGGTCCCGCCGGCCTCGACGGCGTCGGAGGCCACGAACACCCCACCCGCCTCGTTGCCGGTCGGGCAGACCAGCACGCTGCGGGCCAGCGGCACCTCGCTGGGGGCTCGGTCGACGGGGTCCACCTGCACGTCGGCGTCGGCCAGCAGGGCCGCGCAGATCGCCACGGTCGGGACGACGGCGGTGACGACCGCGAGCGGGCCCGGCCGGGAGAACGAGGGCCGGGAGAGCGAGGGCCGGGAGAACGGGAGGCGTCTCATCTGCGGCTCCCCTCGGTCCGGCTGGCACCCCGCGTGGGCGCGCACTGCACCAGCGCGACGGCCAGGCCGGCGAGCTGGACCAGCAGGAGGACGGGTCGCACCCAGGAGCCCGGCCCCTCGAGCGCGTCGACCGACGGCTCGCGGGAGACGCGCCAGGCGCGGGTGTCGCGGTCCTCGGCCGAGGCCTGCACCAGCCCCGGCGCCGCATCGAGCACGGAGGCGACGTCGCCGTCGGCGGGCGCCGGCAGCACGACGTACTCGATGCCGCGCTCGGACAGGTCGGTGGCCAGCTCGTCGTCGGGCTCGCTGACCGCCCGGCGCACGAGCGCGGTCAGGTCGGTGTCGCGCGGCGAGAGGCCGAGGACCTCGTCCTCGCCGACGGTCACGCCGTCCCCACGGCGTACGACGTAGTCCACGCCCTCACGCACGGAACCGGTGAGCACGAGGATGCCGCGCTCGGGGGCCTGCGCCGCGCTCTGCACCATGTACGCCGGGATCCCGGCGGCGTCCTCGGCGGCCAGCCGGTGCTCGCCGCTGGCGAACCAGCCCAGCCCCACGAGCGGGACCAGCGACGCGACGACCGCGAGGGCGACGACGCCGGCCCGCCACGGGGCGGGCAGGGGCGCGGAGGCACCCCGGCGCAGCTCCACGGCTCCGAGGGCGCCGAGCACGACCGCGGCGACCAGGGCGCCCTGCAGCACCACCACCAGCACGGCGACCGAGGCAGGCGTCGAGCCACCGGCGACGTCGAGGGTCACCCAGGACAGCACCAGGGTCAGCAGCGCCGTCACGGCCGCGAGCAGCCAGCAGATCAGCACGGGGATGCGGGTCGGGCGCGGCCACAGCGCCGCCAGGGCGAGGACGACGATCAGGAGACCGACCCACATCGGAGCGCCCAGCCCGCCCAACCGGCCGGCCAGGACGTCGAGCCCGTCGGGCATCGGCGCCGGCAGCCGTCCGGCGCCCAGCAGCAGCCCCTCGGCGGCACGGTGCTGGACCGCCGGTAGCCACCACGGCAGCAGCAGGACCACGGGCAACCCGAGCGCCAGCGCCGGCGGGCCCCAGGCGGAGCGGTCGCGTGCCACGTCGGGCACGAGGCGGGCGGCCGCGGTGACGCCCAGCGCGGCCAGCACCAGGCCGAGCAGCCAGGCGACCGGGGCGAAGGCCACCAGGAGGGCGAGCAGCACACCGCTGCGCCAGGCCGCGCGCCAGCGACGGTCTGGCTCGGGGTCGGCGAACCCGACGGCGGCGTGGGCGAGCCAGGGCAGGACGACCACCGCGGCCACCACGCCGAGGCGCCCCTGGCCCCAGGCCCCGCTGGTCGCGGGCACGAGCGCGTAGACGACCGCGCCCCACAGCAGCAGCCACCGCGGCAGGCCGCGCGGGGACACGAGGCGACCGATCAGCCGCAGCAGCCGCCAGGCCCCCCACAGGGACACCGGCACCGCCAGGAGCAGGAGCACGGAGACCGCGGCGGTCGCGCTGCCGCCGAGGAGGGTGCCGAGCAGGGCCAACGGCAGGAGGTACGGCGGCGCGGGCACGGCGGTGCCCGCCCCGAGGGGGTGCCACGACTCCAGGTGCAGGCGCCACCAGTCGCCCACGCCCTCCGGGGCCGGGGACAGCGCGCCACCGGTCACGGGGCCGAACGCCGCACGAGCGCCCACCACGCTGACCAGCACCACGAGCGCCAGGACGACGGCGACGGGGTTGGACAGGAACCGGGCGACCCAGCCGGAGTCGGCCTCGAGGACGTCGTCCTCCTCGGTGGGCCGCCGGGCCGCGAAGGACTCGGGGTCGCGCTCGGCTGCGGCGATGCGCCGCCGCTCCGCGACGTCGGCGGCCTGGTTGCCGGCCGCCGCCACCACCCCGCCCACGAGGTCGAGCCCGTGCCGGTACGGCAGCCACCAGGGCGCCAGCAGCGGCCGGACGTCGGCGCCGGACGTGCGCGAG
>JAYYWX010000132.1:0-7419 GCA_036341255.1 Actinomycetota bacterium | reverse complement strand
GGCCGCTGAACCCGGAAGCCGGACGACAAAGGTTCGTCGTCCAGCTTCCGGGTCTGTCGGCCAGCCGACAAACCCGGCTGACCTCAGACCTTCCGCGTCCGCTGTCAGATCGGTCATACCGACGGGTAACGACGCGCTGCTAGTTTCCGCACCATGCCGAGCAGCAAGAGCGCCAAGGACTTCTTCCGCCCCCTCGCCGTGGGTGCGCCGACCCCGCCGACCGAGATCCCGGCGCGGCCGAGCCGCGCCATCCACTTCTTCGACCCCAGCAACGAGAAGATGGCGTCGAAGATCCCGCAGATGGTCGGCACCGTCGACGTGCTGCTCGGCAACCTCGAGGACGCCGTCAAGGCCGACAACAAGGAGGCCGCGCGCGAGGGCCTGGTGAAGATCGCGCAGGACACGGACTTCGGTCCGACCCAGCTGTGGACCCGGATCAACTCCCTCGACAGCCCGTGGGTGCTCGACGACCTGACCCGGCTCGTGCCCGCGATCGGTCACAAGCTCGACGTCATCATGGTGCCGAAGGTGCAGGGCGCCGAGGACATCCACTACGTCGACCGGCTGCTCGCCCAGCTCGAGGCCAAGGCCGGGCTCGACCGCCCCATCCTCATCCACGCGATCCTCGAGACCGCCCGCGGCGTCGCCAACGTCGAGGAGATCTGCGGCGCCTCGCCCCGCATGCAGGGCCTCTCGCTCGGCCCGGCCGACCTCGCCGCCGACCGCCGGATGAAGACCACCCGCGTCGGCGGCGGTCACCCCGGCTACCTCGTCCGCCAGGACCCGGTCGTCGAGCAGCCCGACGCGCACCGCGCGATCTTCCAGCAGGACCTGTGGCACTACACGATCGCCCGGATGGTCGACGCCTGCGCCACCCACGGCATCTACCCCTACTACGGCCCCTTCGGCGACATCGCCGACGTGGTGGCCTGCGAGGACCAGTTCCGCAACGCGTTCCTGCTCGGCTGCGTCGGCACCTGGAGCCTGCACCCCAAGCAGATCGCGATCGCCAACAAGGTGTTCAGCCCGAGCGTCGAGGACATCAAGCACGCCCGCCGCGTGGTCGCCGCCATGGGCGACGGCACGGGTGCGGTGATGCTCGACGGCAAGATGGAGGACGACGCCTCCCTCAAGCAGTGCCTGGTGATGGTGGAGCTGGCCGAGCAGCTGGCCGCGATCGACCCCGAGCTGAAGAAGCAGTACGACGCGATCTCGACCGACAGCGAGGCGAGCTGACCCATGACGACCGTTCTCCGCTCCGTCCTCTACATGCCCGGCGCCAACGACCGGGCCCTGGAGAAGGCCAAGACCATCCCCTGCGACGGCCTCATCCTCGATCTCGAGGACTCCGTCGCCCCCGACGCCAAGCCCGCCGCCCGGGAGGCCGTGTGCGCGGCCGCGTCGAGCGGTGAGTACGGCCGGCGTACCGTCACCATCCGCGTCAACAGCCTCGGCACCGAGTGGCACGACGCCGACCTCGCCGCCGCAGCGAAGGCCGGTCCCGACGGCATCGTGGTCCCCAAGGTCAACAGCGCCGCGGAGGTCCTCGGCCTCGTGGAGGCGATGGAGAAGGCAGGCGCGCCGGAGCACACCAAGCTCTGGGCGATGGTCGAGACGCCCGAGGCGATCTTCAACGCCCGTGAGATCGCCGCCGCCTCCGACCGGCTCGCGGTGATCGTCATGGGTACCAACGACCTGGTCAAGGAGCTGTACGCCGAGCACGTCCCCGGCCGCGCCCCGCTGCTGACCTCGCTGTCGATGGCGCTGCTCGCGGCCCGCGCGGCCGGGGTGCAGATCCTCGACGGCGTCTACAACGACGTGAAGAACGCCGAGGGCTTCCTCGCCGAGTGCGAGCAGGGCCGCCAGATGGGCTTCGACGGCAAGACCCTGATCCACCCCGGGCAGGTCGAGCCCGCCAACGAGCAGTTCGCGCCCTCCGCCGAGGCGGTCGAGGACGCGAAGGGCCTGATCGAGGCCTTCGAGACGGCCGGCTCCGGTGTCGCGACGTACAAGAACAAGATGATCGAGAACCTCCACGTCGAGTCCGCCCGCCGGACGCTGACGATTCACGAGGCGATCTCGGCGCTGGGCTGAGGCGGCCGGCCGGGTTACTCCGCACGAGATCTCACCCTCAGTTCGAGCTCAGGGTGAGAATGCGTGCGGACTACCCCGCCGCGCGCCCCTCCAGCTCCCGCACCAGCCGCGCCGGCGCGGTCAGCCGGTACGACGCGTCGAGCAGCTCGCCGACCTCGACCCAGTCCACCGCGGCCGGGTCGGGGTCGAGGTCGACGCCGAGCCAGCCGGCTCCGCCGAGGTAGGCCGGCACCCACACCCGCGGGTCCTCCAGCAGCGCCGGCCGGTCCGCGGGGTCGGGCTGGACCATGATCGAGCAGTCGTGGGCGACCCACTGCCCGTCGACCTTCTGCGCGCCGCCGTAGTAGGCGAACACCTTCTGCGTGAAGAACGCCGGCCGCCCGTGGGAGACCTTCATCTCCGCCCCTGGCAGCTCCAGCGCCACCGAGCGCAGCCGCGCGAGCACCGGGTCGTCGTCGTCGAACATCTGCGGATGGGCCACCCCCTCACCCTTTCGGATGCGTGGCGGGCCGGCAACGGGGAATCGGTAGGGACAACGCCCGCCCACCGAGGGCGGGCCCGCTACAGGAGGTAACCCCATGGTCGTCCTCGGACTGATCCTTCTCATCATCGGGCTCATCGCCAAGATCTCGATCCTCACCACGATCGGCGCGATCCTTCTGGTCGTCGGCCTCGTGCTCAACCTCGTCCCGATGGGCGGCAACACCCGCCGGGTCTGGTAGCCCCTCCCCCGGCGCCCGGATGGGGTCGGGCGCCGGGGAGGATGTCCCCATGCGAGCAGTCGTGCAGCGCACCCTGTCGGCCAGCGTGACCGTCGACGGCGAGGTGGTCGGCGCGACCACCGACCCCGGGCTGCTCGTCTACCTCGGTGTCACCCACGACGACGGCCCCGCCGACGTCACCTGGACCGCCCGCAAGATCTGGGAGCTGCGGCTGCTGCGCGAGGAGCGCTCCGCCTCCGACGTGGGCGCCCCCGTCCTGGTCGTCAGCCAGTTCACGCTCTACGGCGACGCCCGCAAGGGCCGCCGCCCCACCTGGGCCGCCGCCGCGCCCGGCCCCGTCTCCGAGCCGTTGTACGACGCCGTGTGCACCGAGCTCGAGCGCCTCGGCGCTCCCGTGCAGCGCGGCGTCTTCGGCGCCGACATGCAGGTCGCCTCGGTCAACGACGGGCCGATCACGATGGTCCTCGACAGCCCCCGCTGACGCGGCCGACCGCCCACGGGGCGCAGCTCACTCCGGGATGAACCAGGAGTCCAGCTCCCACGGCGCGACCGGCGAGTGCTCCAGGAGCCACGCCTGCAGGTCCCGGTCCAGTCCGGTCAGCACCATGACACCGACCGCGACGAACACCAGCCCCAGCCCGCGCCGCACCCAGCCGTCGGGGTCGGCGAGCCAGCCCAGCCTCCGCACGAGCCGCTGCCCCGCGAGGGAGACCAGCAGCAGCGTGCCGCCCAGCCCGACGGCGTACGTCGCCAGCAGCAGGGTGCCCCAGGCGGGACGTGCCGGCACGACGGTCACCACCACGTAGGCGTAGAGCGGGCTGCAGGACAGGAAGACCGGCCCCAGCGCCGCACCGGTGAGCAGCGCCCCGGTGTCACCGCTGACCGAGGAGGCCGACGCGAGCCGCTGCTGGGCGCGCGCCTGCAGGCCCAGGCGCACGGTCACCCGGTCCCACACGCTCGGCAGCGCCATCACCAGGCCGAGCACGACCAGCAGACCGCCGGAGACCCAGCGCCACACGGCCGGGTCGACCCCGAGCAGCACCGTCGAGGCGCGCAGCAGCAGGGTGAAGGCCAGCACCGAGCCGACCAGCCCGGCGGTGATCACCAGCGCGCGCCGCACGTCGCGCGAGGGGCCGGTGGCGCCGGGCACCCCCACGACGGAGCCGCCCACGACGACCGGCAGCAGCGGCAGCACGCACGGCGCCAGCGTGGTGAGGACCCCCGCCAGGAGGGCCCCCAGGATCTCGACCATCAGCGACCAGCAGCCTCAGGTCGCGCGCGAGGCGATCTCGGCACCGGTGGTGGTGCCGGTCCAGATGTCCTGCCGCGCCCCGGACTCGTCGACCTTCACGAACGTGTGCTGCACGGTGACGCCGTACTCCTGGCGCAGGTCGGTCCGCTCGTCGTAGTCGATCTTCACCAGCGTCAGACCCGCCGGCACCCCGTCGGCGTCGAGCGAGGCGTCGGTGTCCTGGCAGTTGTGGCACCAGCTGGCGGCGAAGTAGAGGACGACGTCGGAGTCGGCGTACGCCGCCGGGTCGGCCTCCCACTCGGCGTACGACACCAAGCGGCCGTCGGGCTCCGGCGACCCCTCGACCTCGGCGCCCGCCTCGACCGACTGCGAGGCGGACGGGGCCGGCGACGACGCTGACGAGGAGCTCCCCGCAGGAGCCGGGGCGTCCTCGGCGACCGGGTCGGTCGCGCAGGCGGTGAGCGGCAGGGCCAGGAGCAGCGAGGGGACGAGGAGTCGGCGCATGTCCCCATGGTGCCGGGTGCAGGTCCCGGCCACGGTGACGAAGTCCTTACGACTCCCGCGACCGGAAGGCCGTCGGCACCCGCACCCCGCGCTCGCGGGCGACCTCGTCGGCCCGGTCGTAGCCGGCGTCGACGTGCCGCACGACCCCCATCCCGGGGTCGTTGGTGAGCACCCGCTCGATCTTCTCCGCGGCCAGCTCGGTGCCGTCGGCGACGACGACCTGCCCGGCGTGGATGGAGCGGCCGATGCCGACGCCGCCGCCGTGGTGGATCGAGACCCAGGTGGCGCCCGAGGCGGTGTTGACCAGCGCGTTGAGCAGCGCCCAGTCGGCGATCGCGTCCGAGCCGTCGAGCATCGACTCGGTCTCGCGGTAGGGCGAGGCGACCGAGCCGCAGTCGAGGTGGTCGCGGCCGATCACGACCGGCGCGGAGAGCTCGCCGGAGGCGACCATCTCGTTGAGCCTGGCACCCGCGCGGGCGCGCTCGCCGTACCCCAGCCAGCAGATCCGGGCGGGCAGGCCCTGGTAGTGCACGCGCTCGCCGGCCATCGTGATCCAGCGCCGCAGCTTCTCGTCCTCGGGGAAGAGCTCGAGGATCGCGCGGTCCGTGGCCGCGATGTCGGCGGGGTCGCCGGAGAGGGCAGCCCACCGGAAGGGGCCGCGACCCTCGCAGAACTGCGGGCGGATGTAGGCCGGCACGAAGCCCGGGAACTCGAAGGCCCGGTCGTAGCCGCCCTTGCGGGCCTCGTCGCGGATCGAGTTGCCGTAGTCGAAGACCTCGGCGCCCCGGTCCTGGAGCTCGACCATCGCCCGGACGTGGGCGGCCATCGAGGCCTGCGCCTGCTTGGTGAACGCCGCCGGGTCGGCGGTACGCCGCTCCTCCCACTCCTCGAAGGGCACCCCGATCGGCAGGTAGGCCAGCGGGTCGTGGGCCGAGGTCTGGTCGGTGACGACGTCGATGGGGGCGTCCATCTCCAGCAGCCGCGGCAGCATCTCGGCGGCGTTGCCCAGGACACCGATGGACAGCGCGCGCCGCTCGTCCCGGGCCTCGGTCGCGAGGGCGACGGCCTCCTCCAGCGAGGCGGCGCGGACGTCCAGGTAGCGGTGGTCGATCCGGCGCTGGATGCGGGCGTCGTCGCACTCGATGCAGATCGCGACGCCGTCGTTCATGGTCACCGCGAGCGGCTGCGCACCGCCCATGCCACCGAGCCCGGCGGTCACGGTGATGGTCCCTGCCAACGTCCCGTCGAACCGCAGGTCGGCCACCGCGGCGAAGGTCTCGTAGGTGCCCTGGAGGATCCCCTGGGTGCCGATGTAGATCCAGGACCCGGCGGTCATCTGGCCGTACATCGTCAGCCCGAGGTCCTCGAGCCGTCGGAACTCCTCCCAATTCGCCCAGTCCCCCACCAGGTTGGAGTTGGCGATCAGCACGCGCGGCGCCCAGGTGTGGGTGCGCATCACCGCGACCGGCTTGCCCGACTGCACCAGCAGGGTCTCGTCGTCGGCGAGGTCGCGCAGGGTGTCGACGATCGCGTCGTAGGCCTCCCAGGACCGGGCGGCGCGGCCGGTGCCGCCGTACACGACGAGGTGGTCGGGGTCCTCGGCCACCTCGGGGTCGAGGTTGTTCATCAGCATCCGCAGCGGCGCCTCGGTCTGCCAGGAGCGGGCGGTGAGGTCGGTGCCGGTGGCGGCGTGGATCGGCAGGCGGGGGTTCGGGGACGAGGGAGAGGAGGTCATGCGAGGTCTCCGATCACAGAGGTCGCGGCGGCCAGCACGGCGCCGGAGCGGACGAGGTCGACACAGGTCTCGATCTCGGGGGACAGGTGGCGGTCGGGGCCGGGGCCCTCGACACCGGAGGCGCGCAGCAGGTCGACGACCGCGCCGGTGGCCGGGGACGGGGAGACGCCGAGCTCGGCGGCCCGCAGGTCCAGCGCGCGTGCCGCGGTCATCACCTCGATCGCGACGACGCGCGCCAGGCCGTCGACGGCGCGGCGCAGCTTGCGGGCAGCCCCCCAGCCCATCGACACGTGGTCCTCCTGCATCGCCGAGGACGGGATCGAGTCGACCGACGCGGGGACGGCCAGGCGCTTGAGCTCGGAGACGACCGCGGCCTGGGTGTACTGGGCGATCATCAGCCCGCTGTCCACGCCCGGGTCGTCGGCCAGGAACGGCGGCAGCCCGTGGTTGCGCGCCTTGTCGAGGAAGCGGTCGGTACGCCGCTCGCTCATCGAGGCCACGTCGGCGACCGGGATCGCGAGGAAGTCGAGCACGTAGGCGACCGGGGCGCCGTGGAAGTTGCCGTTGGACTCCACCCGGTCTTCCACGACGACGGGGTTGTCGACCGCCGACGCCAGCTCCCACGACGCCACCCGGGCCGCGTGGTCGGCGGTGTCGCGGGCAGCCCCGTGCACCTGGGGCGCGCAGCGCAGCGAGTAGGCGTCCTGCACACGGTTGCAGTCGGGCCCCCGGTGCGACGCGACGACCCCGGAGTCCGCCAGCAGCCGCACCAGGTTGGCCGCGGAGTCCGCCTGGCCGGGGTGCGGCCGGATCGCCTGGAGCTCGGGCGCGAAGACCCGGTCGGTGCCGAGCAGCCCCTCCACCGACATCGCGGCGGCGACGTCGGCGGTGCGCAGCAGGACGCGGAGGTCGTGCAGCGCCAGCACGAGCATCCCGAGCATGCCGTCGGTGCCGTTGATGAGGGCGAGACCCTCCTTGGCGGCCAGCTCGACCGGCTCCAGCCCGGCAGCGGCGAGCGCCTGGGCCGCGGGCCTCAACGTCCCGTGGGCGTCGCGCACCTCGCCCTCCCCCAGCAGCGCCAGCGCGCAGTGCGACAACGGCGCGAGGTCGCC
>JAYYWX010000131.1:0-6551 GCA_036341255.1 Actinomycetota bacterium | reverse complement strand
CGGGGAGGAGCTGGGCCATGGGCTCGCGGTCGCCGACCATTGAGGCGGCCAGAGACTCGCGGCTGGCGGCCGGCTGGGCGGCGCCGGTGAGCACGGTCGCGGCCGCGATCCGCTCGGCGGTCGAGGGGGTCTGCAGCCCGGTCTGGCCGGTGTTGAACTCGCGCCAGCGCTCGCCGTCGGACCACAGCCTGATGTGGGTGGTGATGCCGATGTCCTGGAGACGGTTGGACAGGTGCTGGCTGGCCAGCTCGGCGCTGCGGCGGTCCTCGGTGATGCAGATGATGGCGAGGCGGGCACCGGGCCGGGCGTGGCGGCCGTACGGGCCGCTGAGTGCGTCCCAGACCTCCTCGCGATCGGCGGCGGTCCGGGGCAGGTCGACGCGGGTGATCGGCAGTCCGGGCCGGAAGGGCACCAGGACGATCGACTCCTCGGGCTTGAAGCCGAGGACGTGCGGCACCGCGGCGAGCAGCTCGTCCGGGGACTGAACGACGAGATCCATTGGAGCGAACCTCCTCAGCTGGCCTGGGCCGCGTGCGGGGCGCGGTCGATGCGCGCGGACACGTACTTGAGCGAGATGCCGACCTCGCCGAAGCGGTTGTCGACGACCACGACGTCTGCGGTGACCAGCTGCTCAAGAAGGCCGTCGACCAGGCGATCGGCCGACCGGCGCCGACGCACCTCGAGCACGCGCTCTGGCAACAGACCGCCACGCTGCTGCGCCAGCGGCGCGACTGGGACCGCGACCACCATGTCACTCCCCCGCCGGCCGCGGCATGCCTTCCCTGCGCCGTGGCGGCCGAGCAGTGCCCCACCCACGCCGGTCCACGCTGTCGCGCCTGTGGTGGCCAGCTGCACCGCATCGTCGTCGACGAGGGCTTCGACACCCATCCGTGCTGCGACCGCCCGGGCGCGACCGGTTCGCACTGTCCTCGAGCACACGGCGCAACTGCTGGGTGCCACGCTGCTGGCCCAGCCAGCCTGAGCCCGGGAAACACGCCTCCAAGGAGTTCGGCCGGCGGTGATCGCCCGGACCCTCGCCCCGCACATAGGTGACCAGGAGGACCGGCGCAGCCGGTGCCGGTCCACGGGATCCATGGGAGTTCACATGAGTGACGCCGCTCGCGAGGAAGCCGCGCTCGAGGAAGAGGCACGACAGCGCGCCGAGGAGATCAGGGCCACCGAGGAGGCAGCCGCCTAGGCCGCGGCCGCCGACACCGGCCCCTCCCCCGACGCCGAGATCGCGCAGGTTCACCGGTCCGGCCGCCAGCACGACCACACCGACACCGCCGCCTACCAGCGGCCCCAGCTCGGCCGCCGCCGCGGCCCGCGCCGGTAGGAGGCCGCGATGGCTACCGCACTCGCGCCGACCACCGGACCCTCGACCGTCCGCTGGGTCGACTGCTCGCACAAGCTGGGCTCGCTGCCGTGCATGAACCACAAGCCGCACGAGGGCGACGGCCGCGGCTGCGTGCATCACTCCACGTCCGGCTTCGCAGACGACGAGTAGCCCACGTCAGGCCGCCGCGAGACCCGCCAGCGAACAGCCTCAACCGTGCACCAGGTGCAGCCGCGGCCGCTGAGGCTGCTCGACGACAGCCTCCAGCTGCCGCATCCGCTCGAGCGTCATCGGGTGCCCGAAGCGGCGCAGCAGACCAGCCAGCACGGGCCCGAGGCAGAGCGCGAGCACGAACCGGTCGGCCTCGGCCTCGACGCGGAGCTCGATCCGCCGGCCTGCTGCCGGCACCAGGTAGGTCAGCGCGACGACCGCGCCGCCGAGAAGCCCAGGCGCGGCACGCCCCTCGGCGACCGACTGCACCACACAGATGACCCCCACGACGCCCCGGAGCGTCCAGGCCAGCCGCATGAACGGAAGCCAGGCGAACGCCCGGCCCACGCCGCGGAACGTCGCCACCATCACCCGCCACGGCGTCGTCGCCGCAAGCACGGCCAGCTCCAGCCGCGGCCGGAGCGCCTGATGTCGCCCGACAGCATGAGCCACCGCGGCGGCCGCCTCCGCGCCAGTCACGCCGCCGCGGTACGTCGCCTCGACCAGCCCGGGACTGACCACCACGGTGCGCCGGCCGATCGCCACCGCCACCGGGGTGGTCGGCCGCTGCACACGGCGTACGAACAGCGCCCCGACGTCGACGCCGCGGCCACCAAGCTCGGCCAGCACCGGTGCCAGCACGCCGTACTCGGCCTCGGTCGCCGGCCGCGACCTAGTCAGCGCGGCGATCGCCGGCTCCTGCAGCTGCCCCAGCGCGAGCGCGACCAGCACACCGCCCGCAGCCATGAACGCCACCAGGCCAAGTGCCGGGGGGAGCAGGGCGCACACCACCACCGTGAGGACGAAGCTCACCAGCAGTGCCGGCTCCACCGTCACCACCCTCAGCACCGTCATCGGGAACCTCATCTCGACCCTCCTCCATCTTTCAGCACTAGTGCGGATCTCTTGACTTTGCTCGCGGTGATCGTCCGACACCCGCCGGACCACATAGGCGAACGAGACCAGTTTGTGCCCAGGTTCCGACAGCACCCCGAGTTATCCACAGCCCGCCGCTCGGCGCAGCGGGCCGCGGCCGAGACGTGGGTTCATGGGCCAGACCGACCTCCGACTGAAAGGAACACCCGTGGACACCCTCAACGCTGACGGCACCTGGGACCGTCTCGGCTCGATCGCCCAGCTGCTGCACCAGGCCGCTACCCAGGTGTGGACCGACGCCGACGAGGCCGCCCCCGACTCCCCGCTCCACGACCTCGGGCTGGGCGTCTACCTCGCGCACTCCCAGGCCAGCGCCCTGCTGCCCAACGACTACGAGCTGCCCGACGTCGACCCGCTCCCCGACCTCGAGGAGCGGACGCCCCTGCAGCTGCTCACCGAGGCAGAGGAGCTGACCCGCCCACTGCCGCTGCCCCAGCCGGACCTCGTCCACGGCTCGCAGCTGGTCGTCGACCTGTGCGACCTCATCCGGGAAGCCCGCGGCCTTGGCTACTGACCTGCGCCTGCCGTACGCCGACATCGACGAGGAACTCTTCGATGTCGACCAGATCCCGATGACCTCGCGCGACGTGCGCAGCGTCGGCGAGATGCTCTTCGACGTCGACTACCTGGCCCGCCAGCTGCTCATGGACGTCGCCGGCGACGACGCCGGCACACTCCTGCGGAGCTGGCCGACGATGGTCGCGGCCGCGGAGGACCTGTGGGCCTCCCTCCCTGGCCGGCGACCTGGCGTCGACGAGCGCGACCGTCCCATCACCAGCCTCTCGGCGCAGGCCGCCACCATCGAGTCCAGCCTGTCCGGCCGGAAGGCCTGGCCAGGTCCGGGCCCGACCAACCCCCGCGTCGACCAGATGACCCAGACCCTCTTCAACGCAGCCGCCCTGGTCCGCCGCTACGGCGCCGAGATCCCGCACGAGCAGACCGAGGCCCACCGCGACCTCGAGGCAGCGCGCACCAGGATCATGCACGGCCTCTACCTGACCGCCCACGCCGTCAACGTCGCCCTGCACGACCACGGCCGCGACCGCGTCACCGACGCCCGCGAATCAGACCGCCGCGTCCAGCTGGCCCAGCACCACTCCCCCTACGCCGTGGCACCCACCGGGGTCTGGGTCGACCGGATGTCCACGTGCGAGAACATCGCCCGCAGCTACCTGACCGACCGGTTCCCCCGCGCCCTCGCCGGCGAGGCCATCCGCCCTGTCTACGACCCCGGCCGGCTGGCCCAGGCGCTGGCCAACTGGGACATCCAGGCCCACCGCGCCCTGGCCCGCCACCTCGCGCCGTCCAACATCCTGCTCATCGCCCGCACACAAGGGCTCATCGCCGGCGCCAGCATGGTCCTCGTCGACGCGGCCAGCATTGCCGGCGTCCTCGAGCCCTCGGATCGCCTCCGCCCCGCTATCGCCGACGCAGGCCGCTCCTGGAGCAACCTGGCCAGCCGCTGGGGCGACCTGGTTCCCCCGGCCGCCCGCCTCGACGAGCCCTTGGCTCGCGCGGCCGCAGAGGTCCGCGCCGCCTATCGCCACATCACCCACGACGCCACCACCCTGGCGACACCAGAGGCCATCGCCGCCTGCCCCGAACTCCCCCAGGCCGCTATGGCAACCCTCCGCGCCATCGGGGCCGGCTCCGAGCTCGCGCACGTCGTCGCCGAGAAGGCCGACACCCCCAACCTGACCGGCCCAGCGCGTGCCCTGTCCCGCCGAGCGCACAACGACGTCGAGTCCGGGCTGGCCACCCCGCCCGCCGAGGGCGACGTCGTCTGGGTCTCCCCGACCGACATCCTCGCCCGACGTGCCGTCAGAGTGCCGCAGCCGGTACAGGAGACCCTGCGCTCGGCAAGTACCGCCACCGCGGCCGCGGCATCCACCGCGGCAGCCTCTGCCATGCTCGCGCACTCCAACTGCCCTAGCCATCGGCCCGGTGGGCCATCAACGACCGCCCACGCGCAGTATGACGCCCGCGTCACCTCGGCCTTTTCGCCGCAACACGGCGTGCCACCCAGAAAGTCGCCCAGCAGCATTGATCGCTCGGCACCTGTTGGACCACTTAGGTGACCATCAGACACCAACGTGGGCTTGGATCCACCCGAGGCCCACCACAGCAGGTCGGAGGACACGAGATGGAAACCGTGAAGGAGACCCTCATCGTTGGCGGTCACCGGATGCTCGCTGCTCAGGAGAGCGAACGCATCCCCGACGGTGCAGGCGCAGACCCTAACGAGCGACGCCTGACAGAACGCGGCCGGCCCGCACTCACCCCTGCGACAATGAATATTGCCCAGGCGGCTGCCTACATCGGGATCGCTAAGTCGACGCTCTATACCTGGCGCACGCGACGCCCGGGATTCGGACCACGCGCGGTGAAGGCCGGCGGCGCATTGCGGTACCGCCGTTCCGATCTCGATGCATGGATCGAGGCCCACGCCGAGACCCTGGACCTCCAGGCGGAAACGGACATGGACGATGAGGGTCGACGCTCGGGGGGCGACCAGCAAGCAACATCCCGCACAATAGGTTCCATGTCACGACGCTCCCGTCCGCGGCATCGCTAGCGCTCAGAGGTCAAGAAGGAAGGCACATGGCTCGCCCCCCGCTCCCTATCGGGACATTCGGGAGCATCACAACGAACGAGGTACGCCCTGGCGTGTACCGCGCGCGAACCCGCTTCCGAGACTTCGACGGCGTCACGCGCGAGATCAAGGGGACGGGTCGAAGCGCCGCCGCCGCAGTACGAGAACTCAAGACCAAGATCGCCGACCGAAGCGCCCCGTCCGGCGACCTCATCGGCCCCGACATGCGAATCAGCCAGGTGGCCGACATCTGGCTCTCGCTGTATCGCGCCGAACAGCGCTCCGAAGCAACTACCGCAAACGAATACCAACGCATCATCGAGAACGTCATCAATCCAGCCATCGGCAACATCCGCCTGCGGGAGGCAACAGCTGGGCGCCTGGAACGGCTCATCAGGTCCCAGGACTCCCACAGCCGCCGCAAGAAGACCAAAACGGTCCTCAAGATGATGTTCGACGCCGCGGTCATCGACGACGCACTCCCAGCCAACCCGGTCTCCTCCACATCACGGCTTCGAGGCCAGAAGAAGGACGTCCAAGCGCTCTCGGTGGAGGACCTCAACGCCGTCCGCTCTGCCGTGGACTCCTGGATGACCAAGAAGCGGCCCGGTCCAAAGCCGAACCAGGACATGCCCGACATCATTGACCTGCTACTCGCCACGGGCTGCCGGATCGGAGAAGTACTCGCCATCCGATGGACAGACATCGACTTGAGTGCGACGCCACCGACCGTGTCAATCAGCGGCACGATCAAGACGGAGACGGGAAAGGGCACCTACCGCAAGCCCAAGCCGAAGTCCGACGCTTCAAAGCGCACCATCGCCCTGCCGCCGTTCGCAGTCGATGTTCTGATGAGGCGACGTATCGAGCAACGACCGAATCACTACAACGCGGTCTTCGCCACCCGCAACGGCACATGGCACCAAGTCGGCAACATCGAGCGCCGGTGGCGCACGATCCGAGCAGACACAGGCTTCGACTGGGTGACGCCACACACCTTCCGCAAGACCGTCGCGACCTTGATCGACCGCCTGGTCGACTCGGACACCGCAGCCCGCGTTCTCGGCCACTCCTCAGACGCGATCACCAAAGAGTTCTACATCGAGAAGGACAGGACGACACCCGACGTGACGCACATCCTTCAGTCCTTCGCCGGCAAAGCCACGACAACCAAATCTGACGCCTGACGTCCTCAGGCGGCCGCCCCGAGCGCAGCCCTGGCCCCTCACCCCGGGCCACAATGGGCCGCCAGGGGCGAAGGTTTTCGGGACATAAACGCGGCACAAGGCTATGTGACTCAAGAAACCAAGTGGCCCCTGATCTGCGTTTCCGCAGGTCAGGGGCCACTTTCTTGTAGCGGGGGCAGGATTTGAACCTGCGACCTCTGGGTTATGAGCCCAGCGAGCTACCGAGCTGCTCCACCCCGCGTCGGTGAACCCAACGTTACACACCGGCTCCGGACGGGCCAAATCGGGG
>JAYYWX010000130.1:0-15617 GCA_036341255.1 Actinomycetota bacterium | reverse complement strand
GGGCAGACTGGGACAAGGTCATCGGTGGGTCTCCTTCAGTGCGTGACTTGGTCGTTTCACACCGAAGATCCCGCCGATGACCGCCTACCTCACGACGCCTCGCCGGACCTCAAATCCCCACCACCCCACGGGACGTACCTGCTGACCACATGGACGCCCCTCGGTGCGTGGCGAAGGCGAAGAGCACCGGCGAGCAGTGCAAGCGGCGACCGATCCCTGGTGGCCGCGTCTGCGTCAAGCACGGCGGTGGTGCGCCTGCGGCCCGCGCCGCCGCGGCCCGTCGTCGAGCGGAGCTGGAGGCACGGGCCCTCATCGAGGTGGTCTGGGATCCGGATGCCGCACCGGTGCGCAATCCGATCGACGCGCTCATGCGGCTGGCTGGGAAGCTCGAGCACTCGGTCGACGTCCTGGGCGCGCGGGTGGAGTCTGCGGGCGCGGGCAGCCCTGAGGCGGTGGCGTTCACGAAGTTGATCCGGGAGCAGCGGCTGGCGCTCGAGGGCCTGGAGCGACTCGACATCGCTGGCAAGCAGCTCGAGCTCGAGCGGGGGCGCGCGGAGCTGGTGGTGTCGGCGTTCCTCGCCGCGCTGGACTGGCTGCGGCCACTGCCGGCTGATCGGAGCGAGGCCACTCGCTTGTTCCTGGAGAACCTCGGTGCGCCGGTGGTCGTGGCTGGGGAGGTGGAGGCGTGACGCCGCTGGAGCAGCACGCAGCAGTCTGCAGGGCCTACGTCGCGGCCTTCGAGACCACCACCCGGGCCGCGGCGGTCGCTGCGGTGACCGACGAGCTGGTGGGCCTGCGGAAGCGGGACCTGCAGGCGGTGGCGGTGGGGCTGGTGGTGGCGCCGGCGTTCGACCTGCTGCCGGGCGCGGCTCGTGGGGCGCTGAACCTGGCGGTCCGGGATCACCTGACGCGGGTCGAGTCGATCCAGTCGAAGCAGCTGCGGCTGCTGCCCGGGGGTGCCTCATGAGGGCGGTTCTGAGGGGTCGTGGTGACCAGTCTCGTGACCAGAACGTCGCGGTGTGGGCCTCGTGGTGGGTGTGCCGAGGTCCGCTCGCCCCGCTGACCTGCAGTGATGGGCCGCTGGCGCGGTTCCAGCATGTCGAGTTCGACGCGTTACCTAGTCCCGTCGGGGTCCTGAGAGGGGTCGCGCGCGCGGGGTTCCTGCACATCGGCGGAGTGTCGATCGAGGCCCGGCCGGTGGTCGCTCGTGGGTGACGACATGGAGCGGCTGGCGAAGCTGCGTGGCCGGCACGGTGGGCAGTGGCCGAAGCACAAGCATCGGGCTCGGATGCAGCGGTCGAGGAAGGCCAGGGCCGCGCGTGAACGTGCCGCCACCCGAAGAAGCAGGGGGCGACGGTGAGGGCGGTCAGGCGCTGGTCAGTCGCTGGCTGTTCCTCCGGGCTGGGCGCCGCCGGCGGCGTGCCTGAATGCACGGGTGAGGCTCTCCAGGATCTTTGCTTGGCCCTGGGTGTTGTACCTCTCGATTCCGCCGTCCTCGGCGATGCGCTTGATCTGCTCGAACAGGGCCTGCTGGGTCTCGTCGTACTGGGCCATGGTGGGTTCCTTTCGTGGTGGTGCTCGCCGGTTTGGGCTTCTGTGGAGACAGTAGGGCCGACCACCGACATCAGCGGCGGGGGTTGCGATCCGAGTGGCTGCCTTGATCGCCTCGGTTCAGCCCAGCCCGGATTGGCGAGCGACTACAGCCGCGATGACGTCGGTCATGACGTCACGAGACACCGATCCGAGTGCGCCCGCTGCGCGCCGGATGAGTGTGCGCTCGTCGGGGTCCTCGGTAGCTTCCTCTGCCTGGCGAAGAGCCTCGACCAGGCCATCGATGGCTTCGGCGCTGGGCCAGACTCCCACCGCGCGGCGGCCGCGCTCGCGCAGCCGCGCGCCGAGTGGGTCGTCGCCGCCAAAAGTGCGGGACCACCAGACCTCGATGTAGCGAGCCTCTTCGAGAGCCTGCAGTGCTGCTACCAGGTCGTCCGGATCCAGGACCATCTCGGCGCACATGGTCGCGGACCAGTTGTCCATGTGCGGGTCGTGGTCCGCGACCGCGCGAAGGACGTGGAGGTCTCGGGTGTGCCAGGTGTCTCGGTCGCGATCGGTCATGGGTCCTCCGTGGCGGCGGGGGTGTCGTTGTGATGAAGGTAAAGCCGACCGGGGACACCGCGCATGTGGACGGTCCGGTTGCTTCGGTCGCTGAGCGCCGGCCGTTGTTGCCGGCGGTGGTGGGTCCGTGGGCGGCGTATGTGATCTCGCGGGACTTCGGGGACGCGTTGACGGCGAAGGCTCGGCAGTTGGCGAAGGTGCAGCCGGAGGTGTCGGCCCAGTTGGACGCGGCGGTGCGGCAGTTGCGGGAGGCGGGTCGGCAGGCGCTTGAGGCCAGGTCTGGGGTTTCCGGAAACGGGGCTCAGGCGGGTGGCGGAACTGCGGAAGTTCCGCAATCCGGTGCGGGTGCACGCTCGGGGCGTCCTCCTTCTACGGGTCTGACAACCCGGCAGGTGGCCGCGAGGCTCCGGCTCTCGGAGCGGCAGGTGCGCAACCTCCGCTTCGACGGGTTGCTCGTGGCCACCTGGAAGGGGAGGGCGCTGGTCTTCGACGAGGTGTCGGTGGCCTTGGAGATCGAGCGACGTAGGAGCGCAGGAGATGACCGAAGACCAGGAGCCGCGTGAGGTGAGCGAGGCGCTCGAGCTCGCGGCGTTCCGTGAGGCGGGGTTCTCCGCCGAGCAGGCGCAGCGGGGTGTGCAGATGTTGGCGTCAGGGCACTACTTCGGTTTCGCGGACGCGGCGACTTCGCTGGCTACGTTCGAGCACACGCCGATGGTGTCGGCGTCCGGGATTCGAGAGGCCGGGGAGCGGCTCGAGGTGACGCAGAAGGCAGTCCAGGAGTCCTCTCCCAAGTCGGCCGAGGAGTCGGCTCTCCAAGAGATCGACTGGGCCGTGTCTCAGGCCTTCGGTAGGCCGGTGCAGGGCTGATGCGGTGGCCGTGGTCGCCGGCTCCGGGGATGGTGCGGGTGCCCGTGAGGGAGTACCTGCGGCTGCTGCGCGGCACGGTTCGTGCGCTCGACCTGGAGCGTGAGATCGCGACTCATCGTCGTGAGGGCGCAAGGGCCCGAGCCGAGGTGCTCTTAGTGGACCGCGGGCCGATGGTGACCGAGCGGGTGCGGGACGCGGTGGCGCGGTCGTCGCTGCCGGTGACGGAGTCCGGTGACCTGCACGAGGCAGCGTTCCTGGCGCTCGTGGACGCGATGACGTGGGAACAGCGCGACGCACAGCTGCGCTCGCTGACCGGAGGAGCGAAGGAGACGAAGCCATGACGAAGCAGAACGTGAAGGTGACGACGCCGGCCGAGGAAGTTGAGCGTCAACGCAGCGTGCTCGCTCAGTGGGAAGCCGAAGCCGCCACCGCGCGTGCCGAACTGGAGTCGCTGCAGTCTCGGGCAGGCGAGGAAGTTCTGGACGACGCAGCCGCGGCGTCTCGGTTGCCGGCGCTGATGGGGCAGTTGTCGGCGCGGATGGACATCGCTCAGCGTGCGATCGAGGCTCAGCGGCCCCGTGTGGCGGCTGCGGAGTCGGCGTACCTGTTGGCGGAGGCCGAGAAGCTTCGCGGGCCGGTAAAGCGGGCGGAGAACGCGCTGGCGCGGCACCGAGAGAGGACCGCCGAGCTGCTGCGACTGCTCGAGGAGCACGAGGGGCCGTTCGTGCCGAAGGCGCTACTCGACTTCGAGGAGAACAAGTCGAGCGCCGGGCCGCACGAGTACGTGCTGGCGCGCAGCGAGGTCATGGAGAACGACCTCGCGGCGCTGCGGCGGCCGGTGCTGGTGCTCGAGGAACTCGCGGCCGGCCGTGATCCGATGCTCAACCCGGAGCTCTCCGGCGGCTTGTGGCTCGGCCAGCCCGATCCAGCCGAGGTGTTCCCCCCGGCGGTGTGGGGCCCTGATGCTGTGGTGCCGGCACCCGCCTACCTGCGAGCCGTGCACGCCGCGCGGGAGCGCGTCGAGCAGATCGACCGAGAGGCCGAGGCTTGCCAGCGACTGATCGAGGCAGCAGACGCGCGCCGCGCAGAGCTTGGCGAAGCTGCCAGGGTCACGGGTGAGGCGAAGGCCCGCCAGAAGCTGTCCAGCCTCGAGGAGCGACGCGCGGATGCCGAGGCTGCCCTCGAGTCGCTCGTTGCAGCGACCGTCCAGACCGAGCAGGTGGATGCGTGAGCACGACGGCGCCGAAGGCGTGGACCCTCGCCGACATCCTCGAGAAGGCCCGCCTGCCCGAGCGGGTCATCGAGCTCAACCTCCGCGGTGACCTGGACGCCGAGCTGGATCTGCTGGTGGCGGACCTCGCGGCCCTGGTCGACCGGCGCAAGCAGGCTGGCGACAAGACCGACGCCGAGGCGGCCGCGGCTGAGGAGACGGCGCTGCGCGACCGGGTGCGGGAGCTGACTGCGGAGTCCGGGGCCGGCAAGGTCCGGGTGAGGCTGCGGGCGTTGACCTCGAGTCGCCGAGACGAGCTGGTCGACCAGTACGCCGACGACGAGGGCAAGGTGTCGCGCGAGTCGGAGACGTTCGTGGTGTTCGTGAACACCCTGCTCGCCGAGATGCTGGTCGAGCCGGTCGCGACGGTCGAGCAGGTCGCGAGCCTGCGCAGCGTGCTGGGCGCGAAGGCGATGAACACCCTGACCACCGCTGCTCTGACGCTGGGGTGACGTCGTGGGTGTCGAGATCGATGTCAGCGAGGTCCGTGGCCTCGCGGTGACGCTGCGAGCCGGTGCCGCCCGTGTGGGTGCCCGGGGCGCGGCGGTGCTGCGGCGGACGGCGTACGCCATGGAAGCCGACGCCCAGGCCGGTGCGCCGGTCGACACCGGGGCGCTGCGGTCCTCGATCTCGACCACGATCACCGGCGACGGCCGCAACGGCCGCATGGCCGCCGAGATCGGCCCCACCGTCGACTACGGCGGGTACGTCGAGCACGGAACCTCAACCCAGGCCGGGCAGCCCTACCTAGCGCCCGCCTTCGACCGGCAGATCGGTGGGTTCGAGTCCGCGCTGGCTGCCCTGGCCGACGACATCATCTGAGGAGCGCCGTCGTGACCGAGTCTCGATCCGTAGTAATCCGCCTGGCAGCAGACACCGCCCAGGCCATCTCCGGTCTCAAGGCCGTCTCCGACCAGGCCAACCGCTCCGCGGACGCCATGGAGGCCGCCGGGCGCAGGCAGACCCAGGCCGTCGACCAGCTCGGCACCCGTGCCGGGCAGGTCGGGCTCATCGCCGCCGGCGGGCTGCTCGCGACCGGCGACGCGGCGGTGGAGTGGGAGTCCCAGTGGGCTGGGGTCTCCAAGACCGTCGACGGCACCGTCAGCGAGATGGCCGAGCTCGAGGACGAGCTCCGCGAACTGGCCCGCACCATGCCGGCCACCCACGAGGAGATCGCGGCCACCGCCGAGGCGGCCGGTCAGCTCGGTGTGGCCCGCGAGGACGTCGCCGACTTCACCGAGACGATGCTGCAGCTCGGTGAGACCACCAACCTCACCGCCGACGAGGCCGCCACCTCCATCGCGCAGATGGCGAACGTGCTCGGCACCAGCCAGGACGACATCGACAACGTCGGCGCCGCGCTGGTCGCGCTCGGCAACGACGGCGCCTCCACCGAGGCGCAGATCCTCGGGATGGCGCAGCGGATCTCCGGCGCTGGTGCACAGATCGGGCTCGCGGAGTCTGACATCCTCGCGATCGCGAACGCGGCCGCGTCGATGGGTGTCGAGGTCGAGGCCGGCGGCTCGGCCATCTCCCGGGTGTTCACCGAGATGGCGAAGGCCACCGCCCAGGGCGGCGGGGACCTCGAGCGGTTCGCCGCGGTCGCCGACATGTCGGCCCAGGAGTTCGTGCAGGCCTTCGAGAGCGACCCGGCCCGGGCGTTCGCGGCCTTCACCGGTGGGCTGGACCGCATCAACAAGTCCGGCGGGGACGTCTTCACGACCCTGGAGCAGCTGCAGCTCTCCGACGTGCGTGTCTCCCAGGCGCTGCTCGGCATGGCCGCCTCGGGTGACCTGCTGACCGACTCCCTCGACCTTGGCGCGGAAGCCTTCGCCGAGAACTCCGCCCTGGCTGAGGAGTTCGCCAAGCGCGCCGGCACCACCGCCTCGGAAATCACCGTGGCGTGGAACAACGTGCGCGACGCCGGCATCGACGCCGGCGCCACGCTCCTGCCGATCATCAGCGACGTCGCCGAGACCGTCTCCGACCTGGCAGGCGCGTTCAACGACCTGCCCGAGCCGGTCCAAGACTCCGCCGTCGCCCTCGCCGCCGTGACCGCGATCCTCGGCGGCGGCGCATGGTTCGGCACCAAGGCCATCCGAGGAGTCGCCGAGACCAACGCCGCCCTGGCCGCGCTGGGCCGCGAGGGAACCACCGTCGGCACGATGATGCGCCGCACCGTCGGGCCAGCGGCCGGCATGGCCCTGGCGATGTCCGGTGTCGCCGACTCCACAGGCCTGGCCCACACCGCCTCCTACGCCATGATGGGCACCCTCGCCGGGCCATGGGGTGCCGCCGTCGGCGCCGGCATCGGCCTGATCAAGGACCTCGGCGCCGCGACCAGCGACCTGCGCGCAGACATCGACCTGACCAACGCCTCGCTGGAGGAGATGACCAGCCAGCAGCTCGAGCAGCTGCGAGCGCAGATCGTCGCCAACTTCGCCAAGCTCACCAACGACACCTCCGGGCCCGGCGGGTTCATGGGCGACCTGCGCCGCACCTGGGCGCTGGTGTGGGACGACCTGCCCGCCGAGACCGAGGACGCCGTCGCCCGCATCGACGAGCAGCTCGCCACCCTCGAGGGCCGCGAAGCCAGCGCCGCGTCGATGGCCGAGTACTTCGGCGGCACCATCGACCGCACCGGCGACTCGCTGCAGCGTGCCTCCGGGGACGCCGACACCTTCGCGAACTCCCTCAAGGCGGTCTCCGCCGAGCTCGACCAGCGCGCCAACTTCCGCGACTACCAGGCGGCCCTGGACAACTTCACCGACAGCCTCGAACGCAACGGCCGCACCATCGACATCGGCACCCAGAAGGGCCGCGAGAACCAGGCCGCCCTCGACAACATCGCCACCACCGCCCTCAAGGTCGCCGAGAACCTCGAAGGCATGGATCAGGTGAAGTACCTCCAGCGCGCCCGTGAGGCCTTCATCGACGCCCGCATGGAGCTCGGTGGCACCCGAGAGGCCGCTGGCCGCCTGGCGGACCGTCTGGGGCTGCTGGACACCATCGTGGCCGAACCGACCGTCGACCTGGACGACAAGCCCGCGAAGACCAAGCACGACGGCGTGAACAAGCTGCTCCGCGAGCTCGGCGCCTCGAAGTACACCCCCGCCGTGGACGCCGACATCTCGGCCGCCCAGGCGGCCATCGACCAGGTCTGGAGTCGGCTGCAGTGGCTCAACGGCCAGACCGCCACCACCTGGGTGACCACCCGCGCGGCCAATCCCTCCGGAATGGGGCCACAGCTGCCGTCGGCGCCGCGCCCGCTGGAGCCAGCCGCATGACCCTCGTCGCGTTCGTCAACCACGGCACCCACGTCGACATCGCCACCGACACCGGCGGATGGGACAGCATGCAGCGCGACGGCCTGTCGTACGTCACCAAGTTCCAACACCTCGCGCACCTCGATGCCGTGATGCTGCGCCAAGGCGATGGCAACGTCGCCCGCACCGCCACCTACGTCCTAGACCTCCTGGGGAACCGCGGGACCTTCGACGACCTCATCGACGTCGCCCCCGAAGCACTCACCCAGTCGCTGCACAGTGTCGACCAAGGAGCCAGCCGAGAGGTCTGGGAAGCAGGCACAGTGGTGCTCGTCGGCTGGTCAGACAGAGCCGAGGCGTTCGTCGGATACGAGCTCGCCACCGACCGGGGAATGAAGGCTCACAAGGTCGACCGCATGTTCATGCCGATGCCGTGGACCCACCGTCCCGGAGCCCTTGAGCTGCGTCGGCTGAAGGCAGTCGCCTCGCACACTGACTGGGGGCCTGCGATGGTCGAGGCATGGCCGCTTCGCCCTCCGTTCACCACACCAGCCACGGATGGGGAGTGGCTCTCGCTGGCCGACCTGGCGCGAGAGCAGCGCGCTCTCAACGGCCCCGCCGGCCGCGTTCATGTGAGCGGGTCCCTGTGGCTCTCGACCCTCAAGCGTGGCGAGTTCTCCAGTCGCCGCGTGCACACCTGGGACGACACCGGGGACAACTTCCGCCGGATGGTCGCAGGCAGTCACCACCCCATCTCCCAGGCCGCCCCATGCTGCTACTGCGACAGCGGCCTCCCAGGCCGCGACTGCTGCCTGGCTCGCGCCAACGCCGAACACGGCACCTGCCTGTGCGGGAGCGGCAAGCCCTTCGAAGTCTGCTGTCGCGTCGACTGACCGCCCAGCGCGGCGCTTCAGGCCCGGGTGCGGCGTCCGCGCCCTACGAGCAGCACGAGCAACACCCCGCCCAGCACGACGCCTCCGCTTGCGGCGATCTGCGCACTGCGGCCGATCTCGCCCCAGATCGACACGAGGACTGTGGCTGCCACGCTCAGGTAGGCCAGCAGCAACGTGCCGATGACGGCACCCCTCGCAGACCGCTGCTCGTGCACTAGATCCTTCACGCTGGCGGCGGTGGCCTCCATGTGCGTCGCCGTGACGCTCAACGCTGACAGCATCGCGTCGTGACGTTGAGCCTCGAGCTCCTCTCGCCGCCTGCGCTCCTCGGCGAACTCAGCTGCGAGTTCTTCTTCCTCACGTGCCTGCTCCGCGGCCTCGTCCGCGAGCTGCTGCTGCCAGTCCCCGTACGCCTTGCCCAACTGTGGCCCGCGGATGGCGCGCGCTTCGTCGACGGCCCGCAGCCGCTCACCGTGCCCGTCGATGTTGAACAGCGCCCCCGTCGTGAACGCCGAGGTGTCGAGCTTCGGCATCGATGCGTTGATGAGGCGTTGCGTTTCAAGGGCCGGCTGGACCGCCTTGGCGAACCGCTCGCTGATCTCTCGGTACCCCTTGGTGTGCGCCTCGATCCGCGCGGACATGGCGGCGGCGTCACGGCCCACCTGATCCATGGCCCTGGCGCGTCGTTCCAGCAGCGACGGCCTGGGGCTGTCGTCGTTGTCGCCGTCCGGCTGGTCAGCCGTGTGCTCGTCGTCGACGGCATGCTCCTCGCCAGGAGTGTCGTCGCCGTGCGGGTCGTCCGAGTCGCTCACGCTCGTGACCCTAGACGCGACCGGGGACAACCCGCCCTCCAATGAGCAACCGGGCCCGTCCCCATGCCAGGAGGGGACGGACCCGGTCACCAGGGGGGTCCTGCTAGATCACGAGTCCCAGGCGGCTCCCCACACCTCGCGCGCGGTCAGGCCCAACACCCGCGCGGCGAGCTTGTCGCCGGCCGCGCGAGTCACCCAACCGTCACGACGCGCCCTCTCGAGCGCGCGCTCCTCAGCCGTACTCAACCGGGCCCCACGCGCCCGACGCCCACCGGAGGCCTCCAGGTGCCGCAACAGGGGCGCGGCAGGCAGCACGGGGCCGCATGGCGGCCGCGGTCGACGAGCCCGCTCACGCGCGGCGTCACGGTCACGCCGATAGGCCTCCACCGAGCCCGCGTCCAGCCACCACCGCCCTTCCTCGAGCCGCCCAGCGATGCGACCCCGCCGAACGGCGTCCACCACCGACACGGTCCACCGCAGACCGAGCACCCTCGCTGCCTCCGCGGTCGACATCTCGGGGCGCTCCACCGGGGCGGCGGTCATCGCGGGACCCTCACGCCGACGGCCTCGAGAAGGTCCACCAGACGCTGTCGCCCCTCGGCGGTCGCGGTGGCTGCGAGCACCATCGCCAGCCCCTCAGCGTCGGCGTACGCCGCGCGCGTCTCGCCGCCGGGACGGTCGCCCTCGAGGTGGATGAGGATCTCCTCACCGGTGTCCTGGACCGCCCAGGCGTGCCAGCCGTCACCGGCTTCACCCGTGAGCTGCTGGACGTGGCCGGAGTGGAAGTCGGTGTGGCCGTCGCTGGTGTCGTCCATCGCGCACCAGGTCAGCGGACAGGGGGTCGGCTCGGACGGCTTCCCCGCCGTCGGAACCTGGGTGGTGCTGGTGCGGTTCGTCGTACTCTTCGTCATGTTCGTTCCCTCTTGCTCAGGGTTCGGATCGGGCCCCGCCGGTGTTCGCGCACTGGCGGGGTCGCTTGGGTCAGGTGCCGTCGCTCGAGACGGTCTTCGCCGGGCCACCACCTCCCGACGGGGTCCGCTTGCGGCGCCACTCAGTGCGCCGGCTTCGGAGGCGCTTCATCGCGGCAGCGTCGTGGTGGACAGGGGAGAGGCCGCGACGCTCGCGGATCAGGTCCTCCTTCTCCTCGATCGAGAAGGGCTCAGTGGGGGTCCAGGCGGCCTCGGCCTGCTCTCGCGGGGTCATCTGTGCGATCGCGAGATCGGAGGCCGCGAGGACGGCGCCGGCGCGGCGGATGCACTCTGCCTCGGTAGGTCTCGGTGTCATGCCGGCCACCGTCCCGTAGACCGCCGACTCTCCTCGACGCGCAGACCACTGGTCGGAGGCGCGGCGTTTCGCGGGTGGACCTCGGTGTGCCTCTGGGCGGTGGCAATCGGGATCGAGACCTGCGCCCGGACGCGCGGCAGCACCAGGAATGGCCACACGTCGAGCGTCATCCAACCGCGGTCCTGGAAGTGCGTGCCACAGCTGCAGGTCCACCCGGTGTCGGTGAAGGTCACGGTGTGTCCGGCGCTGCTCATCTGCGCACCGGGAGCGACGCCGGGATGTGCGCACCACCTGCAGAGGTCGACGGGATCGTCGTCGCTGCCGCGACTCACGAAGCTCGACGAGGGCAGGTACTCACTCGAGAGTTCACAGAAGTCACACGTGATGCTGGTGGTCAGGGTGCGGGCCATGGTTGTCTCCTAGAGGTGGGGCGAGAGTCGGTGGTTGCTCTCTTGTTGTGCTGGCGCTGGTCACAGTTCTGGTCACGGGCCGGGGGCTAGCGGCGGATACCGGCGGCTACGGAGAACTCCGGACGGTCCCCTTTCTCCGCCTGCGACGAGCGCTGAGGGAGCCGGGAGGTACCGGCGGCTGCCACCGACACAAAAGTTCGAGTCCCGTCGGGGTCGCAGAGCGACGAGAGCCCCGGACCACCAGGTCCGGGGCTCTCGTGCGTCCGGGCTTTGGTGCGTCCGGGGCGTGTGCGGGGACCCCGAGCCGCCACCGACCTCCTGGCACCATGGGCACGTGCCGATCGAGATGGACCGTGAGCGTTTCGAGGCGCTGGTCGACGAGGCGCTCGACGCGATCCCCGACGAGCTGGCCTCCCGCGTGCACAACCTCGTCGTGCTGGTCGAGGACGAGCCCCCCGAGCACGAGCCGGCCGACCTGCTGGGTCTCTACGACGGTGTGGCGCTGACCCAGCGCGACTCCAGCACCCTCATGCACCTGCCCGACCGGGTCTTCGTCTTCCGCAACCCGCTGCTGGACATGTGCAGCAGCGAGGAGGAGCTGGTCGAGGAGGTGCGCATCACCGTCGTCCACGAGATCGCCCACCACTTCGGGATCAGCGACGACCGGCTGCACGAGCTCGGCTACGCCTGACCGGGCCCGGGAGGTCAGGCGAGGAAGGACCCCAGGCCGAAGCCCAGCGTGCACAGCAAGAGCGCCAGGCCCACGGTCAGCCCCGCGTAGGCCGCGCCGCGACGCACGCCGAGCCCGTGGGTCTGCACCACGAAGGAGGAGTAGGTCGTCAGAGCCCCGGCGAAGCCGGCCCCGCCCATCGCCAGCGCGTGTCCCCCGAGGGCCAGCCCGACCAGCAGGCCGAGCAGCAGCGAGCCGGCGGCGTTGGCCAGCAGCGTCCCGCGCGGCAGGCCCGGACGGTCCAGCCGGGCCGAGAGCCAGTAGCGGGCCGGTGCGCCGGCTGCGGCGCCGAGCACCACGAGCAGCGGGGTCACCGCAGGTCCTCCGGCCGGTCGCGCAGCCGGGCCGCCGCGACGGCCAGCAGGCAGGCGCCCAGCGTCCCCACGACGTACGCCGCCGCCAGCCCCGTCCGCCCGTCGGCTGCCAGGGCGCGGGCCTCCTCGGCGTACGCGGACAACGTGGTGAACCCGCCGAGCACCCCCGGGCCGAGTGCGAGCAGCAGCAACGGCCTGCGACGCACGAGCAGGAGGGTGGGGAGCAGCGCCAGCAGGAAGCAACCGACGACGTTGACGACGAAGGTGGACCAGGGGAAGCCGTCGCCGGTGGGCACCATGGCCCCTGCGGACCAGCGGGCCAGCGCCCCGACGGCGCCGCCGGCGGCGACGGCGGCCAGCTCGCGTCTCACGGGGGAAGGCTAGCGAGGTGAGGCGGGTGCCCCTCAGCCGTAGCGGCGGGCTGCCAGGTGCGGAGTGCTGCGGTGTCCCTGCTCGGAGGCGCGCGGTCGCGGCAGCGGGGGCCGACCCTGGGACTGGCGGACGAGCTCGCCGAGGTACCACTCCTGGAAATCGTGCTGCTCGCGGCTGCGGGCCAGGGACAGCAGCCGCTGCTGGCGGCAGAACTCGTCGGCGAGGTCGAGGAGGGAGATGAAGCGCTCGATCGTGCGGCCGGCGGAGCGGGAGACCACGACCTCGAGGTCGACGGTCTCCTTGCCGTCCTCCTGGGCGAGCAGGACCGGGGTCTCGTCGGTCCCGGCGCGCAGGTGTCGCTCGAGGTCGCCGAAGAGGTCGGAGAGGTCCTTGGCGAGCGGGTAGTCGCTCTCGTGGGCCAGGGAGAGCAGCCGCACCTCTCGGCGCAGCTCGCTGAAGTGGCGACCGAACGCCAAGAACGCCTCGACGGGCACGTCGCGCACGACGGCGGTCATGGCGTCCTCGGGCAGCTCGGGTGCGGCCTCGACACCCGTGATGACCCCTGGCACGCCCCCGTCGTCGGCGAAGGAGCTCGCGGGGGCGAACCACACGACCTTGCCGTCGCGCTCGATCTCGGCACCCCACGCGTCCGAGCAGCGCCCGACGATCGAGAGGCCGCGGCCGAAGGTGAGGAGCACGTCGTCGGACTCCGGCTCCTCGGTCGGGAGCACGGGGCGCTCCTGCGAGCCGTCGCGGACCTCGACCCGCGGGTGCTGGCGGGTGCCCCGCACGCGCACCTGGATGGGGGCCTCACCGTGCAGCAGCGCGTTGGTCACCAGCTCGGAGACGCCGAGCTCGGCGCACTCGACCAGCTCGGGCCGGTCGATGTCGAGGCACGTCTGCACCACCCACTGGCGGGCGTCCTGCACGCCGCGGGGCCCACCGCCGAGCGACAGCGCTGGTCGGTTGAGCGGCACGTGCTTGTCTCCCATGAATGGCCGGCAGAGGGCGCGATGCGCCGTTCTGCGATCGCGAGTACCCGTCCATCGACACCGACAAACCGGGTCGTTGAATTTTTTCACGTCCTCACCCGTTGTATCGCCCATCGGTCCAGACCACCGGTGGCGGACCGCTCGCCGGTGCCCGACGTCCCCTCCGAGCGGGCGCCTCGCGCGGACGGGTGGTGCGGGGGCGTGCGACGTGCACCACTGTGAGCCACGGAACGCCCGGTCGGGTTGGGTGCTGCCGCGCGGGGAGCGCGACACTGGTCCGCAGCACGTGGTCCCACCGGACCCCGCGACCCACAGGACCCCATAGGACCCCACAGGACCCAAGGAGAGGTGCTCGGCATGACCCAGACCGGATCGGCAGGCGCGGACGCTCCCGCCCCCACGCCCGCCCCCACGCCCGCGGAGGGCAGCGGGCGTCACCGGGTCGTCGTCATCGGCTCCGGCTTCGGCGGCCTCTTCGGCACCAAGGCGCTGCGACGCTCCGACGTCGACGTCACGATGGTCGCCAAGACCACCCACCACCTCTTCCAGCCGCTGCTCTACCAGGTGGCGACCGGCATCCTCTCCGAGGGCGAGATCGCGCCGCCGACCCGCGAGGTCCTCAGCCGGCAGGGCAACGCCAAGGTGCTGCTCGGCGAGGTCACCGACATCGACCTCGAGCGCCGCCTGGTCACCTCCCAGGTGCTGGGCCGCGAGACGGTGTCGGCGTACGACTCGCTCATCGTGGCCGCCGGTGCCGGACAGTCCTACTTCGGCAACGACCACTTCGCCGAGTTCGCCCCCGGCATGAAGAGCATCGACGACGCCCTCGAGCTGCGGGGGCGCATCTTCGGGGCCTTCGAGATGGCCGAGCTCGGCGCGACGCGCGGCGAGGACGTCGACCACCTGCTCACCTTCGTCGTCGTCGGCGCCGGCCCGACCGGCGTGGAGATGGCCGGCCAGATCGCCGAGCTCGCGCACCGCACGCTGCGCCGCGACTTCCGCGCCATCAACACCCGCACCGCACGCGTCGTCCTCGTCGACGCCGCCGGGCAGGTGCTCCCGCCCTTCGGCGCCAAGCTGGGCGAGAAGACCAAGAAGGAGCTGGAGAAGCTCGGCGTCGAGGTCAAGCTCGGCGCGATGGTCACCGACGTCGACGAGCGTGGCCTGGACATGAAGCACCGCGACGGCACCGTCGAGCGCATCGAGTCGGTCTGCAAGATCTGGGCCGCCGGCGTGCAGGCCAGCCCGCTGGCCCACACGCTCTCGGAGCAGACCGGCGCGCCGCTGGACCGTGCCGGCCGTATCGGCGTGAACCCCGACCTGACCCTGCCCGGCCACCCCGAGGTCTTCGTCGTCGGCGACATGATCGCCCTCGACAACCTCCCCGGCGTGGCGCAGGTGGCGATCCAGGGCGCGAAGTACGCCGCCAAGGAGATCGACGGCCGGATCAAGGGCAAGCCCTCGCAGCCGCCGTTCAAGTACTTCGACAAGGGCTCGATGGCCACCATCAGCCGCTTCCGCGCCGTCGCCATGATCGGCAAGCTGCGCCTGACCGGCTTCATCGCCTGGCTGATGTGGCTGGCGGTCCACCTCGTCTACATCACCGGCTTCAAGAACCGCGTCACCGCGGTGCTGCACTGGTTCGTCTCGTTCCTGGGTCGCGGCCGCTCCGAGCGCACCGCGACCGAGCAGCAGATCTTCGCCCGGTCCGCGCTCAGCCGCCTCGAGCGCGGCGCCCAGGACCTCGTGTCCGACCCCGGCTCGTACGACGACAAGCGGATCGCCGACGAGGCCGAGCGTCGCGCGGCGCTGGAGCAGCGGGCCCTCGAGGAGGCCCGTCTCACCGACGCCGGTGAGCGCGGCGTGCGCGTCGGCGGCTGACCTCGCCCGCTGGTCGGGCTGCCGCTGGTCGAGGTGCGTGGAGCGCCGGCGACGACCCGCGAGAACCCCGACGCCCCTGGCTACTCGAAGTAGCGAGGCGTCGGGTGTGGCTGCTCGCTGGCGATCCGCTCCCGCGCCCACCTCGGCAGGATGAAGAGCCCCTCGGCCTCCACGGTGACCCCGTCGGGGCCGATCAGGTGCCCGCGGCACCAGGTCTTGTGGTCCTCGGACCGCTCGATCCAGGCCTCGCCGCGCAGGTCGCCGAGTGGGGTCCCCTGCCGGTAGGTCAGCGTCAGCGTGGCCGTCATCCCCGGCCGTGGGGCCGCGCCCGCCGGCGCCCCCCCCCGCGGGGGGGGGCGCACCCCCGCCCCCCCCCCCCCGCGCACGCCCCGGCGGCCCCCCCCGACCGCCCCC